>CAYMTM010000032.1:0-28284 GCA_964393375.1 uncultured Rhodospirillaceae bacterium
CATGCCCTTGACCTTGGTGGTCTGGTCGGCGCGGCCCATCCAGCCCTTGATGCGCGTGTTGGTGCGCCCGCAGGGGCTCGGGCCCGGCAGCACCGCCGAAAGGTCGCCGGTGGCGAAGCGCACCAGCGGGTAGTCCTGGTTGAAGGTCGTGACCACGACCTCGCCCACCTCGCCCGGCGCGACGGGGTCGCCCGTGCCCGGGCGCAGGATCTCGAGGATCAGCCCTTCGTCGACGATCATCCCTTCCTTGGCCGGCGACTCGTAGGCGATCAGGCCCAGATCGGCGCTGGCGTAGCACTGCAAGGTCTTCACGCCACGCCCGTCGAGCTCGGCGCGCAGAACAGGCGGCAGGGCCTCGGCCGAGACCAGCGCGCGCTTCAGCGACGACACGTCGGCGCCCAGTTCCTTGGCCTTGTCCAGGATGATCTTCAGGAAGGACGGCGTGCCGGTGTAGCCCGCGGGTTTCAACCCGGCGATGGCCTGGACCTGGCTTTCGGTGTTGCCGACGCCGCCGGGGATCACCGCGCAGCCCAGCGCGTGCGCGCCCATCTCGAGCATCGAGCCCGCCGGTGTCAGGTGATAGGAGAAGCAGTTGTGGACGATGTCGCCCCGGCGAAACCCCGCGGCGTAGAGCGCGCGGGCAAGCCGCCACCAGTCGGGCCGCCTTCCCTCGGGATCGAAGATCGGGCCGGGCGACATGAAGATGCGGCCGAGATCCCCGGGTGCGGTGGCGTTCAAGCCGGCGAAGGGCGGCTGCTCCTTCTGCGCCGCGATCAACGACGACTTGCGCGTGACCGGCACCTTCGCCAGCGCGGCGCGGTCCTTCACCTGGTCGGGGTCGACGTCCCGGAGGATGCGCGCGTAGCCCGGCGTCGCCATGGCACGGCGCAATTGGTCCGGCAGCGCGGCGAACAGCGCACGCTCGCGTTCCTCGGGGCTTCGCGTCTCCAGCGCGTCGTAGAAGTAGCCGGCGCCGGCCATCACGCCAGCCAGCGCTTGCGCCGGCGGTAGTGCTTGACGTCGCGGAAGCTGCGCCTGGCGCCTGCGCTCATGCCGAGATAGAACTCCTTGACGTCCTCGTTCTCGCGCAAGGTGGCGGCCGCGCCGTCCAGGACCACGCGGCCGTTCTCGAGAATGTAGCCGTAGGTGGCGAAGCGCAGCGCGATGTTGGTGTTCTGCTCGGCCAGCAGGAAGCTCACGCCCTCCTGCCTGTTGAGCCGGGCCACGATCTCGAAGATTTCCTCGACGAGCTGGGGCGCCAGGCCCATCGACGGCTCGTCCAAGAGGATCATGCGCGGTCTGGACATCAGCGCGCGGCCGATTGCCGTCATCTGCTGCTCGCCGCCCGAGGTGTAGCCGGCCATGGCGTGGCGGCGCTCCTTGAGCCGCGGGAAGTACTGGTAGACCAGCTCAAGGTCGCGGACGATCTCGCCCGGTCCGTCGCTGCGGGTGAAGGCGCCGGTCAGGAGGTTCTCCTCCACGGACAGGTGGCCGAAGCAGTGCCGACCCTCCATCACCTGGATCACGCCCATGCGCACAAGGTCGTTGGGGGTGAGCCCGTCGACGCGCGTGCCGCGGTATTCGACCGAACCCTTCGTGACCTCGCCGCGCTCCGCGCGCAAGAGGTTCGAGATCGCCTTGAGCGTGGTCGACTTGCCGGCGCCGTTGGCGCCCAGCAGCGCCACGATCCCGCCCTCGGGCACGCTGAGCGACACGCCCTTCAGCACCAGGATGACGTGGTTGTAGATGACCTCGACGTTGTTGACCGCGAGCAGCGGCCTGGCTGCTTCGGCCTGCGGGACGACGGCTGCGGTCATAGCATGATCGTCCGGCGCGAAGGCGGCCGGGGCGGACTCGAATGCCCGCCCCGGTCTTCCAGACCTAGCTCGCGACCTTCGCGCAGTCGCGCGCCTCGATCTTCTTCTCGGCAGCATAGGCCTTGGCGGCCGCTTCCATCTTCGGCCGCAGGTACTTGGTGTCGGCCTCGATCCATTCAGTCGTGTAGACCCACTGCTTGCCGTCCCACTGGTGGATGCGCGCACGGCGCGCGCCTTCGTGGTCGGCGCAGGAGAGCTTGATCGGCGCGATCAACCCTTCCATGCCCAGTTGCTTCACGCGCTCGGCGGTGATGTTGAGGTTTTCGAAGCCCCAGCGGACCTGCTCGCCGGTCATCGGCTTCTTGCCGAACTTCTCTTGGGCCGTCCGGATCGCCTCGATCGTCAGCATCGAGTTGAGGATGCCGCGGTTGTAGAGCACGTGGCCGACCTCCTCGCGCTTGGCCTGGCTCTTGCCCTTGTCGACGACGTACTTGAAGATGTCCTTGTGCACCTCGTAGACCGTGCCCGCGGGGTGCAGCGCCAGCGCGTTGTAGCCCTTGGCGCCGTCGCCGGCCGGCAGCACGTCGGGCTCGGCGCCCGACCACCACACGCCGTACATCTTCTCGCGCGGGTAGTTGACCGCTGCGGCTTCCTTGATCGCGGTCGAGTTCATCACGCCCCAGCCCCACAGGAACACGTAGTCCGGCCTGCTCTGGCGGATCTGCAGCCAGACCGCCTTCTGCTCGACGCCCGGATGGGTGACCGGGATCGCCTCGAAGGTATACCCGAACTTCTTGGCCTGCTCCTGGAGCACCGGGATCGGCTCTTTGCCGTAGGGCGAGTCGTGATAGACCAGCGTGATCTTCTTGCCCTTCAGCGAGCCCTTCTTGGAGACGTGCTGCAGCAGGATGTCGGCCGCGCTCCAATAGGTGCCGAGAATGGGGAAATTCCAGGTGAACACGCTGCCGTCCGCCGACTCGGACCGCCCGTAGCCCATGGTGAGCAGCGGGATCTTGTCGACCGGCGCCTTCTCGGTCAGCGCGAAGGTGACGCCCGTGGAGTAGGGCGAGAACGCCACCGCCTTCGACTTCACGCGTTCATAGCACTCCACACCCTTGTCGGTGGCGTAGCCGAACTCGCACTCCTCGACCACCAGCCTGACGCCGTTCAGGCCGCCGTCGCGCTCGTTCAGCATGTTGATGTAGTCGGCCATGCCGTTGGCCAGCGCAATGCCGTTCGGGGCATAGGCGCCCGTGCGGTAGACCAGGATCGGAATGAACTGCTGGTTTTGCGCCAGGGCCTGGCCGGCATCGGCCAACGGCAACGCCATGGCAAGCCCGGCGATGGCGGCAAGTCTGTTCAGCTTCATGAACTTCCTCCCTTGTCTTGGTTCAAGCCGACCGATCTTCCCTGCGTCGGCCCTTGATCCTACGTGTACCATGACGCCGCGCAGGATCAAATCCTTCCGTTGCCCGCAATCAATGCGGAAACGGCCATAGGCGCAGCTTCTGTTTGCCGACATTCCACAGCCGGGCAAGCCCGTGCGGCTCGGCGATCAGGAAGAAGACGATCAGCGACCCGAAGACCATGAATTCCAGGTGAGAGATCGTCGCCGTCGACATCGGAATGCCCAGGATCGTCGGCAGTTGGTTAAGGAAGATCGGTACGATGGTGATGAAGGCGGCGCCCAGGAAACAGCCGAGGATCGAGCCCAGCCCGCCGATGATCACCATGAACAGCAGGCTGAACGACCGGTTGATGTCGAAGGCCAGCGGCTCCCACGACTCCAGGAACACGAACGCCCACAGCGCGCCCGCGACGCCGATGAAGAACGAGGAGACCGCGAAGGCCGAGAGCTTGGCGGTCATCGAGCGGATGCCGATGATCTCGGCGGCGATGTCCATGTCGCGGATCGCCATCCAGCTGCGCCCGATCCGGCCGCGGACGAGGTTCTTGGCGAGCAGCGCCGCGATCGTGACGATGAACAGGCAGAGCAGGTATTTCTCGGTCGGCGAGTGGAAGATCTTGCCAAAGATCTTGATCTGCGGCGCGGTGACCGAGCCTGAGGGCGTGTAGTTGGTGAACCAGCCGATGCGGCTGAACAGCCAGTCGATGAAGAACTGGGCCGCGAGCGTGGCGACCGCCAGGTAGAAACCCTTGATGCGCAGGCTGGGGATGCCGAACAGGATGCCCACCAGCGCCGCGCATCCGCCCGCCAGCAGGAATACGACCAGCAGGTTCAGCTCCGGCACGCGCAGCGCGAAGTTGTAGGCCGAATAGGCGCCCACCGCCATGAACGCCCCGGTGCCCAGCGAAATCTGGCCGCAGTATCCCACCAGGATGTTGAGCCCGATTGCCGCGACCGTAAGGATCAGGAACGGTATCAGGATCGCCAGGAACAGGTAGTCGGTGGCTAACAGCGGCACGCCGATATAAGCCAACAAGAGGATCAGCGCGATGGCGATGCGGTCCTGCAGGATCGGGAACACCGCCTGGTCGGCGCGGTAGTTGGTCTTGAACTGGCCCGCCTCGCGATAGATCATCGCCCTAGATCCTTTCGATGATCCGGTCGCCGAACAGGCCCTGCGGCCGGAACAGCAGCACCACGAGCGCCAGCATGTAGGCGAACCAGTTCTCGATCCCGCGGAACGTGCCGGCCGCCGGCACGAGATCGGGCGACAGCGACAGCGCCGCGACGACGCCGCCGACGGTCGCCTCGATGATCGAACCGAAATAGACCTCCGAGAGCTTCTCGCCCATGCCGATCAGCAAACCGCCGATGATCGCGCCGGGCACCGAGGTGAGGCCGCCGAGGATCAGTACCGGCAGCGCCTTCAGCGCCACCAGCGCAATCGAGAACTGCACGCCGAGCGCCGAACCCCAGACGATGCCGGCAACGAGCGCGACGAATCCGGCCACCGTCCATACGATGATCCAGATCTGGTTCAACGGGATGCCGACGGACTGCGCGGCTTGGTGGTCGTCGGCGACGGCGCGCAGCGCGCGGCCGATGCGCGTCCTCTGGAAGAACACCGCCAGCACGGCCACCAGCACGCCGGCGATGACGGCGGCGAAGATGTCGAGCTTGTTCACCAGGATGCCGCCCTCGAAGACCGATTCCAGCAGGAAAAGCGGATCCTTGGGAATGCCGAGATCGAGCGTATAGATCTCGCTGCCCCAGATCGTCTGCGCAAAGCCATCGAGGAAGAAGGCGATGCCGATCGTGGACATGAACAAGATGATCGGCTCCTGGTTCACCAGCGGGCGCAGCACCAGCCGTTCGATCGCGATCGCCAGCAGGCCCATGATCGCCGCGGCGGCCGGCACGGCGACCCAGCCCGACCAGCCCTTGGCGCCGTACAAGGCCGCCAGCGCCCCGCCCAGCGCGGCGAATGCGATCAGCGTGGTCCAGCGCGCCTGCGGCGCGGGTGGCGCCTGCGGCTTGGCGCGGCGCCATCCGAGCAGTGCCAGGTAGCCGAGCGCCAGGCCGAGGATGACGGCGGCGCCGACATAGTGCCCGATCGTCAAGCCGTCGCTCATCAGCCTGACCAGCGACAAGGCGGCGAACAGCACCATCGCGCCCTGGGCGAAATTGAACACGCCCGAGGCCTTGAAGATCAGCACGAAGCCGAGCGCCACCAGCGAATAGAGCACGCCCGCGAGCAGGCCGCCGATCAGGACTTCGAGAAAGGGACCCATCCACCTTCCCCTAGTGGCTCACGCCCAGATAGGCGTCGATCACCTTCTTGTCGCGGCGCACCTCGTCGGGCGTGCCGTCGGCGATCTTGCGGCCGTAGTCCAGCACCACCACGCGGTCGCTGAGGTCCATCACCACGCCCATATCGTGCTCGATCAGCGCGATCGTGGTGCCGAACTCGTCGTTGACGTCGAGCACGAAGCGGCACATGTCCTCCTTCTCCTCGACGTTCATCCCCGCCAT
The DNA here is from genome assembly GCA_964393375.1 of uncultured Rhodospirillaceae bacterium. GTDB lineage: Bacteria > Pseudomonadota > Alphaproteobacteria > JAEULC01 > JAEULC01 > JAEULC01. Next base: position 5,758 of record CAYMTM010000032.1, read on the forward strand.
CGGCTCGTCGAGCAAGAGCAGCTCCGGTTCGGCCGCCAGCGCCCGGCCCAGCTCGACGCGCTTCTGCAGGCCATAAGGGAGCTGGCCGACCGGGACCTTGCGGATCGACTGGATCTCCAGGAAGTCGATGATGCGCTCCACATGCTCGCGGTGCTCGATCTCCTCGCGCTCGGCCGGGCCCCACCAGACGGCCTGCCACAGCGGATTGCCGTGCATCTTGAGCAGCCTTCCGGTCATGATGTTGTCGAGCGTCGACATGCCGCGGAACAGCGCGATGTTCTGGAAGGTGCGCGCGATGCCCTGACGCGCGGCTTCGTGCGGGCGCATCTGGCTTCTGGTCTCGCCCTTGAAGGTGATCTTGCCCTGCTGGGGATGGTAGAAGCCGTTGATGACATTGAGCATAGAACTCTTGCCGGCGCCGTTGGGCCCGATGATGGCGCGGATCTCGTGCCGGCGGATGTCGAAGCTGACGCCGGTCAGCGCCTGCACGCCGCCGAAGCTGAGCGAGATGTCGTCGACCTGCAGCAGGACGTCGCCGAGCGGTCTTTTGCGCTCCATCGCCGCTGCGCCCGTCAGGCGGCCTTGCGTCCGGGCACCGCCTCGCGGGCGTGCGCTGGCGGGAAGGTCTTGGCTTCGGCGATGCGCACGCGCCCGTGGATCGAGCCGGTGCGGCCGTCCTCGAACCGCACCTCCACCTTCAATTCGACATGGTCGCGGCCGGAATAGAGCGCGTCGACCAAGGCGGCGTAGCGGTCGGCGATGGTGCCGCGCCTTACCTTGCGCGTGCGCGTCAGCTCGCCGTCGTCGGCGTCGAGTTCCTTCGGCAGGATCAGGAACCGCCTGATCTGCGAGGCGGCCATGTGCGGGTCCGCCGCCAGGTCGCGGTTGACCTCCTCGACGTTGCCCCGGATCAGTTCGTAGACCTCCTCGCGCGCCGCCAGCTCCTGGTAGCCGCCATAGGCGATGTTGCGCCGCTCGGCCCAGTCGCCGACCGCCGCCATGTCGATGTTGATGAAGGCGCACACATGGTCGCGCCCGGCGCCGAAGGCAACCGCCTCGCGGATATAGGGGAAGAACTTCAGCTTGTTCTCGATGTATTTCGGCGCGAACAGCGAACCGTCGCGCAGCTTGCCCACGTCCTTGGCGCGGTCGATGATCTCGAGCTGGCCGTCCTGGTCGAGATAGCCCGCATCGCCGGTGTGCACCCAGCCGTCCGGCGTCTTGGTTTCGGCCGTTGCCTTGGGGTTCTTGTAATACTCAAGGAACACGCCCGGGCTCTTGAACATGACCTCGCCGTTCTCGGCGATCCTGATCTCGACCTGGGGCGCCGGCGTGCCCACCGTATCGCGCTTGACCTGCCCGTCGGGCTGCATGGCGATGAACACCGCCGCCTCGGTCTGGCCGTAGAGCTGCTTCATGTTCATGCCGAGCGAGCGGTAGAAGGCGAACATGTCCGGCCCGATCGCCTCGCCGGCCGTGTAGCAGATCCGCACGCGGGTGAAGCCCAGCGTGTTCTTGAGCGGCTCGTAGACCAGCCATCGCCCGAGCGCGTAGAGCAGGCGATCCCAGGCCGACACCGGCTCGCCGTCCATGATCCGGCTGCCGCTGCGCTTGGCGACATCCATGAAGAAGCGGAACATCAGGCGCTTCAGCGCGCCCGCGTCCTCCATGCGGATCGTCACCGTGGTCAGCAGATTTTCGAAGATCCGCGGCGGCGCGAAAAAGAAGGTCGGCCCCAGCTCGCGCAGGTCGTTGAGGACCGTGGCGCCGCTTTCCGGGCAGGCGACGCAGAATCCGGTCACGTAGGACTCGGCGTAGGAGAAGATGTGGTCGCCGACCCAGGCCATCGGCAGGTAGGCGAGGATTTCGTCCTCGGCGGTCAGCTTGTCGAAGCGCGCCGCGTTCTCCGCCGTGATCAGAAGGTTGTCGAAGCTCAGCATGCAGCCCTTGGGCTGGCCCGTCGTGCCGGACGTGTAGAGCATCACCGCCACGTCCGTGCCCTTGCCCTTGTCCACCTCGGCGTCGAAGAAACCCGGATTGGCCGCCGCGAATTCGCGGCCCTGTTTCTGCACCTCGGCATAGGACGAAAGCGCGGCGTGGTCGTAGTGCCGCATCCCGCGCGGGTCCTCGTAGACGATCCGCTCGAGCAGCGGGCAGCGCGGCTTGATTTCGGTCAGCTTGTCGACCTGCTCCTGGTCCTCGGCCACGGCGAAGCGGATCTCCGCGTGGTCGAGCACGTAGCGCATCTCCTCGGCGACCGAGTCCTGGTAGACCGGCACGGGGATGGCGCCCAGCGACTGGGCGGCGACGAAGGTCCAGTAGAGCCGCGGGCGGTTGTCGCCGACGATGGCGACCTTGTCGCCGCGCTTGAGCCCCATGACGTGCAGGCCGCAGGCGAGGTCGCGCACGTTGTCGCGCACCTGGGCCCACGTCCAGGATTCCCAGATGCCATAGGCCTTCTCGCGCGAGGCCGGGCGATCGCCGCGCGCAGCCGCCTGGAAGCGGAGCAGCTTGGGGAAGGTATCCGCCCAGGCCGGGCGATAGCCCGCCTGGGTGAGGTTGCCGGTCGTGGTCATCGCCGCCGCGTCTCCCGTGCCCGATGCTGGGGAAAGGCGGCGCTCTCGGATGTCCCCGCAGCTCGCGACAGCCGCGGTTCCCGCCCAGGCGTCAGCCATTCCCGACCGGCCGGCGTTGCCCGCCGGCTCTCATCGTTTCCCTGCCCGCGACACGTAACCCATTGGTAAGGAAGGGTCAAGACATTGGGGGATAGGCTCTGCGACTTTCCCGCCCGTGCTGGTGCTTGGGCGGGAACATGGTTATTTTGGCCGCAAAGCCCAGGCCCAAAGGTGAGGGAGAGACACCGTGAGCGTTACCGGACAGGACAGCCTGAAGACCCGCCGCACGCTGAAGGTGGGCGGCGAAAGCTACGACTACTTCAGCCTCGCGGAAGCGTCGAAGGCCGGGCTCGGCGACCTCGCCCGCCTGCCCTATTCCTTGAAGGTGCTGCTGGAGAATCTGCTGCGCTACGAAGACGGGCGCAGCGTCAAGGTCGAGGACGTCAAGGCCGTGGCCGAGTGGCTGAAGGAGCGCAAGTCGACGCGCGAGATCGCCTACCGCCCGGCGCGCGTGCTGATGCAGGACTTCACCGGCGTGCCGGCGGTGGTCGACCTGGCGGCGATGCGCGACGCGATGGTGGCGATGGGCGGCGATCCGAAGAAGATCAATCCGCTGTCGCCGGTCGACCTGGTGATCGACCACTCGGTGATGGTCGACCAGTACGGCGGCCCGGGCGCCTTCGAGAAGAACGTCAAGCTGGAGTTCGAGCGCAACAACGAGCGCTACGAGTTCCTGCGCTGGGGCCAGGAGGCGTTCGCCAATTTCCGCGTGGTGCCGCCGGGCACCGGCATCTGCCACCAGGTCAATCTGGAATACCTGGCGCAGGTGGTATGGACCGCCAAGGACGCCAACCGCACCGTGGCCTATCCCGACACGCTGGTCGGCACCGACAGCCATACCACGATGGTCAACGGCCTGGCGGTGCTGGGCTGGGGCGTGGGCGGCATCGAGGCCGAGGCCGCGATGCTGGGCCAACCGGTGTCGATGCTGATCCCCGAGGTCATCGGCATGCGGCTGACCGGCTCGCTGAAGGAAGGTGCGACGGCCACCGACCTGGTGCTGACCGTCACGCAGATGCTGCGCAAGAAGGGCGTGGTCAACAAGTTCGTCGAGTTCTTCGGGCCGGGGCTCGATCACCTGACGCTCGCCGACCGTGCGACGATCGCCAACATGGCGCCCGAGTACGGCGCGACCTGCGGCTTCTTCCCGATCGACGCCGAGACGATCCGCTACCTGAACTTCACCGGCCGCGATCCCAAGCGCGTGGCGCTGGTGGAAGCCTATGCCAAGGCGCAGGGCATGTGGCGCGAGCCCAATTCGCCCGACCCGGTGTTCACCGACACGCTCGAGCTCGACCTCGGCACGGTCGAATCCTCGCTGGCCGGACCGAAGCGGCCGCAAGACCGCGTGCCGCTGGGCAAGGTCAAGGACAGCTACGAACTCGCCTTCAAGGAGGCGCCGGGCGAGAAGTCGACGAAGCCCGTGCCCGTGGCGGGCACCGACTACGCGATCGACAATGGCGGGGTGATGATCGCCGCCATCACCTCCTGCACCAACACCTCGAACCCCTCGGTCCTGATCGCCGCCGGGCTGGTGGCGAAGAACGCGCACGAGAAGGGGCTGAAGACCAAGCCCTGGGTCAAGACCTCGCTGGCGCCGGGCTCGCAGGTCGTGACCGACTATCTGGAGGCGGCCGGCCTGCAGGAGAGCCTGGACGCGCTGGGCTTCAACCTGGTGGGCTATGGCTGTACCACCTGCATCGGCAACTCGGGCCCCTTGAACGAGCCGATCTCCAAGGCGATCGACGAAGGCAACCTGGTGGTCGGCGCGGTCCTCTCGGGCAACCGCAACTTCGAGGGCCGCGTCAACCCGCAGACCCGCGTGAACTACCTGGCCTCGCCGCCGCTGGTGGTGGCCTATGCGCTGGCGGGGACGGTGGCGAGCGACCTGACGAAGGATCCGCTCGGCACCGGCAAGGACGGCAAGGCGGTTTTCCTGAAGGATATCTGGCCCTCGAACAAGGAGGTCCAGGCCACGCTCGACAAGTCGCTCAACGCCGAGATGTTCCGCAAGCGCTACTCCAACGTCTTCGCCGGCACGCCGGAATGGCAGAAGATCAAGACCAAGCCCAGCATGACCTATAGCTGGAACCCGGGCAGCACCTACGTGCAGAACCCGCCCTATTTCGTGGGCATGCCGAAGGAGCCGAAGCCCTTGAGCGACATCAAGGGCGCCAAGGCGCTGGCGGTGCTGGGCGACAGCATCACGACCGACCACATCTCGCCCGCCGGCAACATCCGCAAGACCAGCCCGGCCGGCGAGTACCTGATGAGCTACCAGGTCAGGCCGGACGAGTTCAATTCCTACGGCGCGCGGCGTGGCAACCACGAAGTGATGATGCGCGGCACCTTCGCCAACATCCGCATCAGGAACGAGCTGGCCCCGGGCACCGAGGGCGGCGTCACCAAGCACGCGGGCAGCGGCAAGGTGGTGCCAATCTACGACGCCGCGATGCAGTACCAGAAGGACAAGACACCGCTGGTGATCTTCGCCGGCAAGGAATACGGCACCGGCTCGTCGCGCGACTGGGCGGCCAAGGGCACGCTGCTGCTGGGCGTCAAGGCGGTGATTGCCGAGAGCTTCGAGCGCATCCACCGCTCGAACCTGGTGGGCATGGGCGTGCTGCCGCTGGTCTTCAAGGGCGGCATGACGCGCAAGGACCTGAAGCTCGACGGCTCGGAGAGCTTCGACCTGACCGGCATCGCCCAGGGCATCAAGCCCGGCATGGACGTGCAGATGACGATCCACCGCGCCGGCGGCAAGACCGAGCAGGTCAGCCTGCTCTGCCGCATCGATACGCTCGACGAGGTCGAATACTACCGCCACGGCGGCATCCTGCACTACGTCCTGCGCGGACTTCTGAAGGCGAAGTAGGGCGCAAGACCGTTGAAAGCCCCGGTCACCGGCGGGTCACCGAAGGGTGATTTGTCGCTGGTCGGGCGCGAAGCCTATGTTCCCGGCATGAAAGCGCTTGCGTTCACTGTCGCGCTCGCCGCGGCCGTCTGCGGCGCGGCGCTGCCGTCTCTGCCGGCCGGGGCCGGAGAGCTTCCGCCGACGGTGGTGGAGCTGTTCACCTCGCAGGGCTGCTCGTCCTGCCCCCCGGCCGAGGCGTTCCTGGGCGATCTGGCCAGGAAGGACCACATCCTGGCCCTGGAGCTGCACGTCGACTACTGGGACTATATCGGCTGGAAGGACCCCTTCGCCCTGCCCGCCACCACCGACCGGCAGCGCCGCTACAACCAGCGCCTGGGACGCGGCTATGTCTACACGCCGCAGATGGTGGTGGACGGCATCGCCGAGGCGGTGGGATCGGACCGCGCGGCGGTCAAGCGCGCGATCCAGACCGCGCGCGAAACGCCCGGCCCGCGGGTGGCGGTCAGGGTCGGGACGACCGACAGGGGCAACCTGACGGTCGAGCTGCCGGCCAGCGACACCAAGGTGCTGTGCGACGTGTTCCTGATCGGCTACGACCCGCTGCACATGACGCGCGTGCTGCGCGGCGAGAACGGCGGGCGGACGCTCAACAACTACAACGTCGTGCGCGAGTTCCAGCATGTCGGTTTCTGGTCCGGCCAGGCGGCCGCGATCGAATTGCCGAAGCTCGACCTCGCCGCGATGCGCAGCTGGGCGGTGATCGTGCAGGTCGAGGACGCCGGCGCGATCCTGGGCGCTGCCCGCATCTCCACCGAGACGCTCACCACCGGGCGGCAGTAGCCCGGGCGCATGGCTGCCGTGCCGCGGCGGCCCTTCCGCGGGGCCGGGCGCGGCGCTACTAATCTTCCCCAAACGCAAATGCACGGGGGGAAGCACCGATGACCACCAAGTTGCTGATCGCCGGCGACTGGCGCGAGGCCGCCGGCGGCGACACGATTCCGGTGATCGATCCGAGCGACGGCGCGGAGTACGCGCGCATCGGCCGCGGCGGGGTCGAGGATATCGACCGCGCGGTGAAGGCGGCGCGCCACGCGCTGGAGGGCGCCTGGGGCCGGCTGACCGCGGTCGAGCGCGGGCGCCTGCTGGTGAAGCTATCGCAGGCGATCGCCGCCAACGCCGAGGAGCTGGCGAAGATCGAGGCGCGCGACACCGGCAAGCCTCTGAAGCAGGCGCGCGCCGACTCGGCGGCTTGCGCGCGCTACTTCGAGTTCTACGGCGGCGCCGCCGACAAGCTGCACGGCGAAACCCTGCCCTACCAGAATGGCTACACCGTGCTGACCATCCGCGAGCCGCACGGCGTGACCGGCCACATCATCCCCTGGAACTACCCGATGCAGATCCTGGGGCGCAGCGTCGGCGCGGCGCTGGCCGTCGGCAATGCCTGCGTGCTGAAGCCGGCGGAGGACGCCTCGATGTCCTCCTTGCGCATCGGCGAGCTGGCGACCGAGGTGGGCTTCCCGCCCGGCGCGATCAACGTCGTGCCGGGCTATGGCGAGGAGGCGGGTGCTGCGCTCAGCGCCCATCCCGGCATCGACCACATCTCCTTCACCGGCTCGCCCGAGGTGGGCACCTTGGTGCAGCAGGCCGCGGCGAAGCACAACATCCCGGTGACGATGGAGCTGGGCGGCAAGTCGCCGCAGCTCGTTTTCGCCGACGCCGACCTGGACGAAGCCCTGCCCTTCATCACCGGCGCGATCATCCAGAACGCCGGCCAGACCTGCTCGGCCGGCAGCCGGCTGCTGGTCGAAGCCAAGGCCTACGGCCGCGTGGCCGAGGCGGTGTCGCAGCGGTTCAGGGCGCTGCGCGTCGGGCCCTGGGACATGGACCTGGATTGCGGCCCCCTGATCAACCGGCAGCAGAAGACGCGCGTCGACGGGTATATCGAGGGCGCGCGCAAGGAAGGCGTCGCCAAGCTGGCGGAGGGCGCGATCGCGCCCAACACGCCACCCGACGGCTACTACGTGGCGCCGAGCTTCTTCGGTCCAGTCCTGCCCGACAGCAAGCTCGGCCAGGAGGAAGTGTTCGGTCCCGTCCTGGCCGCGATCCGATTTGCCGACGAGGCCGAGGCCGTGCGCATCGCCAACGGCACGCCCTATGGCCTGGTCGCCGGCGTGTGGACCAGGGATGGCGGACGGCAGCTGCGGCTCGCCCGCGCGCTGCGCTGCGGGCAGGTGTTCGTAAACAACTACGGCGCGGGCGGCGGCGTCGAATTGCCGTTCGGCGGCGTCAAGCGCTCGGGCTTCGGCCGCGAGAAGGGCCTCGAGGCGCTCTACGGATTCACCGCGCTCAAGACCATCGCCATCAAGCACGGATAGGACCGCGCAGGCTCATCCTTCGACACGCTCAGGATGGGGAGCCTTTCCTTTTTCCTTGTCCGGAGCCTGTCGCAGGACCACAGCACGATCCAATCGAGGGGGAAACGCAATGCGTCTCAAGAACAAGGTCGCCATCATCACCGGCGGCGGGTCGGGGTTCGGCGAAGGCATGGCCAAGCGCTTCGCCGCGGAGGGCGCCAAGGTCGTGGTGGCCGATATCAACGTCGAAGGCGGCAAGCGCGTGGTCGAGGAGATCAAGAAGGCCGGCGGCACGGCCTGCTTCCAGAAGGCCGACGTGGCCAAGGACGCCCAGGTCAAGGCGATGGTCGGCGCGGCGCTGAAGCGCTACGGGCGGCTCGACATCATGGTCAACAACGCGGGCTTCACCCACCGCAACCAGCCGATGACCGACGTCAGCGAGAAGGAGTTCGACCGCATCTTCGCGGTCAACGTCAAGGCGATCTTCCTGTCGGCGCGCCACGCCGTGCCGGTCATGAAGAAGCAGGGCGGCGGGGTTATACTGAACACTGCCTCGACGGCGGGCGTGCGGCCCAGGCCGGGCCTTACCTGGTACAACGCCAGCAAAGGCGCGGCGATCACCGCCACCAAGTCGATGGCGGTCGAACTCGCGCCCGACAAGGTGCGCGTGGTAGCCATCAACCCGGTCGTGAGTGCGACCGGCATGCTCTCGCAGTTCCTCGGCAAGGACACGCCGGAGATCCGCGCCAGGTTCGTGGCGACCATCCCGATGGGCCGCATGTCGACGCCCAGGGACATCGCCAACACCGCGCTGTTCCTGTGCTCGGACGAGGCCGAGTTCCTGACCGGCGTGTGCGTGGAGGTGGACGGGGGAAGGTGCATTTGAGAATCCCTCCCCCGATCGGAGAGGGACACCGCAAAAAAACCGCCCGGGATCGCTCCCAGGCGGTTTCCGTTTCGGCTGCTGCCGGCGCGCTTACTTGCGGTCGCCGAACAGCTGCATCAGCATGATGAAGATGTTGATGAAGTCGAGATAGAGCGTCAGCGCGCCCATGATCGACTTCTTGGCGGCGATCTCCTCGCCGTCGGCCTCGAAGTAGACTTCCTTGATCCGCTGCGTGTCGTAGGCAGTCAGCCCCACGAACACGATCACGCCGATCACCGAGATGGCGAAGTGCAGCGCCGAGCTCTGCACGAACAGGTTCACCAGCCCTGCGACCAGGATGCCGATCAGGCCGGCGAACATGAACATGCCCATGCCGGTCAGGTCGCGCTTGGTCGTGTAGCCGTAGAGGCTCATCGCGCCGAAGGTGGCCGCGGTGATGAAGAAGACCCGCGCGATGCTGACGCCGGTGAACTGCAGGAAGATGGTCGAGAACGCGATGCCGTTGATCGCGGCATAGGCCCAGAACGCCGCCTGCGCCGCCGCGGCGCTCATCGCGTGCACGCGGAAGCTGAGCAGGAAGACGATGCCGATCGGGGCGATCATCGCCACCCAGCCGAGCAGGGTCGGCGAAATGCCGCGCGGCGTGGCAGCGAAGAACAGCCCGAGCAGGCTGGAATTGACGACCAGATAGGCCACGATCCCGGTCAACGCCAGCCCCGAGGCCATGTAGTTGTAGACCCGCAGCATGTACTCGCGCAGGCCGACATCGATCTCGGCCTGCATCGCCTCGGTACGGGTCATATACCGACGATCCTGGATTGCCATGGTTTCCGTGCCCTTTCGTCAAGACGCGCTTCTTGGTCGGCGGCCCTTTGGCCAAGCCTTCCCTGCCAGGAAATATGGGCGCTGGCCGGCGCGGAATCAACGGCGAACGGCATTAACGCCGGTTACAGAAATTTCACCCACGCGCCGCCGGGCAATGGAGCGGACATCCGTAGATTCAACAAGTTGCCGGGGGTCTCAGAGGTTCGTGCGTTCCTGCTCCGGCGGCGGCAGTCGCCGGGGCGGCAGCGGCGGCGGCAAGGGCGGCCCCGGCCGGCGCTTGATGATGATGTCGCCCTCTGGCGTCACGACCGGCGGGTCGTAGGTGGGGATGGTCAGGATCATGCGCTCGAGCGCCCGGATCAGCTTGTCGGCCCCGTCCAGCAGCAGCTCGCGCGCGGCAGGGTCGGGGAACGGGATAGGGAACGGGAATGGCAGCGGCGGCGGGGCCGGACGGGCATAGGGGTCTTGCGGCGGATAGGGCGGGTATGGCGGGTAGGACGGATAGGGCCGATCCGGCCGCTGCTGCGGCGGTTGCTGCGCCTGCGCGATCATCGAACCGACCCAGAAGCCCCCAACCGTCAGCACAGCGGTGAAGGCCAAGGCGACGACCACGCGGCGAATGCCCATCGCGAACCCCATCCCGACGGCGGTTGCCGGCCGTCACCCTGCCATCATGGGCGCACCGCGCTGAACCGGCGATGAACGGGCTCAAGGATTGCGCAGCAGCGGCGCCGCCTTCTGGCCGAGCGCCCGGAAGGTGCCGGCGAAGCCCAGCGCCATCGTCACCGTCAGGCCCAGCGCGACCACCGCCGCCACCGTGCCGGGCAGGAAATACCACTCCATGCCCATCGTCCTGGTGACCAGCGCCCAAGCGGCGACGCTGCCGATGCCGGCCGCCATCAGCGCGGCGAGCAGGCCGATGATCCCGTATTCCACCAGGAAGGCGAGGCCGACCTCGCGCCTCGTGGCGCCCAGCACCTTCAGCACCACGGCGTCGTAGACGCGCCTGCGGTGGCCGGCCGCGACCGCGCCGGCCAGAACCAACGCGCCCACGGCGATAGTGATGCCGGCGGTGAGCCGGACGGCGATGCCCACTTGCGCGACCAGCCGTGCCGCCGCCTCGAGCGCGTCGCGCACGCGAACGGCCGATACGTTGGGAAACCGGTCCGTGACCGCCTTGAACAGCGCCTCTTCGCGCGCCTGGTCGACACGCGCGGCGGCGAGATGGGTGTGCGGTGCGGCCTCGAGCACGCCGGGCGCGAAGATCAGCACGAAGTTCATCGTCAGGTCGCCCCAGTCGATCGCGCGCAGGTTCGCTATCCTCGCCGTGATCTCGCGGCCCAGCACGTTGACCGTCAGCGTATCGCCCACGCCCACGCCCATGCCGCGCGCGGCCTCGGCGTCGAAGGAAACCAGCGGCGGGCCGACGTAGTCGGCCGGCCACCACTGGCCGGCGACGATCCGCGTCTTGGGCGGCATCGCGGCGGCGTAGGTGAGCGCCCGGTCGCCGCGCAGCACCCACGACACTTCGGGCCGCACGGCGCGGCGGTCGACCGGCTCGCCGTTCAGCTTGACGATGCGCGCGCGCACCGTGGGCACGCGCTGCACGTCGCCGGCGCCGGTGCCCGCCACCGTGCGGTCGAATTCCGCCGCCTGGTCCGGCTGGATGTCGATGAAGTAGAAGCTGGGCGCGGCGTTGGGGAGGCGGTCGGAGATCTGCCGGCCGATATTGCCCTCCACCAGCGCCACGGCCACCAGCACGCTCAGGCCCATGCCGAGCGAGACCAGCACGCCGGCGGTGGGCGCGGCCGGGCGATGCACGTTGGCGAGCGCCAGGCGCAGCACCGGGCGGCGCGGCCGCGGCAGCTTCGACGCCAGCCTCACCAGCCCGAGCGCGATCAGGCGGAAGCCCGCAAGGCTCGCGATCGCCCCGGCGACGAACCACAGCGCGACCTTCTTGTCGACCGCCCAGACAACGGCGAGGCCGGCCAGCGCAACCGCGGCCAGCAGCGTCAAGAGCACATAGGGCAGGCGCGGCCAGCGCCGCGCGGGCGCGATCATCTCGCGGAACAGCGCGGCGGCCGGCACCTCGCGCGACGCGGCCAGCGGCCAGATCGAGAACGCCAGCGCGGCGATCAGGCCGAACGCGCCGGCGAGCGCAAGCGGCCCCGGGTAAAGCGCGATCCGCGCGGCCACCGGCAGCTTGTCGGCAAGCAGCGGGCCGGCGAGCATCGGCACCAGCGCGCCCAGCGCGATGCCGATCAGCGAACCCAGCCCCGCCAGCGCCAGCACCTGCAGCAGCCCGGCCAGGAACACCAGCCGGCCCGGAGCCCCCAGGCACTTGTAGGTGGCGATGGTCGCGACCTTGCCGTCGAGATGGCTCTTGACCGCGTTGCCAACCCCCACCCCGCCCACCAGCAGCGCGGTCAGCCCGACCAGCGTCAGGAACAGGGTGAGCCGGTCGACGAAACGCTGCGCGCCCGCATCCGCCTGGACATGGCTGCGCATGCGCCAGCCCGCCTGCGGAAATCTTTCCCCGGTTTCCGCCAGGAACGCCTGCGCGGCGCGTCCGGACGGAAGCGCGATGCGGTAGGCGTGGTAGACCAGGCTGCCGGGCTGCAGGAGCTGCGTTGCCGCCAGCGCCTCGGTTGCGATCATCACCCGCGGACCGAAGCGGAACAGGCTGGTGCCCTTGTCGGGCTCGCGTGCGATGGTCGCGCGCAGTTCCAGCTCGATGTCGCCCAGCCGCAGGCGGTCGCCGGGCTTGGCGCCGAGCCTGGCGGCGATGTCGGGATCGGCCACCGCGCCCCAGCGCCCCTCGCGCTCGGCCAGCGCCTCGGCGAGCTTCATGCCGCCTTCGAGCGCGACCTCGCCGTAGAGCGGGTAGGCGGCGTCGACCGCCTTCAGCTCGACGATGTTGCGCTTCTCGCCCACCCGGGCCATGGCCCGCAACTCGACCGTCTCCGACGCGCGGCCGGCCCCGCGGATCCACGCAAGCTCGGCGGGATCCGCCGCGCGATGGGTCAGGCGCAGCTCCGCGTCGCCGCCCAGCATCAGCCGCGCATCGGCTTGCAGCCCCGCGTCGATTGCGCGGCCAAGCGAGCCCACGCCGGCGATCACCGCCACGCCGATCGCCAGGCAGGCCATGAAGACGCGGAAACCCCGCACTCCGCCGCGCAACTCGCGCCGCGCCATCCGCGCGGCCTGCGCCAGCGTGGCCAAGGCCATCGCGTCAGCCCCGCGATCGGCCCTGGGCGGCGCGCCGGACGGCGGCCGCGGCGCGGCTGTCCTCGGCGATGCGGCCGTCCTGCAGGCGCACGATGCGCCCGCAGCGCCCCGCCAGCTCGGGATCGTGGGTGATCAGCAGCAGCGAGGTGCCGTACTGCCGGCGGAGCTGGAACATCAGCTCGATGATCTGGTGGCCGGTCGCCTGGTCGAGATTGCCGGTCGGCTCGTCGGCCAGCAGCAGGCGCGGATGCACCGCGAAGGCGCGCGCCAGCGCCACGCGCTGCTGCTCGCCGCCCGAGAGCTGGCCGGGATAGTGGGCCACGCGCTGCCGCAGCCCCACCTGCTCCAGGGCCTCGCCGGCGCGCGCGAAGGCGTCGCCGCGCCCGGCGAATTCGAGCGGGATGGCGACGTTCTCCAGCGCGGTCATCGTGGGCACCAAGTGAAAAGACTGGAAGACGATCCCCACATGATCGCGGCGGAAGCGGGCCAGCGCGTCCTCGTCCATCCCGCCGAGTTCGCGGCCGGCCACGCGGATGCTCCCGCGCGTGGGGCGCTCGAGCCCCGCCGTCACCATCATCAAGGTGGACTTGCCGGAACCCGAGGGCCCTACGATGCCGACCGTCTCGCCCGAACCGACCGAAAAGGAAATGCCGCGCAGGATGTTGACCGCGCCGGCCGCGCTGGACAGTGTAAGATGCACGTCGTCCAGCTGCACGATCGCGTCAGAGGTCTCGCCGGTGAAGACTGAAGTTTCGGTCACCAGGATCGGCCGCCCCTCGTCGCCGCGGCGAACGCTCGCAATTGCGGCCGCCCGAATATCGAAGACCCTTGTGCGATATGGGCTCGCCGCCGCCCTTGTCAATGCCGCGCTGCCCGCAGCGGCGCTGGCGGAGATCCGCATCCTGGCGCTCGGCGACAGCCTGACCGCCGGCTACGGCCTGCCGTCCGGCCAGGGCTTCACCTTCCAGCTCGAGCGCGCGCTGAAGGCCAAGGGGCTCGACGTGCGCGTGCTCAACGCCGGCGTCAGCGGCGACACCACCGCCGGCGGCCTGGCGCGGCTGGACTGGGCCCTGGGCGACAAGCCCGACGCCGCCATCGTGGCGCTGGGTGCCAACGACATGCTGCGCGGGCTCGACCCGCAGAAGGCCGCACAGAACCTGGACGCCATTCTTGGCAAATTGAAGGCGCGCAACCTTCCCGTGCTGCTGGCCGGGATGCGCGCCGCGCCGAACCTCGGGCGCGACTACGCCCAGCGCTTCGATGCGATCTATCCCGAGCTTTCGCGCAAGTACGGCGCGGAGCTGTATCCGTTCTTCCTCGAGGGCGTCGCCGCCCAGCCGAAGCTGAACCAGCCGGACGGGCTGCACCCGACCGCGGAGGGTATCGCCGAGATGGTGCGGCGCATCCTGCCCTATGTCGAACGCCTGGTCGCCCAGGCGCGGCGCGCGGGATAGGCCCGGGACGGCCGCCATGCGCGATATCCGCCATGCCCATGTCGCGGCGACCGACTGGCGCGCCGGCCTGGCGCATTGCCTGGCCGACATGGGGCCGCTGACCCCCGACCACCGGCTGGGCTTCCTTTATGTCGCCGACCGCTTCGCCGCCGAGCTCGGCGACATCGCCACTGTGCTGCAGGAGGTGACGGGCGTGCGCGACTGGGTCGGCACGGCCGGGATCGGCGTGGTGGCGACGGGGCGCGAGTACTACGACGAGCCGGCGCTGGCGATGATGGTGGCGGCATGCGAGCCCGAGGAGTACCGCCTGCTGCCCCGGCTCGAGCACGATACGCGGCCGATAAAGCAGGCGCACCAGCGCTGGATGGAGCAGTACCGGCCGACCGTGGCCCTGGTCCACGCCGATCCGCGCGCGGGCGCGGTGCCGGAGCTGGTGACGAAGCTGGCCGAGGACGTGGGGTTCCTGGTGGGCGGGCTGACCGCCTCGCGCGGCGGATTCCCGCAGCTTGCCGGCAAAGTGACGGAAGGCGGCATGTCCGGCGTGATGTTCGCAGGGAAGGTGGCGGTGGCGACGGGCCTGAGCCAGGGCTGCTCGCCGATCGGACCGATCCGGCGGATCAGCGAGTGCGCCGAGAACGTGATCGTCGGGATCGACGGTCGGCCCGCGCTGGACGTGTTCAAGGAGGATATCGGCGACTTGCTGGCGCGCGACCTGCGGCGGGTCGCCGGCTACATCCATGCGGCCCTGCCGGTGCCGGGATCGGACACCGGCGACTACATGGTGCGCAACCTGACGGGCATCGACCCCAAGCGCGGGCTGATCGCGATCGGCGCCGCGGTCGCGGCGGGCGACCCGATCCTGTTCGTGCGCCGCGACAAGGCCGCGGCCGAGCAGGACCTGGAGCGCATGCTGCGGCAGATCAGGCAGCGCGCCAAGACGCCGCCCAAGGGCGGGGTTTACGTGTCCTGCGTCGCGCGCGGGCCCAATCTGTTCGGACAGGATTCGCAGGAGCTCAAGCGAATCAGGGATACGGTCGGCGACTTCCCGTTGGTCGGCTTCTTCGCCAACGGCGAGATTTCCCACAACCGGCTTTACGGCTATACGGGGGTGCTGACCCTGTTCCTGTGACCTGCCCGCCCCTCGGCATCCGCGCAGCCCCGACCTTCCGCTTCGGAGCATCCATGCAGTACCGCAGCCTTGGCCGCAGCGGCATTACCGTCAGTTCCGTCTGCCTGGGCACCATGACCTTCGGCGAGCAGACGCGGGAGGACGAATCGCACCGGATGATGGATCTGGCGCGCGACGCCGGCGTGACCTTCTTCGACGCCGCCGAGGTCTATCCGGTGCCGCAGCGCGCCGCGACCTACGGCGAGACCGAGCGCCACATCGGCCGCTGGCTGAAGGCCCAGGGCGGGCGCGACAGGCTGGTGCTGGCGACCAAGGTGGTCGGCCGCACCGAGGGCCGCATGCCTTACTTGCGCGGCGGCATCACGCGCCTGGATCGCCGCCACATCACCGAGGCCGTGGAAGGCAGCCTGAAGCGCCTGCAGACCGACTACATCGATCTTTACCAGACGCACTTCCCCGACCGGCAGACCAACACTTTCGAGAAGCTGGGCTACCAGCACGATCCCAAGGACCGGCCGGTCCCGCTGGAGGAAACCCTTGCAGTGCTGGCCGACCTTAGGAAAGCCGGCAAGATCCGCGCCTTCGGCGCCTCCAACGAGACGCCCTGGGGACTGATGACGCTGCTGCGCCGGGCCGAGGAGAACCCCGCCCTGCCGCGCTGCGCCGCCATCCAGAACCCCTACAGCCTGCTCAACCGCGGTTTCGACGTCGGCCTGGCCGAGGTGTCGATCCGCGAGGAATGCCCGCTGATGGCCTATTCGCCGCTGGCGTTTGGCACCCTGACCGGCAAGTACGCCGACGGCAGCGGGCCGGCCGAGGCGCGGCTCAACGCCTACCGCGACAATCCGGCCTGGGCGCGCTACCATTGGCCGCGGGTGCGGGCGGCGGCGAAGGCCTATATCGACCTCGCCCGCAAGCACGGCCTGCCGCCGATCGGCATGGCGCTGGCCTACGTCATGAGCCGTCCCTTCGTCGCCTCGACCATCGTCGGCGCCCGCACGGCCGACCAGTTGCGCGAGAATCTCGCTTTGGCAGAATCGACCGCGCTGGGGCCGGAGGCGATCGCAGGGATCGAGGCGATCCATGCCGAGAACCCGAACCCGCTGCTGAAGTAGACGTAAGGGAAGGCGGACCATGATCCGGCTGTTCGTCGGGCTGGCCCTGCCGGAGGACGTGCGCCGGCGCCTGTCGTTCCTCACCGGCGGCGTGCCGGGCGCGCGCTGGGATCCGCCCGAGAACTATCACATCACCCTGCGCTTCATCGGCGAGGTGGAGATGGGCCTGGCCGAGGACATCGACGCCGAGCTGCAGCGCATCCAGGCGCCGTGCTTCACCCTGGGCCTGGCGTCGGTCGATCATTTCGGCCCCGGCGACAAGGCGCGCGTGCTCTATGCGGGGGTCGAGCGCAGCGAGATGCTGCTGCGCCTGCAGGGCAAGGTTGAAAGCGCGGTGCAGCGCCTGGGCCTGCCGGCCGAGCAGCGCAAGTTCACGCCGCACGTCACGCTGGCGCGGCTGAAGGATTCGCCGGCCCCGCGCATCCGCGCCTTCCGCGAGGCCCACAACCTGTTCCGCGCCGGACCCTTCGACGTGCGCGAGTTCGCCCTCTATTCCAGCCACCAGGGCAAGGGCCACTCGGTCTACCGCGAGGAGGCGACTTATCCGCTGGGCGGGGGCTGAGGATCGCCGCTCAACACCCCAGCCGCGCGACGATCCGCCCGACCGCGGCGGCGTACGAACCGCCGAACAGGCGGACATGCACCAGCAGCGGCCAGAGGTTGTAGAGGTCGCGGCGGCGATCGCGGAATTCCGGCGCGATGGAGCCCGCCTCCTCGTAGCCGCGCAGAAACGCCTCGCCGAGGCCGGGGAACAGGCCGGCGAAGGCCAGGTCCATCTCCGGGTGGCCCCAGTAGATCGCGGGGTCGATGAAGGCCGCCACGTTGCCGTCCTTGGCCAGCACGTTGCCGGGCCACAGATCGCCGTGCAGGAGGGCGGGGTGCGCCGGCTCCTCGATCCATTCGCTCAAGCGCGCCGCCAGCCGGTCGATACGCGCGCGCAAGGACAGAGGGAGCCGCCCGGCGCCATGCGCCGCATCGGCCATGCAAAGCAGGCGGTGGTCGCGGAAGAACTCCAGCCAGCGTCGCGTCGGCGGGTTGGGCTGCGGCAGCGGCCCGATCAGCGTGTCGCATTCGAAGCCGAAATGCGGTCCGCGCACGGCATGGAGCGCCGCCAGCATGCGCCCGGCCTGGCGCTCGCCCGCCTGCGACAGGCCGCCGCCATGGTCGACGAACTCCAGCACCAGCAGCCGGTCGTCGCCATGCACCACCTTGGGCACGGGCAGCGAACCGTGGTCGGCGAGGTAGCGCAGCATGAAGGCCTCGGCCGCAAGCCCGCCCTGCGCCGACCATTTCACGGCGCAGGCGGCGCCGTCGGCGAAGTCGGCGCGGAACACCTCGGCGATGCAGCCGCCGGCCATCGCCGCCAGTCGGACCGGCCGCCGGCCGAGCGCCGCTTCGATCGCTTCGGCCGGCGCGGCCTTCACCCGACGCCGCCGCCGCGCAGCGCGTCGAGCAGGCCCCGCGCACCATGCTCGATCAGTCCCAGAGCGGATTCGAAATCCCGCGCGTCGCCGTAATAGGGGTCGGGCACGTCGCTCAGGCCCAGGCGCGGCGCGTAGTCCAGGAACAGGCGCAGGCGCGGCGCGGCCGGGGCGGGCGCCAGCCGGCGCATGAGGCGCAGATGCCCGCGATCCATCGCCAGCAGCAGGTCGAAGCGCGCGAAGTCGTCGGGCGCCAGCCGGCGCGCGCGCAGGTCCTTGATATCGTAGCCGCGCCGCATCGCCGCCGCGACGCTGCGCGGATCGGGCGGCTCGCCGACATGGTAGTCGTGCGTGCCGGCGGAATCGGTGCCGATCCGGTCCTCGAGCCCCTCCGAGCGCACCAGGTGGCGGAACACGCCCTCGGCCGTGGGCGAACGGCAGATGTTGCCGGTGCACACGAACAGGATGCGGACGGGCTTTGCTTGTTCCTGCATTGGGCGCCCGGCTAATCTTTCCGCCTCATGCAAGCCTCCATCGTCATCCTCACCGGCGCCGGCATCTCGAAGGAATCGGGCCTCGATACGTTCCGCGACAAGGACGGCATCTGGTCGCGCGTCAGGCTGGAGGACGTGGCGACGCCCGAGGCCTTCGTGCGCAACCCTGGGCGCGTGCACGCATTCTACAACGCGCGGCGGCGCGGCCTGCTGAATCCAACCGTGCAGCCCAACGCCGCGCACCGCGCTCTGGCGGAACTGGAACGCGCCCGGCCGGGCGAGGTGCTGGTGGTGACGCAGAACATCGACAACCTGCATGAGCGCGCCGGCCAGCGCAACCTGATCCACATGCACGGCGAGCTGCTGAAGGCGCGCTGCGCCGCCTGCGGCGAGGTTCTCGACTGCGCGGCCGACCTGTCGGTCGACCTCGCCTGCCCGGCCTGCGCTAGGCCGGGCGGCGTGCGGCCGCATGTCGTCTGGTTCGGCGAGATGCCGCTCGCGATGGACCGGATCTACGATGCCCTGTCGAGCTGCGACCTGTTCGTGTCGATCGGCACCTCGGGCAACGTCTATCCCGCCGCCGGCTTCGTGGCCGAGGCGCGCCAAGCCGCGCGCGCCCATACGGTGGAGCTGAACCTGGAGCCGTCGGAAGGGGCCACGCTGTTCCATGAGGCGGTCTATGGTCCCGCTTCCCGGATCGTTCCCGACTATGTCGCGACGCTCCTGCGCCGCCATTGACGCAGCCCTCGCCGCCGCGATCGAAGCGGCGCGGGCCTGCACGGTCTGCGCCCGGCATCTGCCGCTGGGGCCGCGGCCGGTGTTCCGCCTGTCGGCGGCCGCGCGCCTGCTGATCGTGGGCCAGGCGCCAGGCACCAGGGTGCACGAAACGGGCCTGCCCTGGAACGACCGCTCGGGCGACCGCCTGCGGCAATGGATGGCGATCGGACGCGCGGACTTCTACGACGAGCGTCGCATCGCCATCCTGCCGATGGGCCTGTGCTATCCCGGCCGTCTCGAGAACGGCGGCGACGCCCCGCCCCGGCCGGAATGCGCGCCGATCTGGCACGACCGCCTGTTGGCGCTGATGCCCCGTATCGAGCTGACCCTGCTGGTGGGCTCCTACGCGCAAGCGCGCTACCTCGGCGGCAAGGCGAGCATGACCGAGACGGTGCGCGATTTCCGCAGGCACCTGCCGCGCTACCTGCCCCTGCCGCATCCGAGCTGGCGCACCACCGCCTGGGAGCGCCGCAACCCGTGGTTCGCCAAGGAAGTGCTGCCGGAACTGCGGAAGGCGGTGAAGCGGCTGAAGTGACCCCCTGATTTGGGACCGGTTGACTGATTGGATTCGAAGTCGTTCCGTCGCATCGGACGGAGCGGACCATGACACAGAGGACGAGACGGAAGATCGACGCCGGCCTGAAGGCGAAGATTGCGCTGGAGGCGTTGCGGGAACAGGCGACGGTGGCCGATCTGGCCCAGCGCTATCAGGTTCACCCGAACCAGATTTACGCGTGGAAGAAGCGGCTTCAGGACCAGGCGGCAAGGGCCTTCGAGAGCGGCAACGGGGGGAAATCGGGGACATCGGGAAATCGGGGACATAGTACTTGGGAAATCGGGGACATAATACTCAATTCAACAGCCGCTGATGCCCAAGGCGTTTCGCCTGTCAAGGACGGGAAGGCCGGAAGGCCGGTTGGCGCGCGCTGACCGATCGCGACGGCACCCTCCGCGGGGCAGGATTGCACGTCGCCCGGACGCTCGGCTGCAGCCGCATCGCGCGGGCGGCGTTGGGGATGATGTCCCCGAAATCCTGTGCCCCCGGAGCTCGTGTCCCCGCAATCCGTCTCGCGGGCTAGAGATAGACGCCGCGGTCCAGGATGATGGCGGTGTATTCCTTGTAGGTCATGCCCAGTTCCTGCGCGCGCTTCAGGCGCAGGCGGATCACCTCGATCGGGGGGTTCTTCCAGGCCTTGGCGTGCGCCTTGCGCCAGACGAAGCCGGTCCACGACACGGGCTCGAGCGGCGGCCCGCCGTTATGCCCGAAGCCGATGAACCGCCCCGTCTTGGGGTCGAACAGGAATGCCGGCAGATTGGGCGGATCGCCCAAACCGTAGGCAAGCGGATGGCGGCGAAGCCGGTAGCGATCACCCATGCCTATGGATCACGCAAACGCCGCGCCAAGGTCAACAGGCGATCAGGGCAGGCCGGCCAGCTTCTTCAGCTCCGCGACGTTCCAGCCCTGCATGGCGGCGATCATCGGATCCGCGCTCGCCACGCCCACGCCCTCGACCTGGATCAGGATGCGCCCGCCTACCAGCATCGACACCTCGCCCGCCCGCAGCTGCGGGTCGTAGGCGACCACCGCGTCGTTCGGGCCGATCCTGATCTTGCGCACGGTCGGCGGGGTTCCCTGCGGCAGCTGGGCCGCGAGCAGCGGCGCCATCGCGCGCACCGCGTCGCCGTCCAGCACGATGCGCGCGTTCATGCGCGGGGGCGGCTGGTTCGGCTGGGCTGCGGGGGGCGGCACGACCGGCTTGTACTCGCGGATCGAGGCCATGCCGGCGCCCATCAGCGCCAGGCGCTGCGGGTCGGGCTGGTCGACCGCCCAGCCCTGCGGCGCCGGCGGCAGGGTCTGGCCGTAGGTCTTGCCGAGCTGCGAGTAGATCGTGGCGACCGCCGCCTGCAGCTCGTCGGCCGACTGCAGCAGCTTGCCCTGCTGGTACATCTGCTTGGCCGCGTCCATGCGTTGCGCTGCGCCGGGCTGCTGGACCTGGGGCCGCGGCGCCGGCGGCAGGGTCTGCGCGAAAGCCGGCGCGGCCACAAGCAGCGCGGCGAGAAGAACGGGGATGCGGGACGTCATGAGGCGGGCTCCTTCCGCTAGATAGCGCATGTCTGTCCCCCGAAATTCCGGCGAAACTTAGGCGCGCTCGTCGACCGAAGCCTCGATCGCCTCCATGTCGGCGTCCGACAGGCCGAGATGATGACCGTACTCATGGATAATTACGTGAGAAATCAGGCGGCGGAGGTCTTCCCCCGTCTCGCACCAGTAGTCGAGCAGCGGCCGGCGGTAAAGAAAGACCATGTCCGGTTCGCGCGGCAGATCGCCGGAGGACTTGCGGTCGAGGGGAACGCCGCGGTAGAGGCCCATCAGGTCGAACGGGCTTTCCAGCCCCATTTCGCGCTCGGTTTCCTCGTCCGGAAATTCTTCCACGCGGACGATGACGCCCTCGAAGTTCTGGCGGAAATGTTTCGGCAGGCGCGCGAGGGTGTCGAGCGCGATCGTCTCGATCTCCTCCCGCGTCGGCGCGCGTCTCTGCTTCATGGCGGCGAGGTTAGCGCCGGGCTGCGGCGATCGCCACCGCCGCGCCGGCCAGCACCAGCAGGCCCCCCGCGACGAGATCGAGCCCGATTGGCCCGCCGAGGAACAGCGCGGCAGTCGCCACGCCCATCACCGGCGTCAGCAGGTAGCCGAGCGACACGGCGACGGCCGCGATCGGGCGCGACACGGTGGTGGAGGTCCAGGTGATGACCGGCCCCGCGACGACGCCGAGATAGAGCAGCGGCACGAGCGCGCGCGGTCGCTTCGATGTGCCCGTGCGGCTCCATCGCCAAGGCGACCGGCACCAGCACAACGGCCGCGAACAGCATCTGCCAGGGCATCACCTGCCGCGGCGAGAGATTCCAGCGGTGCGCGCGGCTGTGCAGGATCGCGAGCGCCCAGCAGAGGGCCGCGCCGAGCAGATAGACATAGCCGGCGAGCGTTCCGGCGCCGGCATCCGCGATCCGCGCGAACGCCGGCATCAAGAGCAACGCCACGCCGGCGAACCCCAGTGCGACGCCCGCGAGCTGGCGCCCGCGCGGCCATTCGCCGAGCAGCGGGCCGGCCAGCGGCACCACCCACAGGGTCGTGGTGTAGGCGAGGATCACCGAGCGCCCGGCCGGCAGCAGCGCCAGGCCCAGATTGATCAGGGTGAAGAACAGGCAGAGCTGCAGCGAGCCGACCGAAAGGATGATCGGCAGGTCGGCGCGCGCCGGCCGCTTGAGCCGTCCGAGCGCCGCCAGCACCGCGAA
>CAYMTM010000033.1:0-2574 GCA_964393375.1 uncultured Rhodospirillaceae bacterium
CGGTCGACAGCACCGCGGCCTCGCCGGTCCTGACGCGGCCGATCGAGCACGGCGCGGACATCGTCATGCATTCCGCGACGAAATACCTGAACGGCCACAGCGACGTGCTGGCCGGCGCGCTGGTGACGGCACGCGACGACGATTTCTGGAAGCGCATCAAGTATGTCCGCACCATGGGCGGCGCCGTGCTGGGGCCGTTCGAAGCCTGGCTGTTGCTGCGCGGGATGCGCACGCTGCACCTGCGCGTGCGCCACCAGTCGCAGTCCGCGTTGGCGATCGCGACGCATTTCAAGGATCACCCGAAGCTCCTCAAGGTCTGCTACCCCGGCCTGCCCGACGATCCCGGCCATGCAGCGGCCAGGCGGCAAATGCAGGGCGGGTTCGGCGGCATGCTGTCGCTGCGCTTCAAGGGCGGGCCAGCCGCGGTCCTGGCATTCGTCGCGCGGCTGGAGCTGTTCGTGCGCGCCACGTCCCTGGGCGGGGTCGAAAGCCTGGTCGAGCATCGCGGCACGATCGAGGGTCCGGACAGCCCGACGCCGCAGGACCTGCTGCGCGTCTCGGTCGGGATCGAGCATGTGGACGATCTGATAGCGGATTTGGAACAAGGCTTCGCCGCAATCTGACGCGGCCGGGAACGAGGGGGAGCGATGATCGATCTCTACACTTGGAGCACGCCGAACGGCCGCAAGGTCTCGATCATGCTCGAGGAGATCGGGCTGCCCTATGGCGTGTTTCCGATCGACATTTCCAAGGGCGACCAGTTCACCCAGGACTTCGTGCGCATCAACCCGAACAGCAAGATCCCGGCGATCGTCGACCACGAAGGCCCGGGCAGAAAGCCCTTCGCCGTGTTCGAGTCCGGCGCCATTTTGATCTACCTCGCCGACAAGACCGGCAAGCTGCTGCCGAAGGAGCCCGAAGTCCATTACGAAACGCTGCAATGGCTGATGTTCCAGATGGGTGGCGTCGGCCCGATGTTCGGCCAGGCACACCATTTCCGCCGCTTCGCGCCCGAAAAGATCCCCTACGCGATCGAGCGCTACACCAAGGAGACGCGCCGGCTCTATGGCGTCATGGACGCCAGGCTGAAGGATCGCGAATTCCTGGCCGGCCCCTATACCATCGCCGACATCGCGACGTTCCCCTGGACGGCGCGGCACGAATGGCAGGGCGTAGACTTGGCCGATTTTCCCAATGTCCGGCGGTGGTACAACGCGATCAACAGCCGCCCGGCGGTCCGGAAAGGCATGGCGGTGCCGTGACGGCCGTGTCGGTCCATGGCTGACGACGACCGCGTCGCGCCGTTCGATCTGGTCGTCTTCGGCGGCGCCGGCGACCTGGCGCTGCGCAAGCTGCTGCCGGCGCTCTACCAGCGCGCGCGCGACGGCCGCCTGCCCGAGGACGGGCGAATCGTGGCGGTTGCACGCTCGTCGATGTCGGATGAGGAATATCGCCGCCGCGCCGAGGAAGCGTTGAAGCGCCATGTGCCCGCCGACACGATGGACAAGGCGCTGGCCGAACGCTTCGTCAAGCGCCTGGGCTATGTCGCCTGCGACGCCACGAACCCGGACGAGCTTGCCAGGCTGATGCCCCGCCTGGCCGCGACAGGCCATATCCGCGCCTTCTACCTGGCGACCGCGCCGAGCCTGTTCGGACCGATCTGCCAGGCGTTGGACAAGGCCGGCCTTGCCACGCCCGGGTCGCGCGTGGTGCTGGAGAAGCCGCTGGGCCACGATCTTGCCTCATCCCAAGCGGTCAATGACCGGGTCGGCGCCGTCTTCAGCGAGGACCGCGTGTTCCGGATCGACCATTACCTCGGCAAGGAGACGGTGCAGAACCTGATGGCGCTGCGCTTCGCCAACCGCATGTTCGAGCGCTTATGGAACGGCGGCGAGATCGACCACGTGCAGATCACCGTGGCCGAAACGCTGGGGGTGGAGGGGCGCGGCCCCTACTACGACAAGACCGGCGCGCTGCGCGACATGATGCAGAACCACTTGATGCAGCTGCTCTGCCTGGTGGCGATGGAGCCGCCGGCGCGGCTGGAGGCGGACTCGGTGCGCGACGAGAAGGTCAAGGTGCTGAAGGCTCTCCGCCCGATCGACCGGGCGACGGCGGCGCAAGTGACCGTGCGCGGGCAGTACGGCGCCGGCGCGATCGGCGGTGCCGCCGTGCCGGCCTACGCCCAGGAACTGAACGGCGGCGGGAACGTGCCGCCGAGCCGTACCGAGACCTTCGTCGCGCTGCGCGCGGAAATCGACAACTGGCGCTGGGCCGGCGTGCCGTTCTACCTGCGCACCGGCAAGCGGCTCGCCGAACGGCGCTCGGAGATCGTCGTCGAGTTCCGCGCCGTGCCGCACTCCATCTTCCCGGCCTGGGCCGGTGCGATCGGCGCCAACCGCCTGGTGATCCGCCTGCAGCCGGACGAGGGCGTCCACCTGGTCCTGACCACCAAGACGCCGACGCCCGGCAAGCTACGGCTGCAACGCGCGGCCTTGAACCTGAGCTTCGCCGAGGCCTTCGGCACCCGGCACCCCGATGCGTACGAGCGCCTAGTCACCGACGTGCTGCGCG
>CAYMTM010000033.1:2584-7446 GCA_964393375.1 uncultured Rhodospirillaceae bacterium
CAGACCCTGTTCATGCGGCGCGACGAGGTGGAATGGGCCTGGCGCTGGGTCGAGCCGATCCACGACGCCTGGGAGGCGCTGGGCGACGCACCCAAGCCCTACCCCGCCGGAAGCTGGGGCCCGGCCGCCTCGACCGCGCTCATCGCCCGCGACGGGCGGTCGTGGCGCGAGGAAACCGCCTAGCGAATCTGCCGCACCGCGCGGGCGCGGGCGCGATCCGCGGCCATCCGCGTGGAGCGCCCAATTCGTCAAGGCTCTAGCCCAGTCGATTCCCATAAGCCCTTGGCCGCGCTACCTTCGCGCCCCATAGAAGCAGGGGGAATGCGCCTGAGCGATGGCGGATGACCGCATCCTGGTGACCGGTGCCGACGGGTTCATCGGCTCGCATCTGGTCGAGGCGCTGGTGGCCGGGGACCGCAAGGTGCGGGCCTTCGTGCTCTACAACTCGCTCGACCAGCGCGGCTGGCTCGACCATCTTGCGCCGGGCACGGCCGAGCGGATCGAGGTGGTGGCGGGCGACATCCGCGATGGCGTCGCTCTCCAGCAGGCGATGCGCGGCTGCGACCGCGTGCTGCACCTGGCCGCGCTGGTCGGAATCCCCTACTCCTACGCGGCACCGGCCTCCTACGTCGACGTGAACGTGAAGGGCACCTTGAACGTGGTCGAGGCGGCGCGGCAACTCGGCGTCGCCAAGGTCGTCGTGACCTCGACCTCCGAGGTCTATGGCACCGCCCGGCGCGTGCCGATCGACGAGGACCACCCGCTGGTCGGCCAGTCGCCCTACGCGGCGAGCAAGATCGGCGCCGACCAGATCGCGCTCGCCTACTGGCGCAGCTTCGGCGTGAAGGTGACGGTGGTGCGGCCGTTCAACACCTATGGGCCGCGCCAGTCCACCCGCGCGATCGTGCCGACGATCATCACCCAGATTGCGGCTGGCGCCGAGCGCATCAGGCTGGGGGCGCTTACGCCCACGCGCGACCTCAGCTACGTGACCGACACCGCCGCCGGCATGATTGCGGCGCTGGATTGCGACGCGGCCGTGGGGGAGACGATCAACCTGGGCTCGGGCCACGAGATCGCGGTCGGCGACCTGGCGCAACTCATCGCCGGGCTGATGGGCCGCAAGATCGCGATCGATACCGAGGCCGAACGCCTGCGCCCGAAGGGCAGCGAGGTCGAGCGCCTACTGGCCGACAACACGAAAGCCAGGCGCCTGATGAATTGGGGTCCGGCCTACGGCGGCGCGGACGGACTGGCGCGCGGACTCGAGGCGACCATCGCCTGGTTCCGGGATCCTGCCAACCTCGCCCGCTATCGCGTCGGGCACTACACCGTATGACCGCCGGCCCGTTCGCCGATCGCGATCTGGCGCTGCTGGGTGGCGGGGCGCATGGGCGCGTGCTGATCGCGACCGTCGAACTCTTGGGTGGCTGGTTCGTCGCGGTGAACGATCCGAATCTTTCGGCGGGCGCGGGACCGGCCGGAATCCCGGTCCTGAGCGACGAGGAACTGGTGGCGCGTTGCCCCGCCGACCGGGTGATGCTGGTCAACGGCGTCGGCTCCACGGGATTGCCCGAGGCGCGCGCCGACCTGTTCTGGCGCTGGCGGGCGCGCGGGTATCGCTTCGCCACCATCGTGCATCCCAGCGCCGTCGTGGCGAGGAGCGCGGAGCTGGCCGAAGGCGCGCAGGCCATGGCCGGCGCGGTCATTCAGAATGACGCCCGCGTCGGCACGAATTGTCTCATCAATACCCGCGCCAGCGTGGACCACGACTGCATGCTCGGCGACACCGTGCACCTGGCGCCGGGCGTCACCCTGTCGGGCGGGGTGCGGATCGGCGACCGCAGCCATCTGGGCACCGGCGTCAGCGTGATCCAGGGTGTGCGGATCGGCGAGCGCTGCATGGTCGGTGCCGGTGCGGTGGTGATCGGCGACCTGCCCGACGGCAGCCGCGTGGCGCCCGGCACGGTCGCCGGCGAACGCAGGGAGGCCCCGCTATGAGCTATGCCGATCCGTCTGCCTCGCCGACCGTGGCGGAGCTGCTGTCGCTGAAGGGCCGCACGGCGCTGGTGATCGGCGGCGCCGGCCTTCTGGGCAGCGAGATATCCTTCGCGCTCGCCGAACAGGGCGCCACGGTCCTGCTGGCGGGACGCGACGCCGGGCGCTGCCATCACCGCGCCGACGAGATCATGCGCAAGATCCCGGGCGCGCGCGCCCGCGGCCTCAACATCGACATCACCGACAAGGCCTCGATCCGCTCCGGCGTGGCCGAGGCGGCGCGGCTGACCGACGGATTCCACATCCTGGTCAATTGCGGCTGGTCGGGGCGCAAAAACACGTTCGAGTCGATCAGCGACGAGGACTGGGACCGCGATATCGAGGTATCGCTGAGCGGCGTGTTCCGGACCGTGAAGGCGGCGGTGCCGGTACTGGCGCCGCGCCGGGGCGTCATTCTCAACATCGCCTCGATGTATGGCGTCGTGGCGCCCGATCCCGGACTCTACGACAGCGAGAAGTTCGCCAACCCGCCGAGCTACGGTGCAGCCAAGGCGGGCGTGGTCCAGCTCACGAAATATCTGGCGACGTTCCTGGCGCCGCAGGGTATCCGGGTCAACTGCATCAGCCCCGGCCCGTTCCCGTTCGAGACGACGCAGCGCGAGAACCCCGAATTTATCGAACGTCTCGCCGCCAAGAACCCGTTGGGCCGCATCGGGCGGCCGCACGAACTCAAGGCGGTTGCGGCTGTCTTGTGCTCGGACGCTTCCAGCTACATGACCGGGCAGAACATATCGGTCGACGGCGGCTGGACGGTCTGGTGATGGGGCTTCGGCTCGGCATCCTTGGGCTCAGCCCCGGCAACGGGCATCCCTTCTCGTTTGCCGCCATCGTCAACGGCTACGACGACCGCGCCTTCGCCGATGCCGGCTGGCCGGCGATTCACGACTATTTGCGCCGGCGCAAGCCCGAGGAATTCGGGTTCGGCGACGTGGCGGTAACCCATGCCTGGACCCAGGATTCCGACATGACGCGCAAGCTTTGCGCTGCCGCGTACATCCAGCATGCGGTCGCCGATCCCAAACAGATGCTGGGCCAGATCGACGCGGCGATCGTGGCGCGTGACGACCAGGAACTCCACTGGCCGCTGGCCCGGACCTTCCTCGAAGCGGGCTTGCCGGTCTTTGTCGACAAGCCATTGTCGACCGAGCCGGCGACGCTCGCCCGCTTCCTGCCCTACCTGCAAGAAGGCAAACTGATGAGCTGCGCCGGATTGCGCTATGCCGGCGAACTCGACGAGGCGCGGCGCGACATCGTGGCCTATGGCGAGATCGTGGCGATGCGGGCAGCCGTGATCAACGACTGGGAGGCCTACGGCATACACCTGCTGGAGGCGGTCATGAGTCTGACGCCCGCGCGGCCCATCGCCGTCGCCTGCGCGCAGGGGCGGCATGAGCAGATGCGCATCCACATGGACCAGGGGTGGCTCGCCACGATCGACTGCCTGGGCGCGGTTCCTCCGCAATTCAGCCTGTCGATCCATGGACGCCTGCGTACGACCGCGCACGACCTGCGCGACAATTTTACCGCGTTCAAGCGCCTGCTGACGGCTTTCGTCGAGATGGCGCGCACCGGCAAGCCGGCGATCCCGCCCGCCGACACCCTGACGGCGATGCGGACCTTGATCGCCGGTCGGCGCTCGGCGACCACCGGCGGGCGGATGGTCGAACTGGCCGAGGTGAGGATCGATGGCTAGCGATCGCTTCGCGCTCGACGGCAAGGTGGCCCTGGTCACGGGCGGCGCGGGCATATTGGGGCGGCGCTTCAGCCGCGGCCTGGCCGAGCACGGCGCATCGGTCGCCGTCGTCGATATCGACGCGGACGGCGCCAGGCGCGTGGCCGAGGAGATCGCC
Source organism: uncultured Rhodospirillaceae bacterium (assembly GCA_964393375.1). Taxonomy (GTDB): domain Bacteria; phylum Pseudomonadota; class Alphaproteobacteria; order JAEULC01; family JAEULC01; genus JAEULC01. Next base: position 6,493 of record CAYMTM010000033.1, read on the forward strand.
CGCGATACCGGCCGGCGCACGTTGCCGGTTTCCTGCGATCTGCGCGAGCCCGAGCAGGTTGCGTGCATGACCGAGACCGTCGTGTCGGCGCTCGGTCGTATCGACGTTCTGCACAACAACGCCGCCGGAAAATCGTCCGACCTCGACGCATTCTTCGCGCCGTTCGAGGCGTACAGCCTGAAGGAGTGGCGCGAGATCATGGCCATCGACCTCGACGCCATGTTTCTGGTCGCACAGTCCGTGGGCCGCCACATGGTCGCCCGGGGCGGCGGGGGCAGCGTGATCCAGACCGCCTCAATCTACGGCGTCGTGGCGGCCGACCCGCGCATCTACGAGGGCAGCGAATACGGCGGAAAGCCGATCAACACGCCCGCGGTCTATGCCGCGGCCAAGGCGGGCGTCATCGGTCTGACGCGCCATCTCGCCGCCTATTGGGCGCCACATCGCATCCGCGTCAATGCGCTGACGCCGGGCGGGGTAGTGAGCGGCCAGAACGAGACATTCCGGCAGCGCTATTCCCAGCGCGTGCCCCTCGGCCGGATGGCCGAGCCGGACGAGATGGTGGGCGCGCTGGTCTATCTGGCTTCCGACGCCTCGTCCTACGTCACCGGCCAGAACATCGTCGTGGACGGCGGGCTGACGGCGTGGTGATCAATTCCTCCGCGCCGCCCGCTTCAGCCGTTCCTCGAAGATGAAACCGAGGAAGTTCAGCAGTACCTGCGCCGCCAGGAAGGCGGTGATGCCCGAAGGGTCGTAGGCCGGCGCCACCTCCACCAGGTCCATGCCCGCCACCTCGCCCTGCTTGGCCAGGCCCTGCAGGATTTCGAGCACTTCGTAATAGAGGAAGCCGCCGTGGCTGGGCGTGCCGGTGCCGGGGGCGATCGACGGGTCGAAGCCGTCGATGTCGATCGTGACGTAATAGCGTACGCCCTTGGGAATCAGCGCCAGTACGCC
>CAYMTM010000033.1:7456-27872 GCA_964393375.1 uncultured Rhodospirillaceae bacterium
ACCGACAGGATCTTTGAGCCGAACCTGCGCGCCGCGTCGTAGTCCGAGCGGTTGGACGACGAAACGTTGCGGATGCCGAGCTGGGTCATGCCCGTGACATGCTTCGTCTCCGAGGCGCGGCGCAGCGGGTTGCCGTGCCCGTAGCGCACGCCGTGGCGCTCGTCGACGAAATCGAGATGCGCGTCGAAATGCACGATATGCACGGGGGGCTGACCGGCAAAAGCCTCGATCACCGGCGCATGCACCGCGTGGTCGCCGCCCAGGATCACGGGCATCGCGCCGGCCTTCAGAATCTGTCGCACCGCCATGCGCGTGTTCTCGTGGCTCTTGGCAGTGTCGGTGTGCACTATGTCGGCGTCGCCCACGTCGACGATGCGCACCTTGTCGGTAGGCAGGTAGACCGTATCGTCCTCGAAGTCGTAGGCGCCGGCATGGCCGAAGGAGAACAGCGTCGAGGCCTCGCGGATCGCGCGCGGACCGAATCGCGCGCCCGAACGGTACTGCGTGCCCATGTCGTAAGGCACGCCCAGCACCGCCACGTCCGCGTCGATCCTGTCCCAGTCCGTGCAGATCGGCTGCTTGCCGAAGGTGCAGTGGCCGACGAAGGGCAGGTTCAGCCGGCCGGTTTCGTAGCCGTGCGCCGTCATGCTGCTCCCATCCTCCTACACGTCGCCTAGGATAGCGCGCCGGCGCGCCAGGCTTGCCTCGGGCCATTGCTTCTTCATGTCGTAGTAGACCTCGAAGGCCGGCCTGCCCTCCGGCAGGCGGACCCAGGGCAGCTTCGAGCGCGTGAAGATGTGCACGTCCGGCTCGAGGGCGCCCGGATCGTCCAGCGTCGCCACCCGCACGAAGCGTAGCGCCGGTCGGCGGCCATAGTCGCTCCAAAGCGCGGTCTGGCATTGGGGGCAGCGGTGGACGTCGTGCGGCCGACCGCTGTCCGTGCGCATCGAAACGGGATTGGGCGTACCGGCCAGGATTTCGATGTTCGACGTCTCGATCAGCGCATTGATCGCGAAGGCGCCGCCGGTCTGGCGCTGGCAGTCGCGGCAGTGGCAGCAATGCACGAACATCGGCGCAGCCTTCAGGCGATAGCGCACCGCCCCGCAGAAGCAGCCGCCCTCCAACGTTGTTGCCATCAGTTCTTCTCTCCGTTCCTGGTTATGCGCCGTTGACGATCAGCTCGCGCGGAAAGCGCGTCAGGCGCTCGCATCCCTCGTCGGTCGCCAGCACCGTCTCGCTGAACGAGGCGCCCGCAGCCGCGACATACATATGGAACACCATGCCGGCCTCGACCTGCCAGTCCGCGCCGGGATGGAAGATGCGGGTGAAGTCGCTGGTGCGCGGCGTCGCGTGGGAATAGAGGCCGAGCGTGTAGCCTGTGATGTTGTCGAACCGCGCACGCAGCCCGGTCGCCAGAACCGCCTCCCGCAGCACCTTGTCCACCTCGCCGGCGACGGCGCCCGGGCGGATAGCGGCGATCTGGCGGTCCTGCAGTGCCGCCAACCGCTCGGCCGCGCGCGCCAGCGCCGGGTCGGGCGCGCCGAGGCTGACGCAGCGCATAACGCGAGCGCCGTAGCCCTCGACGCGCGGGATCAGCTCGATATGCACCACATCGCCCGCCGCCAGCGTCGCATTGCCGAGATGCCCGTGCAGGAAGTCGCCGCCGCGGCCGGCGGTGATCGGCCCCGGCCCGTCCGGGTCTGCGCCCAGATCGACGAAGGCGGCCATCGCCGCCTTGGCGGCGTCGCGCTGCGTGCCGCCGCCCCGGCAGGCGGCAGCCGCCCGGCGCAGCGCCTCGTCCGCGACCCCGGCCGCCTTGCGCAGCAGCGCGATCTCCGCCGGCGACTTGATCAGGCGCAGCTCGTTCACGACGGGACCGAGATCGACAAATTTCGCCCGGGGCAGCGCCGCCTGCATCGCCGCGTAGCGTCGAGGCGGCAGACAGTAGGACCCGAGATCGAGCCCGATCACGGCGTCCGCCAGGCCGCGCCTGGCCAGAACCGCGGCCAGCGCGGCCATGGGGTCTTCCCAGTCGAGGTAGGTCGGAACGTCGTCGAACCACACCCGCTCGCGGCATGGACCTTCGTCCAGCACGCGTATGAAGAAGAATGGCTCGCCATCCAACGGGATGCCGACGCAGCGCCACCGGTTCTCGGAATTGCCGTAGCCCGTGAGCCAAGCCATGGCCTCGATCTCGTCGAACAGCGCCAGTTCTACACCGGCCGCCTGCATGCGGCGGCGCAGCCGCCCGACCCGTCCCTGGAATTCCAACGGCGTGAAACGTGGATGCGATCCCACCCCGGTCGTCCCCTTGCGATTGCCGGCCATCGCTAGCACCGTCGGGGCGCGACTGCAATTAACCTTCCGGTAACCAAACCGGCCCTAGGGTCGCAGCATGCCCCTAATCCCGAAACCGGCGCCCGTCGACTTGGCGCTCTATTCGCCCGACGCCGTCGATCCGCCGGCCTATTACGGCCTGCCGCGGCACATAAGGTTCTGCGCACGCTGCGTGTACAGCAACCAGAAGCCGAACTCGGCGCGCGAGTACGAACATACGCGCGACACCCGCAAGGCGACCATCGGCTTCGACACCGATGGCCTGTGCGATGCCTGCCGCGTGGCGATGGGCAAGAAGGCGATCAACTGGACGACTCGCGAAGCCGAGTTGCGCGCGCTGTGCGACCGGCACCGGCGCAGCGACGGACACTATGACTGCCTGGTCCCCGGTTCGGGCGGCAAGGACAGCTTCTATGCCGCGCACATGCTGAAATACAGGTTCGGCATGAACCCGCTCACCGTCACCTGGGCGCCGCACATCTACACCGACTGGGGCTGGAAGAACTTCCAGGCCTGGATCCACGCAGGCTTCGACAACGTGCTGTTCACGCCCAACGGCCGCGTGCACCGCCTGCTGACGCGCCTTGCGATCGAGCGCCTTTTCCACCCGTTCCAACCTTTCATGATGGGGCAGATGTATTTTCCGCCGAAGATGGCGATCGAGCGCGACATCCCGCTGGTGTTCTACGGCGAGAACCCCGCGGAATACGGCAACCCGATCAAGGAGAACGAGTCCGCACGGAAGGACTGGAGCTATTTCACCGCGGGCGACCCGGACCGCATCTACATCGCCGGCACGTCGCTGCGTGAACTCAAGAGCGAATTCGGGCTTACCGCCTGCGACCTCGAACCCTACCTGCCGCCCGACCCAGCCGGGCTGGAGGCGAAGAAGGTCGAGGTGCATTACCTCGGCTACTACCTGCCCTGGCATCCCCAGGCCAACTACTACTACGCGGTGGAGCACGGCGACTTCCAGGCCAGCCCCGAGCGCACCGCCGGCACCTACAGCAAGTACAGCAGTATCGACGACAAGATCGACGATCTGCACTACTACACGACCTACATCAAGTTCGGCATCGGCCGCGCCACCTACGACGCGGCACAGGAAGCGCGTAGCGGCGACATCACGCGCGAGGAGGCGGTCGCGCTGGTCAAGCGCTTCGACGGCGAGTATCCCACGCGCTTCGAGAGCGAGAATTTCGCGTATCTCAGCCTGCCGCGGCACCGCTTCGGCGCCATCGCTGACCGGTTCGAGGAACCGATCGTGGACCGCGCCTATTTCGAGGCGCTGACGGACCGGTTCCGCTCGCCGCATCTCTGGCAGAGGGGCGCCGATGGCTGGCGCCTGCGCCGCACGGCATGGATGGAGAACTAGCCCGCGCGGACGGCACGCGGACGGCGTGCTACACCCGTCCCATGCCCAATATCCGCCTGATTGCCCGGCTGGACATCAAGGGGCCGAATGTCATCAAGGGCGTAAACCTGGAAGGCGTGCGCGTGGTGGGCGACCCGCAAACGTTCGCGCGACGCTACTACGAAGCCGGCATCGACGAGTTGATCTACATGGACGCCGTCGCCAGCCTCTACAACCGCAACTCGCTCGATGCGATCGTGCGCTACACGGCCGAGAACGTGTTTGTGCCTCTGACGGTCGGCGGCGGCATCCGCTCGGTCGACGACGTCGAGCGCATGTTGCGATCGGGCGCCGACAAGGTGGCCATCAACACTGCCGCCCTCCGCCGGCCCGAGCTGATCAGCGAGGTTGCGCGGCGCTTCGGCGCGCAGTGCATGGTCCTGTCGATCGAGGCCAAGCGCACCCGGCCTGACCGCTGGGAGGCCTATACCGACAACGGGCGCGAGAAGACCGGCCTGGACGCCGTCGCCTGGGCGCGGCGCGCCGTGGAACTCGGGGCGGGCGAGCTGCTGGTCACCTCGGTCGACCAGGAGGGAACGCGGCGCGGTTTCGACATCAAGCTGCTGCGCGCCATCACCGACGCGGTCTCGATTCCCGTAATCGCCAGCGGCGGCATGGGCACGCCGGAGCATCTTGCAGACGCCGTCCTGGGAGGCGGCGCCGACGCGGTCGCCATGGCCGATGTGCTGCATTACGGGCGCCTGTCCCTGCCCGCAATCCGCGATGCGGCGCGCAGGGCCGGAATCCCGGTGCGCGCGCCATGAAGGTCGTGCTGGTCGACTACGGCGTCGGCAATCTCCTGAGCGTCAGCCGGGCGCTTGAGGCCTGCGGCGGCGCCGTCGAGCAGACCGGCGATCCGGCGCGGCTGATGCAGGCGGAGCGCGCCGTGCTGCCCGGCGTCGGCGCCTTCGGCGGCTGCATGGAGGCCCTCGCCCGGCACCGCCTGGTCGAGCCGGTGCAGGCCTATGCCAAGGCCGGCGGCAAGCTGCTGGGCATCTGCGTGGGCATGCAGCTTTTGTTCGAGACCGGCGAGGAGTTCGGACGACACCAGGGGCTAGGCCTGCTGCCCGGGACGGTCGGCCCCATCCCCGATCTCAACGATGCCGGAAGCCGGCGCAAGATTCCGCATATCGGCTGGAATGCCTTGCACCCGGCCGGGACCGGCGCCTGGGACGGCATCCTGGCCGACACCAAGCCCGGCCAGTCGGTCTATTTCGTTCATTCCTTCGCCGCCAGGCCGGCCCGGCCCGGCGATCTCCGGGCGGTGGCGGATTATGACGGCTACGACGTGGCGGCAGTGGTCGGCCATGGCAGCGTCGTCGGCTGCCAATTCCATCCCGAGAAGAGCGGTCCGGTAGGGCTGGGTATGCTGCGACGCTTCTTGTCCCTGTGAGGCGCGCAGGCGAAGATGGCCCAGCACCAGGAGAAATCCCTGTCATGACGCAAAGCAGTGAGACGGCCGTGGCTGGCCTGTGGGCGGCGGTGCTGACCCCGCTCGACGCCGAGCTGAACTGCGACCACGCCAAGCTGGCGGAGCATTGCAAGGGCTTGATGGCGCGCGGTGTCGACGGCGTGGCCCCTTTCGGCACCACTGGCGAAGGCCCCTCCTTCACCGTGGCTGAACGCATCGCGGCAACCGACGCGCTTCTGAAGGCCGGCATCCCCGCCCGCAGGATCGTGCTGGGCAACGGTGCGACGGCCCTGGGCGACGCAGTGGAACTCGCGCGCTATGCGGCCAAGGCGGGATTGGCGGGGGTGTTGATGCTGCCCCCCTTCTTCTTCAAAGGCGTCGACGACGAGGGCGTCTATGCCGCCTTCGCCGAGACGATCGAGCGCGTGGGCGACGACCGGCTGCGCGTCTATCTCTACAACATCCCGCAGATCAGCGGCGTGCCGGTCGGTCATGCGGCGATCGACCGGCTGCTGGCGCGATACCCGGCGATCATGGCAGGGGTCAAGGACAGCTCGGGCGACTGGGACAACACCAGCGACCTGCTGCAGCGTTTCGGGCGGCGCATGGCAATCCTTGTCGGCGCGGAGGAGCATGTGCCGCGGGCCATGGCAGAGGGCGGGCGAGGCACGATCTGCGGCATGGCGAACGTCATCCCTGAGGCGATGCGGGCGGTGATCGACCGTGCTGGCACGACGCAGGGCGAGGCCTTGCTGCAGGCCGTGACGCGCCTGACCGAGACGATCCTTTCGGTGCCCTTCATTCCGGCGATGAAGGCCGTCAAGGCCGCCGATACCGGCGAGCAGGCCTGGCACCGCGTCCGGGCGCCGCTGTGCATGCTCGATGCCACGGCGGCGGCGTCGATCGTGTCCGCCGTAGCGGGCTTCCGCGCCTCGATCGACGTGCGGGCGAGGGCCGTCAGCGCCGCTTGAAGCCCAGCAGCAGCGCCTTCTGCGCAAAGTCCGAGCCCCAGGCGGAGACGGTCAGCAGACGCTCGACGACGCCGGCGGAGCCGAGCGGCAGGACCATGCGGCGGTAATCGCTGGTCACAGTGCTGCGGGTCTGCCGGATTTGGTAGTGGGAGGGCGCACCCATTGCCGCAACCTCGGCATAGTGACGCAGCAGCATGTCGCGATACTCGGGCGGCTGCATTTCGGCGACATCGCATCCCCTCATGTCCTGGTCGTTGATGCCGGCGATCATGCTGCCGCGGACGCGGAACACGAAACGCAGCGGGTCGCGCAGCACGTCCAGGAGATTGATCTTTCCCAGCGCAACGCCGAATTCTTCGGGCAGCAGATCGCCCGGCGCCGGCATCGCACGGGACCCGCGCCGCGCGTTCCAAAGGCCGTACACATGCGCGATGGCCTCATCGGCGATCGGATCGAGGGGAAGGACGGTAGCCGTGACGCGCAGCGGTTCCGGCGGGATTGGCAGTGGGGACATTGCTTCGCGTGCGGGCGGCCAACGGGGTCAGATACTGGACGCGAATGCTTGCCAAAGCGATAATGCGTCCCCACATGACGGCACGGCACGTTACCGAATTATCTCGAAATTATAAGGGATTGCGATGAAGTGCGTCGTTACGTCGCCGGTCGGGTTGCCGCGCCGGCGGGCCTTGCAGGTTGCCGGCGGGGCGGGCCTTGTCTGGCTCGCGGATGGCGTCTTCGGGCGGCCCTCGGCCAATACCGTGACCGGCCGGGCGGCATGGCGCGAGATGGCCAAGCGCGGGGCCGTGGCGTTGATCCGCCACGCACGGACCGCCGGCGGGGTCGGTGACCCGGCGGGGTTCAATCTCGAGGACTGCGCGACCCAGCGCAATCTGACCGACCAGGGCCGCGCACAGGCGGCCGCGCTGGGCCAGCGCTTCCGCGCCAATGGCGTCGCGGTCGAACTGGTGCTTTCCAGCCGCTGGTGCCGTTGCCTGGACACGGCGCGCCTGGCGTTCGGCGGCGTCGAACCTTGGCCGCCACTCGACAATCTCTATGGCAACAGCGCCGGCGAGGCGGGGCAAAGCGCCGAGGTGCGCCAGCGCATCCGCGCCTGGTCGCGCCCTGGCGCGCTGGTGATGGTGACGCATGGCGCGAACATACTGCCGCTGACGGGAATATCGCCGGCGGAGGGCGAAGTGGTCGTGCTGCGCCCGGACGACGCGAAGGACTTCACCGTCGTCGGCCGGATTGCGCCGGGCGAATAGCGCTCAGGGCGCGTTGTAACGCACCGTGCCCACGCCGGCAATGTCATAGCCGCCGAGCTTGCCGGCCTGGTCGGCGAAGCGGGGGTTGCGCGTGAAACCCAGGAGGCGCTGGACCGGAGGCTCGAAGTAGTCGCGCCGGCGCATGGCAAGGTCGAAGCGCTCCTCCGCCAGGGGCACGAAATCGAGCTTGAGCTGCCGGGCGGCGGACTCGATCGCCAGGCCGGCATCTGCGCGGCCCTCCAGCACGGCCATCCCCAGCTCGGTCTCGCTCAAGGCCGGCGGGTCGGCATAGGTCAACGCGCCAGGCGCGATCCCCGCCTCCTCCAGCAGCCGCAGCAGCAGGATCTGGCTGCCGGCATCCTGCTGGCGGCACGCGACGCGGGCACGGCGCTTCTTCAGGTCGGCGATGCCGGCGATGCGCTTGGGGTTGCCAGGCGCCAGCACCAGGCCTTGGCGCCGCCGCGCCCATTCCACCAGCACCACGTCCACGCCGGCCAGGGCATCGCGCGCCGCTTCGACGTTGTAGTCCGTCCCCGCCGCGTCGCGTAAATGCAGTCCGCACAGGGTCGCCTCGCCGGCCGCGAGCCGGCGTAGCCCGTCCAGGCTGCCGCCGGGCAGAAGCGCCAGGCCGCAGCCGGATTGCCGCGCCGCCCAGTCCAGCAGCGGATCGTGGCTGCCCGCGATCACCGGCGGCGGCGCGGGCCGCGCGACGCCCGCATAGTCAGCATGCTCGGCCACCCAGCGGTCGATCAGCCGGCGCGGGAACAGCCACTTGCCGGTGACGCGGCTGCAGGGAATGCGGCGGTCGCGCACCAGCTCATAGATCTTACGCTCCTTGACGCGCAGGTAGTCCGCCGCCTCGCGTGTCGTCATCATGTCGTGAACGGCTTGGGCCATGGGTCGGGACTATAGCAATTCCCCCATGACGCGAGGGGTCGCCACGGACGGCCCGCCCCGCTATGGTGCCGGCGGGTGAGAAACAATGAAATTCGACCGGAAGACGGTCGCGCTTTGCGACTGCGAAGGCACGATGAAGCTCGATCCCGCCGGGCTGGCCATGGCCTGCGCCAAAGCCGGTTCGGATGGCGGCGCGATCGAGCCATTCACCAGTCTCTGCCGGTCGCAGCTCGGCAAGTTCCAGCGCCTGATCGCGAGCGAAGGCCCGCTGCTGGTCGCCTGCACCCAGGAAGCGCCGCTGTTCGAAGAGACGCGCACCGAGGCCGGCAAGGTCGAACCGGCTGTATCCTACGTCAACGTCCGCGAGCGTGCGGGGTGGTCGGAAGAAGGCGGGGAGGCCGCGCCGAAAATCGCGGCGCTGCTAGCCGAAGCTGCGCTGGACATTCCGCCGACGCCCTCGGTCGGGCTTGAGTCAAAGGGCGTGGCCCTGGTTTATGGCCGCGACGAGCGCGCGATCGAGATCGCGCGCCACCTGCGCGACCGGCTGGAGGTCACGGTGCTGCTCGACCGGCCGGGCGAGGTCATGCCGCCGCGCGCCATGGACGTGCCGATCTACAAGGGCACGATCGTGGGCGCGCGCGGGCATCTCGGCGGGTTCGAGATCGTCGTGGACGACTATGCCGCCACCCTGCCTTCCGCCCGCCGGCACCTCGCCTTCGAGGCGCCGCGCAAGGGCGCCAGCGCCACCTGCGACCTGATCCTCGATCTCACCGGCGGCAAGCCGCTGTTCCCCGCGCACGAAAAGCGCGACGGCTATCTGCGCCCGGACCCGGGCGATCCGGCGGCCGTGGAGCGCGCGGTCTTCGGGCTGGCCGACCTGGTCGGCGAATTCGACAAGCCGCGCTACGTTGATTTCCGCGCCGAGCTCTGCGCCCATTCCCGCAGCCGCAAGGCCGGTTGCACGCGCTGCCTGGACGTCTGCCCGGTATCGGCGATCAAGCCGGCCGGCGACACGGTGGAGATCGACGCCAGGATCTGCGCCGGCTGCGGAGCCTGCGCCTCGGTCTGCCCGACCGGCGCCGCGACCTATGCGCTTCCCCCAGGCGACGCGCTCTACCGGCGCCTGCGTACCCTGCTGCAGGCTTATCGCGCGGCCGGTGGCGCCGATCCGGCCCTGCTGGTGCACGACACCGCACACGGCGAGGACATGATCGCCGCGATCGCGCGCCGGGGCCGTGGCCTGCCGGCGCGCGTGCTGCCCTTCGCGGTCAACTCGGTGACCCAGATCGGGCTCGATTTCCTGGCCTGCGCGCTGGCTTATGGCGCGACGCAGATCCGCGTCCTGGTCGGCCCGAAGAACCGCGACGAGCTTGCCGGCCTGGCGCAGCAGATCGGCCTGATCGAGACCGCCATGGCGGGGCTGGGCTACAGCGGCGGCCGTGTCGCCATCATCGACGCCGCCGACCACGACGACGTCGAGGCTACCCTCTATGGACTGCCGCGCGTGGACACGCCCCGGCCAGGCAGTTTCCTGCCGATGGGAGGCAAGCGGACGCTGACCTTGCTTGCCTTGCGCCACTTGCGCGACCAGGCGCCGGCCAAGGTCGAGAGCCTGCCCCTGCCTCAGGGTGCGCCCTTCGGCAGCCTGGCGATCGACACGAAGGGTTGCACGCTGTGCCTGGCCTGCGTCGGCGCCTGCCCGACCGGCGCCCTGGGCGACAACCCGGACCGCCCGACCCTGGTCTTCACCGAGGACGCCTGCGTGCAATGCGGCATCTGCCGCGCCACCTGCCCGGAGAAGGTGATTGCGCTCGAGCCCCGGTTCAACTTCGCCGACGCGGCGCGCAGCCCGGTCGTCGTCAAGCAGGAGCCGCCCTTCCACTGCGTGCGCTGCGGCAAGCCCTTCGCTACGCGCGGCGCGATCGAGCGCATCGTCGAGAAGCTGGCTGGCAGGCACGCGATGTTCATGGAGGGCGACGCGCGCTTCCGCCTGATGATGTGCGAGGACTGCCGCGTCATCGTGCAGTTCGACCGCAAGGACGATCCCTTCGCCGGCAAGCCGCGCCCCCTGCCCCGCACCGGCGAGGACGACCGCCGCGAACGCGAGGTGCTGGAAGCCAAGGCGCGGCTGGAAAAGGAGCGCGGCGGCAAGGTCTGACGACCGCAACAGGACGTTGACACGCGCCCTTCTCTAATAGAGAATAAACGCAGTGAGGCTCGTTTTCGAACGCGACGCGGTGCGCGGCCTTGCGGACATGCCGCCCGGGCACCGCAGGCGACTGATGGAGCGCCTGAACGCGATCGCACAGGACCCGTTTGCGAGAAATCCGAACGTGAAACCCCTCAAAGGGCGAATCGCCATGTTTCGGGTTCGTCAGGGGAATTGGCGCGCCATCTATCGTTTGGAACGGGCGACCCAAACAATGGTCGTGGAAACGATCGGTCCGAGAGGTGGCATCTATGATTAGGCCTTTGAGACAGACGCAGGACACGGTCACGTTTCGGCGGGTCGATTTCGATGCGCTTCTGGAAGAGCTTGAAGATGCACGTGATGCCGCTGCCGCTCGTCGGGCGGAGCGCAAGCGGCGCGCCGGCAAGGCCGAGTACGTGCCGGCGGCCATCGTAGCCAGGCTGGCCGCAGGCGAGCACCCGGTGCGAGTCTGGCGCGAGCATCGCGGTCTCAGTCTATCGGCCCTTGCCCGCGCTTCGGATGTCAAACTAGGTTACCTGAGCGAGATAGAGACGGAGAAGAAGCCGGGCTCGCTCCGGGCATTGCGGGCCATCGCGCGGGCATTGAATTTGAGTTTGGACGAACTGGCGGCCTGGCTGCGCTGACCCGTCACCGCCGCTGGACGATCACCACGCCGGCCATGATCAGGGCGAAGGCGAACAGCATGGGCGCGGTCAGCGCCTCGCCCAGCCACAGCACGGCCGCGATCACGCCCACGACCGGCTGCAGAAACTGGATCGTCGCCATGCGGCCGATGCCGCCGCGTCCCAGCGCCCAGTACCAGGCAACATAGGCGATGACGGTGGACACGACCGCAAGGTAGACGGCGACACCCCAGGCCCCCAAGGCAGAGCCGCCCGGTGCGGTCGCGAGCGGAACGAAAAGCAGAATCGGCGCGACAATGGGCGTGGCAAGGCCAACGCCCCAGAACGCGCAGGCCCAGGGCGAGTAGCCCTGCTGCTGCAGCCGCCCGCCGGCCACGTAGCCGAAGGACGCCGCCAGCGCGGACAGGACGATCAGCGCGTCGCCAAGCGGCGCCGCCGCGCCGTCCGCCGTGCCCGCCGGGTCGCGGGCCGCCATCAATACGGCCTCGCCGATCACGGCCAGGCTCGATCCCGTCCACCAGCGCCTCGCGGGCCAGCGGCGCTCGAACACAGCGGCATAGAGCCCGGTCAGCACCGGCATAGCGGCCAGGATCAGCACGCTGCGCGCCGCCGTGGTCCATTGCAGGCCCACGCTATAGCTGAGCGGAAAAGCGATGCAGGCGCAGAACGACGAAAGGACCAGCAGCGCCCAATGCGATCCGGTGCGGGGAAGCCGGAGGCGCATGGCCAGCGCCAGCGGCACCGTGACGACGCCCGCAAGCACGGTGCGCAGCACCGCCACCGCCATCGGGTCGAGCAGGTGCACCGCCACCTTGGTGATGGGCGCGGTAAGACCCCAGGCCGTGACCGCAAACAGGGCGGCGGCCAGCGGCAGGGCGGCGGGTCTCGGCTGGATCAAAGGGCCTGCGCTGGAATTACTGCGCCTTGGTCGCCCCGGCCGCGCTGGCGCGGCACAGGCCCTCGGCGCGGCTCTTGAAGGTTTCGGCCATGGCCGGCTGGACCAGGCCCTCCCTGACCATTTTTTCGACCTTCTGGGCGTGCTCGGCCATGCAGCGGGCAAAGGGGTCGTCGGCGACAGCCGGCTTGGGCGCATCGCCGGACGCCAGCCGGGCTACCCCGATCAAGTCCTCGCGATGGATGTAGCCGAGCAGCCCCAGCGCGCCCAGCGCCACCAGCGCGGCGAGGGCCCGCGCGGGCAGGCCGTCGAGGGCGGATGGTCGGGATTCGGCCATGGCCGGAAGTTACGGGAAAAACGACCTAGCGCCAACGGCTTGACCTGCGTCAAAGCCCCCACCCATTTTAGGGAGGAAAAACGCCGCACGCTTGCCTATAGTCCGGGCAGCGCTATATCCAAGTTGTCATGACGCAGATGATCGATCCGTTCGGCCGCAGCATCAGCTATCTCCGGGTCTCGGTCACCGACCGATGCGACCTACGCTGCGTCTATTGCATGGCCGAGGACATGACCTTCCTGCCCAAGGCCGAGATTCTGAGCCTGGAGGAACTGGAGCGGCTGTGCGGCGCCTTCATCGGCCTGGGCGTGCGCAAATTGCGCCTCACGGGGGGCGAGCCCCTGGTCCGCCGCAACATCATGAGCCTGATCCGCGGCCTGGGCCGCAGACTGGGCGACGGATTGGACGAGCTGACCCTTACCACCAACGGCACCCAGCTCGCCCGCTATGCCGGCGAGCTGGCCGAGGCCGGAGTCCGGCGCATCAACGTGTCCTGCGACACGCTGGACCCGGCGAAGTTCCAGGCCATCACCCGCTGGGGCCGGCTCGACCAGGTGCTCGACGGCGTCCGCGCCGCCAAGGACGCCGGCCTGCGCGTCAAGATCAACGCCGTGGCGCTGAAGGGCACCAACGACGACGAATTCGACCGCATGGTCGAATGGTGCGGGCGCGAGGGCCACGACTTGACGATCATCGAGGTGATGCCGATGGGCGACATCGGCCGCCAGCGCGTCGACCAGTACCTGCCGATCTCGATGGTCCGCGCCCAGTTGAAGAAGCGCTGGACCTTGGAGGAAGTGGATTACCGCACCGGCGGCCCGGCGCGCTACGTGCGGGTGAAGGAGACCGGCGGCCTGGTCGGCTTCATCACGCCGCTCACCCATAATTTCTGCGAGAGCTGCAACCGCGTGCGCCTGACCTGCACCGGGACGCTCTACATGTGCCTGGGCCAGGAAGACGCGGCGGACCTGCGCGCGCCGCTCCGCGCGAGCGACGACGATGCGGTGCTGGCGGACGCGATTCGCGCCGCCATCGCCCGCAAGCCCAAGGGCCACGATTTCATCCTCGACCGCCGCCACGATCCGCGCTCCGTCTCGCGCCACATGAGCGTGACGGGGGGGTAGTTCCCGCACCCTCTTTACCCGCCGCCTCCGCCTGCGCCACACTGCCGGTCGGTCAGCCGGAGGTGTCATCATGTCCATCATGGATCAACGCCACGCGGCCGTTGCCGAGACCATCGGCAAGGTGCGGGCGATCGAGCGCGAGCATGGCGTGACGCCGGCGGCGCTGGACCGGATCAAGCCGGCGCTGATCGCGCTGGCCCGGCGCACCGAGTTGTTCCCGCGCGCGCAGTTCGGCGTGCCGGAGGGCCAGCACGGGCGCATCTACCGGCTGGCCGAGGATGCCGACCACCGCTTCGCGCTCTACGCCTCGGCCGGCGTGCCCGGCAAGGCGCAGCCCCCGCACAACCACACCACATGGGCGGTGATCGCGGGCGTCTACGGGCGCGAGCACAACGTCTTCTACGACCGTATCGACAACCGCCAGACGCCGGGCGAAGGCCGGCTTGCCAAGCGCGGCGAGCTGACGGTCGAGAAGGGCAACGCGGTGGGCTTCCTGCCCGACGATTTCCACACCATCGAGGTGCTGGGCGACGAGCCGTCGCTGCACCTGCATCTCTACGGGCTCAGCCTCGAGCACCTGCCCGGCCGGATCAGCTTCGCGCGAAACGACGGCGGGCCGTACAAGACCTTTCCCGCCAACCCCAACATCGCGCAGCTCGCGATCCCGCCGGCCGACCTCAAGACCATGATCCGCGACGGCGAGGAACTTGCGATCCTCGACGTGCGGGAGGAAGGGGTTTTCGCGCGCAGCCATCTGCTGCTTGCGGCCTCGATGCCGCTCAGCCACTTGGAGACGCGCATGGACGCGCTGGTCACGCGCCGGTCGACGCGGGTCGTGGTGGTGGACGAGGACGGCGGCGCGCTCGCGCACAAGGCCGCCTATCGCCTGTTCGATTTCGGCTACAAGAACATCGCCCTGCTGCAGGGCGGCGTGCAGGGCTGGAAGCGGGCGGGCTACGAGCTGTTCTCGGGCGTATTCGTGCCGAGCAAGGCCTTCGGCGAGTTCGTCGAGCACCACCAGGACACGCCGCGCATCGAGCCGGCGGAGCTCAAGGCCAAGATCGACGCCGGCGAGAAGATGGTGATCCTGGACAGCCGGCCGATGGAGGAATTCACGCGCATGTGCATCCCGGGCGGCATCGACTGCCCCGGGGCCGAGCTGGTCTACCGCGTGCACGACCTGGCCCCCTCCGCCGACACGCTGGTGGTGGTGAACTGCGCCGGGCGCACGCGCTCGATCATCGGTGCGCAGTCCCTCATTAACGCCGGAATCCCCAACAAGGTGGTGGCCTTGAAGAACGGCACGATGGGCTGGCACCTGGCGGGGCTCGAGCTCGCGCGCGGCAAGACCCTGCACGCCCCCGCTCCCGGCCCCGCCGGCCTCGCCAAGGCCAAGGAGGCGGCCGCGCGCGTGGCCAGGCGATTTGGCGTCAAGACGATCGACCATGCCGGGCTCGCACGCCTGGCATCGGAGCGCGACAAGCGTTCGCTCTACCTGCTCGACGTGCGCACGCCCGAGGAGTACGGCCAGGGCCACCTGCCCGGTTCGCGCCACGCGCCGGGCGGACAGCTCGTGCAGTCGACCGACCTCTATGTCGGCACGCGCAATTCCCGCCTGGTGCTGGTCGACAACGACGGCGTGCGGGCCACGATGACGGCGTCCTGGCTGATCCAGATGGGCTGGGATGAGGTCTATGTGCTGAGCAACGCGCTGGTCGGACAGGCGCTCGAAACCGGCGAGGAGAAGATCGGCTTGCTGGCCGATCCTCCGTCGGTGACGACGATGGCGCCGGCCGAGTTGCGCGCGGCGCTCGACCGCGGTGAAGCGACGGTGATCGACCTCGACACCAGTCTCGCCTATCGGGCGGGGCATATCCCCGGCGCCTGGTTCGCGATCCGCGCACGGCTGGCCGACAGCGTCGCCAAGGTCCCGGGCGACGGGCCTGTCGTTATCACCTCGCCGGATGGCGTCAATGCCCGCTTCGCCGCCGGCGAATTGTCCGGCCTCACGAAGCGCAAGGTCCTGGTCCTGGATGGCGGGACGGCAGCCTGGCGCAGGATGGGCTATCCGCTGGAACAGGGCGACCAGCGCCTTGCCGACAGCCCTGACGACGTCTGGTACAAGCCCTACGACAACAAGAAGGGCGTCGAGCAGGCGATGAAAGACTATCTGAGCTGGGAGGTGGCGCTGGTCGAGCAGCTCCGGCGCGACGGCGACACGAACTTCCGTACCGTGCCGCCCGCTTAGATCGGCCGCCGCTTCACCCAGGGCAGAAGCCAGAGCACCAGCGCGACGTTGGCGACCGCCATCGCGGCGAGCACCGCCATGGTGGCGTCGACGCCGGCATGGTCGATCAGCCAAGCGCCCGCCACCGGCGAGAGTGCCGAGGCAAGCAAGCTCGGCATGGCGAGCCTGCCCATCAGGATCGCATAGCCCTGCGCGCCGAACAGCGCCAGCGGCATGGTGCCGCGCGCGATAGAGCGTATGCCCATGCCGGCGCCGTAGAGGATAAGCGCCAGGGCAACTGCGGGCAGATGCGACAGCAGCAGCCCGATGCCGGCGGCGACCAGCAGGGTCGAGATCAGCATCGTGTAGACCGGATGCAGGCGGCGGCCGAAGAACATCTCCAGGAACCGCGCGCCGACCTGGCTCGGCCCGACCAGCGCGCCCAGCCCGACCGCAACCGCCAGGGCAATGTCGCGTGCCTGCAGGATCGTGATTAGATGGACCGAGACCACGGCCGTGACCACCGCGTTCAAGGTCAGCGCAAGGGCGACCAGCACGAACAGGCCGCGGCTGGCGTCGGCGCCCCCTGGCGGTACCGGCGAGGCCGTGGCGACCGGCTTGGGCGTCGGCAAGGGCGGCGGCCGCCTGGGCAGGCCAAACCAGTAGAGCGGTAGCACGATCAGCAGGTTGATGGCCGCGAAGACCAGGCAGGTCCCTCGCCAGCCATAGCGCTCGAGCAGGAAGGCGCCCAGCGGCCAGCCGACCGTGCTGGCGAAGCCCCCGAACAGGGTAAGCGTGGTGATCGGCCCGCGCGCCTCGGCGCCGTAGATGCGGCCGAGCGCCGCGAAAGCGGCGTCGTAAAGCCCTGCACCCATGCCGATGCCGAGCACGATCCAAGCGGCGACGTAGAAAGCTAGGTTCGGCGCCAGCCCGACCCCCGCCAGGCCCAGCGCCAGCAGCAACGCGCTCGCCGCCAGGACCGGCCTGCCGCCGTGCTGGTCGATCGTGCGCCCTACCTTGGGCGAGACGACGCCCGCGGCCAGCAGCGCCACGGTGAAGGCTCCCACGATCCAGGTCAGCGGCCAGCCCGTGGCCTCGGCGGTCGGCTTCGCCAGCACCGCCGGCATGTAGTAGGACGTGCCCCAGGCCAGGATCTGCGCCATGCCGAATGCGGAGATGAAGACCCAGTACGGCATGCGGCAGGCGGCTACCTTCGGCGGGCGCGGATGCCCGTTTCGTACCACCCCTTCGTTGCCGCGGCCAGATGCACGACGGACAACATTACCGGCACCTCGACCAGCACGCCGACCACCGTCGCCAGCGCCGCGCCCGACTCGAAACCGAACAGCACGATCGCCGTCGCCACCGCGAGCTCGAAGAAGTTGCTGGCGCCGATCAGCGCCGAGGGCGCAGCGACGCAATGGGGTACGCCCGCCTGGCGGTTGAGCCAGTAGGCGAGGCCCGCATTGAGATAGACCTGCACCAGGATCGGTACGGCCAGGATCGCGATGACCAGGGGCGCACGGATGATCTGGCCGCCCTGGAAGCCGAACAGGAGCACCAGGGTCGCGAGCAGCGCCCCCAGGGAAATCGGCTGCAACCGCGCCAGGATGGTGGCGAGCGCCGCCTCGCCGCCGCGCGCCAGAACCCGTTTGCGCCAGGCCTGGGCGGCCATGACGGGCACGACGATATAGATCCCGACGGAGAGGAGCAGCGTCTCCCAGGGCACGACGATCGCGGAAAGCCCCAACAGCAGGGCCACGATCGGGGCGAAGGCGAACACCATGATCGTGTCGTTGAGCGCCACCTGGCCCAGGGTGAAGTTGGGGTCGCCGTCGCTCAGGTTGCTCCAGACGAACACCATCGCCGTGCAGGGCGCCGCAGCCAGCAGGATCAGACCCGCCACATAGGCGTCGAGCTGGTCGGCGGGCAGCCATGGCGCGAAAACCTGGCGGATGAAAATCCAGCCGAGCAGCGCCATGGAGAACGGCTTGATCGCCCAGTTGACCAGCACCGTCACGGCCATCCCGCGCCACTGGCCTCGTACCCGCCCCATGGCGCCGAAATCGACCCGCAGCAGCATGGGCACGATCATCGCCCAGACCAGCGCCGCCACGGGCAGGTTGACGCGCGCGAGCTCGGCCCGGCCGAGCCACTGGAAGGGCGCCGGCAGGAAGTGCCCCAGCGCCACGCCCGCCGCGATGCAAAGCGCGACCCAGAGGCTGAGATAGCGCTCGACCAGGCCCAGCCCGGCTTTGCGCGCCGGCGCGGCGACGGTGGTCATGCGGCGTTGGAGCGCAGGAATTCGCGGATGCGCGATTCCAGGTTCCGGTAGGCGGTTCGGAATGCCGCGCGGATGTCCGCATCGCTGCCGGTCGCGGCGGCCGGATCGGGCATGCCCCAATGCGCCTGGGCCGGTTGTCCCGGCCAGACGGGGCAAGTCTCGCCCGCCGCGTTGTCGCAGACCGTGACGACCAGGTCCATCACCGGGGCCTGCGGCACCGCGAATTCATCCCAGCTCTTGCTGGCGAAGCCGGACACGTCGTAGCCCTCCTCGCGCAGCAATGCCAGGGCGAAAGGGTTGACCTGCCCTTTCGGGTGGCTGCCGGCGCTGAAGGCGCGGTAGCGTCCCTGCCCCAGGCGGTTCAGCAGCGCCTCGGCAAGGATGCTCCTTGCCGAATTGCCGGTGCAGAGAAACAGGACATTGCGGACGGCCACGCGTGGTCAGCCGCAGCAGGCGGCCCTGGGCGCCCCAGCGGCGGCGCGCGGCCGCGCCTCGGCCTCGGTGTCCTCGCCATAGGTCGTGACCGTGCCGGTGGTATGGAAGGTCTCCCAGGACAGGCCGTCCGGGTCCTTGACCCAGGCCTTGTTCGAGCGCGCATAGCAGCATGCGGCCTGATGCTGCTCCTTCACCGCCGCGCCGGCCGCCGAAAGACGCTCGGCAACAGCGCCCAGATCGGCATCGCTTTCGACCTGAATGCCGAGATGGTCGACTCCCGCCGCCGACCCGCGCTTGGAGATGGCGAAGTTGACGCGCGGATCGTCGAGCATCCACTTGGCGTAATCCGCCTTCAGCACGGCGGGCCGGGCGTTGAACAGCGTCGAATAGAACGCGATCGACCGCTCAAGGTCGTTGACCGCGACGTGCACGTGCAGGCGCTGCATGGGATGCTCCCTTGGCTTGCGTTGGCGGAGTGCCGATCGCGCAGCCCTCGCCCCGACAGCAGTTCTCCGTCAGGTAGGCGACGAGCCGGCTCATGGCGGGAAAATTCGCGGCATAGATGATCGACCGTCCGTCGCGGCGGCGGAACACCAAGCCGGCGTGGTAAAGGTGATTGAGGTGAAACGACAGCGTCGGGCCGGCGAGGTCGAGCTTGGCCGCCAGCTGGCCCGCCGGCAGCCCGCGCGGTCCGGCCTGGACCAGCAGGCGGAAGATGTCCAGCCGGTTCTCCTGGGCCAGCGCGCCGAGGCATTCGACCGCGATTGCCGATTTCATAGTTTAATAATTATCGAATTATAGAATGCTGTCAAGCGCGGCGTTCCGGCCGGGCGCGCGACCCGAAGATTCCCGCTGTTTCGGAGGTCCGGCGACGGCGGCCGCGGGCGCGCGGGCACGACCGCCGGCGGCGCGCGCTACTTGAAGACGATCTGGTGGGCGAAGTCCTTGCCGTCGCTGACCGTGAGCTGCTCGAAGCCCAGGATCTTGAGCTGGTCGAAGAACGTGAACAGGTCCTCGACCTTGAACTCCTTGAACAGCTCGGTCTGCCTTGCCAGGGTGGTCATCAGCGCCAGGAAGGCGCGCATGCGGTAGAGCGTGCCGGCGAAATCGCCGCTGATCGCCACCAGGATCGCCTTCTCCGCCTTCTCCCCCTTGGCATAGAACACGAAGGGCGGCGGATAGGACTTGCCCAACACCTGCAACATCAATTGGTCGGTGAATTCGATTCGCGCCCTTCGGTCATAGATCGCAAGGGTCTTGGACCGTGCGACATACTCTTCGGTCGATGTAGGCTTTGGATAGTAGTAACCGGCGTGCCTGTCCTCGGCCGCCGCCATCCCGCCCGCGGTCGCCAGCAGCAGCGCCGCCAGCGCCATCGCCCCCAATCGCATCCCGGCCTCCCCCTTGCCTCGCCAGCGCGCCCGTGCGCGAGGCTGGTGTACCCTGCAGGCGAGGCTATACTGCCGCCGCTCCGACGGTCAATTTTCCCGCAGATTGCCTTCAGGTCCCCACACGATGCGCTTCTCCAAGATCGCCTTCGTCGCCGCACGCAGCGAGTCCGCGCAAGCCGCGCTGGCGGAACTGCAGGCCCGCTACCCCCACGTCCCCGAGCGCGAGGCCGAGGTCATCGTGGCGCTGGGCGGCGACGGGCTGATGCTGGAGGCGCTGCACGCCAACATGACGCGCGGCATCCCCATTTTCGGGATGAACCGGGGCACGATCGGGTTCCTGATGAACGAGTATCGTCCGGATGGGCTCATGGAGCGGCTCGAGGCCGCTTCGGCGGTCAAGCTCAACCCGCTGCGCATGCGGGCGCGCGGGGTCAACGGCGCGCTGGTCGAGGCCTACGCGGTCAACGAGGTCTCGCTGCTGCGCGAGACGCGCCAGGCGGCCAAGCTCAAAATCACCATCGACGGGATCGAGCGGA
Organism: uncultured Rhodospirillaceae bacterium; assembly: GCA_964393375.1. Taxonomy (GTDB): domain Bacteria; phylum Pseudomonadota; class Alphaproteobacteria; order JAEULC01; family JAEULC01; genus JAEULC01. Next base: position 27,816 of record CAYMTM010000033.1, read on the forward strand.
TACCCGAGCTGATCTGCGACGGGCTGCTGCTCGCCGCGCCGGCCGGCAGCACCGCCT
>CAYMTM010000034.1:0-27824 GCA_964393375.1 uncultured Rhodospirillaceae bacterium
GAGAACCTCGCCACCGCCTTCCGCGCGCTGCAGATCGAATAGGTGCGCCGATACGCGTTCTCGCGCCCGCCCCTGGATCGCCGCGCCTGACCGCCGCATATTGCCGGCTATGAGCGGATCGTCATCCCGCCTACTGCCCCCGGAAACCCTGCGCGCGCTCACCCGGCGCTCGGACGCGCAGGGCGCGCTGCGGCTTGCCATCCATCTGGCGCTGCTGGCCGGGGCGGGTGCGCTCGTGTGGCGCGCGCAGGGCTGGGCGATCGTGCCGGCGATGGTCCTGCTCGGGATCGTCCAGGTCACGCTGTTCGCGCCGCTGCACGAAACCATGCACCTCACGGCCTTTGCCAGCCGGCGCGTCAACGCGGTGGTCGGCTGGCTGGTGTCGTGCCCGTCGCTGCTCAACTGGCATTTCTATGCGGCACTGCACTGGGACCATCACCGCTTCACCCAGGATCCCGCGCGCGACCCCGAGCTCACCCCCCCCGCCGCCCGCCGACCTGCCCGGTTACCTCGCGCGCGTCAGCGGGTTCAATTTCTGGCGCGGGCGGATCGAGGCGATCGCCGAAGCCTGGCGCGGCGACCTCGCGCGCTACCCCTTCATCCCCGAACGCGCGCACGGGTCGCGGCCGGCCTGCGCTGGATGAGCGTTCTCCTGCTGGCGTTGTCGCTGGGCGCGGCCTGGGCGGTCGGCTGATGGGCGCCGCTCGCCTTCTGGATCGGGCCGCAGCTCCTGGCCCAGCCGTTCCTGCGCCTCCTGCTGCTGGCCGAGCACACCGGCTGCACGAATGACTCGAACGGCCTCACCAACACCCGCACGACCTTGACCAATCCGCTGCTGCGCCTGTTGATGTGGAACATGCCCTACCACGCCGAGCACCATCTCTATCCCGCGATCCCCTTCCATCGCCTGCCCGCAGCGCACGCCGCGTTGCGCGAACGCCTCGGCGTGATCCAGCCGGGCTTTGCGCGCTGGCACTGGCGCTAGCTCCTGGGCTTCCTGCGCCCGGCATGAGCTGGTCCCGGGAATCCGGCCGGTTCGACCTCGGCGATTTCCGGCTGCTGTCGGGGGCCGCGATCCCCGGCGCCTGGCTGAGCTGGAAGACGCATGGCCGGCTGTCGCCCGCGCGCGACAACGTGGTGCTCTATCCGACCAGCTATTCGGCGCAGCATCCCGACATCGAATGGCTGATCGGGCCGGACGGCGTGCTGGACCCCGAGCGCTGGTTCATCGTCATCCCCGACATGTTCGGCAACGGGCTGTCCTCCAGCCCGTCGAACAACCCGTCCTATCCCGCGCTCGTGACGGCCTGGGACAACGTGCAGGCCCAGCGCCTTCTGTTGCTCCGGCAATTCGGCGTCGACCGCCTGCATTGCGTCTACGGCTGGTCGATGGGCGCGCAGCAGGCCTATCACTGGGCCGCGATCTTCCCCGCGCAGGTCGGGCGCATCGTGGTCAATTGCGGCTCGGCGCGCACCGCGGTCCACAACAAGGTGTTCCTCGCCAGCCTGACGGCGACGCTCGAAGCCGCGCCGGAATACCGCGGCGACGGGCGCTTCGCGGCCGAGCCCAAGGGCGCGCTGCGCGCCTTCGGGCGCATCTACGCGGGCTGGGCCTTGAGCCAGGATTTCTACCGCGCCGGCCTGCATCTCTCCGTCCTCGGCGCGCCCGACCTCGAGACCTTCCTGCGCACGGACTGGGAGGAGCGTTTCGCGCGGCGGCCCGCCGCCGATCTCTACGCGCAGCTCAAATGCTGGTCGGCCGGCGACATCAGCGACAACCCGCTCTATGGCGGCGACCTCGGCGCGGCCCTGCGCGCGATCCGTGCCAAGGTGCTGCTGATGCCCGGCGCGACCGACCTCTATTTCCGCGTCGCCGACAACGAGGCCGAGCTGCCGCATCTCGCCCATGCCGAGTTGGTGCCGATCCCCAGCATCTGGGGCCACCGCGCCGGCAACCCGATCCAGAACCCCGCGGACGCCGCCTTCATCCGCGCGCAGGTGCGCCGCTGGCTGGAATAGCCCCGGCGCGAAGTTGTCGCGGTCGACGCAAGCGGGCCACCGGGGCCAACGGGCCGCCGGTAGTGCAGATTTGCCAACCTGCCCGCCACGGTAGAACATCGGGCGCAGCGGATCGCTCGGCGGTCGGGAACCGGGTGACTTGATGCGGTTTTTCAACAATGCGCTGCTGACCCTGGGCGCTGGTCTGGCGTCGTTGCTCGGGCTCGAGCTTCTCGTGACGGTATATCTTCATCCAGCGGGAGGGTCGGGGGCACTCAACGACAATCGCACCTGGGCGCAGGTCGTGCGCGACCTGCGCCGCGAGGGGCATCAAGCATACCCGATCGCCGATTTTCAGTTTCTCTGGCGCCCGGCAGACGATGGCACGCTGCGTTCGCCGATCGCGATCGGGGGCACGGAAGTTCTGCCGCTGGCGCCGCGCGGCAATGTCACCACCGTTTCATGCAATGAGAGTGGCGATTGGATCGTTTACCGATCGGACCATTTGGGCTTCCGCGATCCCCCGTCTGCCTGGCAGCAGCCGCACGTAGACGTGGCGCTGGTCGGCGATTCTTTTGTTCACGGGCATTGCGTTGGCGACGATGAGGATATTGCGGCGAATATTCGCAGGTCGTACCTTGCGACGCTAAATTTCGGGCGCGGCGGCTTTGGCCCGCTGGGGTACCTTGCGGTATTCCGAGAATATGTTGCCCCCTTGACGCCCCGGCATGTGCTGATCGGCTACTACGAAGGCAACGATCTCGCCAATCTGACGCAGGAGAGGCGGTCCAAGACGCTGCCCGGCTACCTTGAGAGCGGGTATGCACAGGAACCTCTTCACGCCCACCGGGCGGAGGTCGATCGGCAACTGCAGTCTCTCCTCGATTCGGCCGTCAAGGGCAAGCTGGATGCGGATTCAGCGTCGGCGGCTCTTCGGTTCGCCAAGCTTTCGAATCTGCGCCTGACCGTCGATCGGCTGCTTCGCGCCAATTTCGGCTCGGCGAAGGCCGGCACCATCTCGGCCGGGCATGTAGCCCTGCTTGAGGTCGTCCTGACGATCTTCAAGCGCGAGACCGAGGCCTGGCACGGCCATGCGTATTTTGTCTATGTGCCGGCCATGCACCGAATCGATCCGGAGTATCGCTCGCAGGACAGCGGGGCCGGATGGCGGGAGGAGGTCCTGGCGGCAGTTGCCAGGGTCGGCATGCCGCTGATCGACCTTGTTCCTGCAATCGAGCGTCAGCGCGAGCCGCAACGACTGCTGCCCCGACGCCGCGACGAACTGGAGCAGGCGCACTATGGTCCGGCCGGCTACCGTCTGCTCGCCGACGAGATATTGCGCGCCCTCAAGGCGGCGCCCCTGCGCGACTAGGCCGGGACCATCGTCGCCGGAGACAGAATGGCGAAAAGCCAGTGAGGGAAATCCGGGGCGCCGTGCCCAACGGACGTCGCGCTTGAGGCGCGGCGCTTTGCCCTGTGCTTGGGCGCGTGTTATATCCAGGCGGATATAGCGGAGCGGACGCATGGTCGGCGTGCTGGGCTGTCGCTATTTCCGCCGGGCTTTTGGCTGGAGCGTGCCGATCGGTGGGCTTGGCGGGCTGATCGGGCTGGGCGGGGGCGAGTTCCGCCTGCCGGTGCTGATGCACGTCATCGGCTTTCCCGCGCACGCCGCGGTGCCGCTCAACCTCGTCACCAGCCTCGTCGTCCTGGCCGTTGCCCTGCCGGCGCGAAGCCAGGCGATCGCGCTCGGCGCGCTGGCGCCGCTGCTGCCGGAAATCCTGGGCCTCGCGCTCGGCGGCATGGCCAGCGCGGCCTGGGGCGCGCGCTTCGTCGCGGGGCTGCGCGAGGGCCGGTTCCTCCAGGCGATCGCGGCGCTGCTGGCCGCGCTCGGCCTGCTGCTGCTGGTCGAGGCGCTGTTCCCATTCAGCCGGGGGCGGCTCGTGCCCGACGGCACGGCGCTCGCGTTCGCCGCCGCTTTCCTGATCGGCATCGGCGTCGGGCTGGTCAGCGCGATCCTGGGCGTCGCGGGCGGCGAGCTGCTGATCCCGGCGCTTGCCTTCGTGTTCGGCGCCGATATCCGCGTGGCCGGCTCGGCCGCCATCCTGATCTCGCTGGCCGTGGTGGCGAGCGGCTTGTGGCGCTACGGCCGCATGGGCCGCATCCCCAGCGGACGCGGCGCGCAGCGCATCGGCGCGGGCATGGCGGCGGGCTCGGTGCTGGGCGCGCTGCTGGGCGGGCTCATGGTGGGGTATGCGCCGGTCGCGGCGCTGAAACTGATCCTGGGCCTGGTGCTGATCGCGGCGGCCGGCAAGACCTTGATGCGACCGGCAGAAGGACGACGCAAACGGAAAGGCCGCGGCGGCGGCTAGCGCCGCTCGGCGGCCTTGCGGTCCTGCCACCACTCCATCGCCGCCAGCGCGGCCACCACCCCGCCCATCAGCACGTGCATCGCGGTCAGCGTGCCGAGCTGCGCGTAGCCGAAGATCAGCGGCGAGGCCGCCATCCACAGGCCGAGCGCGCAGGACACCCATTCCTCCCAGGTCTTCAGCGCGTCGATCTCCATCCCCGCCACGAAGGCGATGGCGAGCCCGACCACCATCGCGTTCACCACGATCGCGCGCACGTTCATGCCCTGCTCGACGATCCAAGGCGACAGCGCCAGCACGCAGCCCAGCACCAGGGAAAGCCAGTGCTGCCACTGCCGCTCGCCGCGTGCCCGCATGAATCCGGCCATCTCCGCCTCCCCGAACGGCGCGCCGCCGCTGCGAGCGATGCTACGCCGCCGGCGCGCCGCGTCAATCCGGCTGCTTGCGGTGGAAGAAGGCCTCGAGCCCCGGCTCCTTCTGTGCGGCCGGGTCGCCCCACTCGCAGCTCAGCCTGGCGTAGTTGTCGAGGTCCGCGCGCATCAGGCAGGTCATCAGCATCTTGCTTTTGCCCTGCACCCAGCGGAAACGGAACACGCGCGGGCGGTCCATCGGCGGCTCGGCGCGCTCGAGCCCGCCCTCGTAGACCGTGGTGGCATTGCCGATCCTGCGCGTCAGCACCAGCACGTCGCCACGGCGCTCAATCTTGGCGGTGCCGGCATAGGCGGGCCCGCCCTCCGGCCGCTTGCCCACGATCGCGTAGTCGCCCACCACGAAGCCGCGGAAGTCGTCGTCGATCTCCTTCTCGCCGGTCGTGGCGGCGGTCTGGTCGAGCGCAGCGGCGGGCAAAAGCGCGGCGAGGACGAACACCAAGCGAAGGCGCATCGCGCGGGCACCGGTCATCGCGGTTGTGCGATCGGCCCAACCTAGTCGGCGCCGTTGCGCGCCGCAACTGATTCGCGCTGATTCGCCGGCCCGCCCGCGCGGTCGCGATCGGGCGGGTTCACCCGCCGCCGCAGCCGCGCGAGCGCGGGGCAGGGACGGCCACCGCGCGAGCAACCCCCGGGCCCCCGGCCTGCCGCAGGGACCCGGAAATAATCCGGGGGATCCCCCTTGACGCGTCGCGGATTGTATCGTAATATTACAATACATGATACACGACGGTTCGGGTCGGGGCGGGTGATCTTCGCGCTCGACCGGCTCGCCGACTACTCCCCCGGCGCCCTGCTGGCGGAGCTGCGCCGCGTGGCGGCGCTGGTCGGCGGGCCCACGCTCACGATCGGGCAGTTCGAGGCGCGGTCGCGGGTGTCCTACAGCGCGCTGTGGCGGCATTTCGGCGGCTGGCGCCAGGCGCTGGAGCGCGCCGGCCTGGGTGATCGCTATTCCGGCCGGCCGGTGACCGCCAAGATGCGGCGCAAGGCCGGCAGGCGGATGAGCGACGCCGAGCTCCTCGACGCCCTGCGCGCGGCCGCCCGGCGGAAGCAGACGCGCGTGCTGCGCGTGCAGGATCTCGATCAGGCCTGTCCGATCGGCTACCACGTGGTGGCGCGCCGCTTCGGTTCCTGGGCCAAGGCGCTTGCGCTGGCGGGGCTGGTGCAGCATCGCAGCGGCCGGCGCTACGGCGAGCGCGCGTGTTTCGAGAACCTGCGCGCGCTGTGGCTGCATTACGGCCGGCCGCCGCGCTATGCGGAGACCATGCGCCCGCCCTCCCGCGTGGGCATGCGCGCCTATGTCCACCGCTTCGGCACCTGGCGCAAGGCGCTTCAGGCCTTCGTCGCGTGGGCGAATGGCGGGGCCGCGGCGGCGCAAGCGGCGGGGGATGTGGCGCGGGAAGCGGCGGCGCCCGCCGCGCCTTGCCTTGCGAAGGACGAAGGCGGCGGCCGGCGCAAGCCCGCCCTGCCGGTGCAGGACCGCCGCCACGTGCCGCTGGCCCTGCGCTTCCAGGTGCTCCGGCGCGACCGCTACGCCTGTCGCGCCTGCGGCGACAGCCCGGTCAAAAACAAGCGCTGCACGCTCGAGGTCGACCACGTCCGCCCGTTCGCGCGGGGCGGCAAGACGGTGATCGAGAATCTGCGCACGCTGTGCAAGCGCTGCAATCTCGGCAAGGGCGCGCGGATCGCGCGCGCCCGGCGGGCGGCGGCCGGCCCCGCCGCAACAAGGAGGAAGCGATGGAAGAAAGCGAAAAAGACTGGTGGGCGCTGATCGAAGACCTGGCGGACGGGGTCGACCGCGAGATCAAACACGCCCATGCGCGCCTGCGCGCACAGATCGCGGGGCCGCTGCGCGCCGCGCCGCGCGGCGAGGAGACGCTGCGCGCCTTCGACCGCGCATTCCGAGATCTTGCCGACGCCGTCAACCGCCAGGCGCCGCAGCGGCCGTTTGACTGAGCGCCCGCGGCTTCGCGCCGGGTCCGCAGTGTCCCTGGAATTGGAACCATCGTGTCCCTGGAATCGGCGCCGAAATTGCCGAAACTGCCGACGGCAGCGGAGCAACGCGCCGACCCGATCGCGGCGGGAACGCACAATCGGCTGCCGCCTGCCCAGGCGCCGCTCGGCGGCGCGAGCCGGAACCCTCTCTCGGCTCCGCCGGGCGAGGTTCTCGTGGCGCCAGGGGCTATCTTATTTACGCCTCGCTGGGTCGCAGCCAGCCGCGGCTGGCTTGCCTGACCATCATGTACTCGGCGAGGTTCTCCAGCGTGATGATCCCGACGACATGCTCGTCGTCATCCACAACGCCGACGAGTTGCTGGCCGCTGCTCCGCAGCTTCGCCACCGCCTCGGCCAAGGGCGCTCGATGGCTTACGACCTGAACATCGCGAAGCATCACATCAAGAACCGGCGTCTCCGGGCCGCTCGCAGCCAGCGCCTGGATCATTCCGTCCCGGGTGAGCACCCCCCGCAGACGGCCTGCGCTATCGGTGACCGGGAACTCGCGCTGGGTGGTGGCCAGAAGGGCCTTCACGGCCTGCCCGACCGTTGCTTTCGTGTCGAGTGTGGTGAATGAGGTGATCGTGGCGCGAGACATGGACACGCCTTTCGTCGCCTCGCTGAGCTCCACGGCGTAGTTTTCGTGGCTCGCGGCCAAAAAGATGAACAGGGCGACGAAGATCAGGAGCGGATTGCCGAACAAGCCAAGAAAGCCCAGGCCGAACGCCACGGCCTGGCCGATGCCGGCGGAAATACGCGTCGCGTGCGCCCGTTCCAGCCGCAAGGATAGCAGCGCCCGCAACACCCTGCCGCCGTCCATCGGGAATGCCGGCAACAGATTGAACAGAACCAGCATGACGTTGACCAGCGCCAGCCTCGTGACGAAGTCGGTCCTGTAGTCCTGGATGGCGGCCATTCGCTCGGGATCTATGCCGGCCCCGAAGAAGGCAAAAAGGCCCGCAGCGATGCCGACATTGACCGCAGGACCCGCCAGAGCGATCACAAGCTCCTGGCCGGGCTTCTCCGGCATGCGCTCGATGCTTGCCACGCCGCCGATCGGCAACAGCGTGATGTCGCGGGTCGCGATGCCGAAGTATCGGGCCGCCAGCACATGACCGTATTCATGGGCGAGGACACAGGCGAACACGGCCAGGATGAATGCGATGGCCGCGATTGCCTCGGCCCGGCCGCCGCGCGTCCCGGCCGCGATGCCGAACCAAGCCAGCAGCAGGAAGAACGTGACATGCACGCGCACCTCGGTGCCGGCGATCCTGCCGAGAGAGATTGACCATGCCATCATACTTGGAACCTCTTGCATGCTCTCCCGAACTCGATCCGGCTTTGTGCCGAACGGCAGGTCGGGAGGTTGGCGTCGACGCTGCAACGAATCGCCGCGCGAACCGGGGCTTGCTTGCGCGGCGTGGACCGAACGAGACTTGCAAGCCCGCCAAGTCACCGCAAGGCGAACGCCAGCGCCGCGATCGCGATGGCCGCCGTGATCGACCAGAAAATCAGCAGGATACGCTGGCGATGTGTCATCGGTCTCTCTCAGTCGTAGTAGAAGCGTTCCGAGACGATCTGTCGGCCCGAAACTCCCATGGACAGCAGCGCCTTCTCCACGCTTTCGATCATTGGCAGCGGTCCGCAAACGAAATAGAGCCAGGACCGGGCGGTGGGCTGGCCGAAGACCGCCCCGAGCGTCGCTGCGTCGATGATGCCCGTGCGACCCGGCCAATCCGCAGGAGGCTCGCCAAGGACGTGCTCGATACGCAGGTCCAGCTCCGCCTGCATCGCCGACAGCTCATCGGCATAGATGATCTGCTCGCGCACGCGGTTGCCATACAAAAGAACGATCGGGCGCTTGTCCCTGTCAAGGCGGAGCTGGCGCAAAATGCCCAGCAGGGGTGCAATCCCGATGCCTCCGGCGATGAGTGCGATGCCATGGCCGGTGCGGCCCGCAAGCGTGAGATTGCCATGCGGCCCGTCGACATATGCAATCGTCCCCGGCGGCAGGCGGCCAAGGCTCCGGGTGAAGTCACCGACTTCCTTGATGACAAACGCCAACTGGTCCCGCGCCGCGGGGGCGGAGGCTATCGAGAACGGGTTCTCGCATAGCGAGAACGGGCTGTGGCCGACGTTGAGCCACACGAACTGTCCGGCCGAGAAGGCGATCGCCTCGCCCTGCTTGGGAGCAACGACCAGCTCCCAGGTCTTGAGCGCAATCTGCCGGACCGAGCGGAGCTCGTAGGGATTGCGAAGCTGCCAGGCCGGCTTCAACGCATAAACCCAGAGCAGCGTGAAGAGGGCCACTGCGAGCAGGATCAGCCAGAACGCGGCAAGCGCCGGACGCGCGCTGTAGCGCCCGGCATCGATCGTGTGATGGGCGCCGAGCAAAGCCACCAAGACGGCCGCTATGCCGTGCGACAGCCGCCACGCTTCGTAGCTGGTGTCACGCTGCTCGCGAAAGATCGCCAGCAGCACCAACGCCACGAGCCCGAGCCAGGCGATGAGCCCCGTCGCCAGCGACGCGTCGCTCAGGCCCAAGGTCAGGTCCCGGGTCGTGTCCCAGGGCAGCGGATGGCCCATCAGGGGAGTGACGTACAAAAACGGATGGACCACGATGAATACGGTCAGCCAGCGCGCCATGAGCTGATGGAAGCGCATGGTGTTATCGATCCCGATGCTGCCCGACACCGTGCGAAATCGGCCGGAAAGGACGAACTCGATCAGAATCGCCGCATAGGCCGCAAGCGCCAAAGCCGAAGACAGCTCGTCCTGCCATTTGCGGGGCGGCAGGCCCTGTGCATATGCCAGCCCGATCGGAGCAAGAACCAGCGCGAGATAGAGGAAACACAGAACCCCGGGCGACAGTCCCGTGGCACCCCGGATATGGCCGCGACCGCGATCGTTGTTGGGCCGCACGTCCATGGGGGTTTCCACGCAATCGGGAGCGCGCCGCATCGCCTGTTGAGCTTCCGGCATAGCCAGGCCCTGGTCAACGGCATCCGTCGCGCGCGCTTTTCGATTTCGAAAACACGGCGAAGAATTATGCCATCCCGCCCGATCGCCGGCCCGTTGCCGAAAACGGGGTCAGGGTTGATTTGCCCGGTGGCGGCGGGAGAATCGTTGCGCCGACGGCATGCGGACTTCGATGGCCCGGCGCAGCCGCTATTTCCTGCCCGACCGGCCGCTGCGCGCCGCGCCGCGAGCAGACGCAGCGCCGGCGCCGCCACGGCGGGCACGCCCGGCGGCCCGGCCTCGGCCTCCACCGACGCCATCAGCGCCTGCGCCCCCGCCGGGCCCTTGGCCGCGACGATCCCGAACTCCGCCAGATGGCCGCGCAGCGCGTTCACCATCATCGTGCGCTGCCGGATCAGCAGATCGCGCGTGCGATGATCGAGCAGCAGCGCTTGCTGTTGCTCCGTCTTCACCGCCGCGAACCGCATCGCCGGACGCTGCGCCGCCTCGCAGATCGCCGCCGCGTCCGCCGCGTCGTTCTTCTGCCGCCCAACAAAAGGCTTCACCCGCGACGGCGGGATCAGCCGCACCCGATGACCAAGCGCCTGGAACTGCCGCGCCCAATGATGCGCCCCCGCGCAGGCCTCCATCGCCACCACGCAGGCCGGCAGCGATGCAACCAGACCCACCAGCTCGTGGCGGCGAACCGACCGCCCGATCACCGCCCGACCCGCCCCGTCGACCGCATGCACCCGGAAAACCCGCTTCGCCAAATCGATCCCGACTACGCTAATCTCTGTCATGGACGGTCCCCTCGTACTGGTTGCCTCAAAACTCCAGTCTGGCACAGCGATGCCGTCGGGGGCCGTCCACTGCATCAATACTTAATTCTCGGGCCGCGCGGATAGGGTGCGGCGTGGCGGGCTTCGGCGGCCGCACGGCTTTTCGTGACCGTGCAGGCCGCGCGAGGACCTCGACCATGACCGGATGCTGCCGTTCGCGCCGGTGGGGGCGCGGTCGACATCATGGGCTGGGCGGCGACCGAAGGTTCGGCGCAAACCCGGTCGCAAGCGCCGATGGTGCCCTGGCCCCCGATCGGCACCATCGGCACCGCCGGATCCACGCCTGTTCCGGCATCGAGCGCAACCTCTCATGGAAGATCGTCACGGGAGAGGTGCCGGAGCCGATGGTCCGGCTCCGTCCGCCGGCGAAATAGTCATGGCAAACCCCGTACTTTCCCCGGCGCCCAGCGGGCATTCCGGCCACCGCGCGGCCCTTCTGCGTCATTTCGTCGCCTAGTGCCCCTCGCGGGAGCGTGAGAATCTGCCGACAATCGATGCGCCGGCAGGGGTTTAGGCTGGGGCTTGCGGTCGCGGACCTGGGTCTCGCGGCCGGCGCGAAGCGGGGCCCCGCTGGCGGCGGGGCCGACGCCCGGGCAACGGGCGCCGCCTGAGGAGGGTAGTGAGAGTGCTGAAAGACGTCGTTCGTGCGGCGGGTGCGGCCGGCATGGCCGTCGCCGTTCTTGCGTTGCTTGCGGACCTGGTGCCGGGCGCGGTCGTTTCCGGCGCGCTGGCCGCCGAGCCCCTGCCCTGGCAGATGGGGCTGCAGCCCGCGGCCTCGCCCACCATGGCCGCGATCGAATCGTTCCACACGCTCTTGTTGTGGATCATCACCGCGATTTCGGCCTTTGTGCTGGGCCTGCTCATCTACGTGATGGTCAAATTCAACGAGAAGGCCAACCCCACGCCCTCGCAGACCACCCACAACACGGCGGTCGAGGTCCTGTGGACGGTGATCCCGATCGTCATCCTGGTAGGCATCGCGGTGCCGTCCTTCAAGCTGCTCTACTTCGCCGACAAGACCGCCAACGCCGAGATGACGCTGAAGATCACCGCCCACCAGTGGTACTGGTCCTACGAGTATCCCGACCACGGCGAGATCAAGTTCGACAGCAACATGATCGCCGACAAGGACCTCAAGCCCGGCCAGCGCCGGCTGCTCGAGGTCGACAACCGCGTCGTGCTGCCGGTGGGCACCAACATCCGCCTGTTGCTGGCCTCGGCCGACGTGATCCACGCCTGGCGCATCAACGCCTTCGGCGTGATGAAGGACGCGGTGCCCGGGCGGCTGACCGAGACCTGGGTCCGGATCGACCGCGAAGGCGTCTATTACGGCCAGTGCTCCGAGCTGTGCGGCCTCAACCATTCCTACATGCCGATCGCGGTCGAGGCGGTCAGCAAGGAGAAGTTCGCGGCCTGGGTTGTGGAGGCGAAGAAGAAATTCGCCGCCGCGCCGACGCCCGGGACGGCCGAGCAGGTCGCCCAGCGCAAGGCCGACTGAGTTTTCGCGAAACCGTTCGGCGCTCGAGGCCGCAAGCAGGGCCGCGCCGATAGCTCCATCCAAGGGACCAACGCCATGGGCTACACCACCGCCACCCACGCCGAAGGCCACGGCCACGCGCACGACGACCACACGCCCAAGGGCTGGCGGCGCTGGGTGTTCTCGACCAACCACAAGGACATCGGCACGATGTACCTGGTCTTCGCGGTGGTCGGCGGGATCATCGGCGGGCTGTTCTCGCTCCTCATGCGCCTCGAGCTGCAGGACCCGGGCGTGCAGTTCCTCACCATGGCCGACGGCACGCCGAACGGGCAGTTCTGGAACGTGATCGTCACCGCCCACGGCCTCATCATGGTGTTCTTCGTGGTGATGCCGGCGATGATCGGCGGATTCGGCAACTGGATCGTGCCGCTGATGATCGGCGCGCCGGACATGGCGTTCCCGCGCATGAACAACATAAGCTTCTGGCTGCTCGTGCCGTCCTTCCTGCTGCTTCTGTTCTCCGCGGTGGTCGGCGTCGGCGCCGGTACCGGCTGGACCATCTATCCGCCCCTGAGTTCCGCGATCGGCCAGCCGGGCGCGTCCGTGGACATGGCGATCTTCTCGCTGCATCTGGCCGGCGCGTCCTCGATCCTCGGCGCGATCAACTTCATCACCACCATCTTCAACATGCGCGCGCCGGGCATGACGCTGCACCGCATGCCGCTGTTCGTCTGGTCGGTGCTGGTAACGGCGTTCCTGCTCCTGCTGTCGCTGCCCGTGCTCGGCGGCGCGATCACCATGCTGCTCACCGACCGCAACTTCGGCACCACCTTCTTCGACCCCGCCGGCGGCGGCGACCCAGTATTGTTCCAACATTTATTCTGGTTCTTCGGTCATCCCGAAGTATATATTCTGATATTGCCCGGCTTTGGGATGATCAGCCAGATCGTCAGCACCTTCAGCCGTAAACCGGTTTTTGGCTATCTCGGCATGGCCTATGCGATGGTGGCGATCGGGGTGGTGGGGTTCGTGGTGTGGGCGCACCACATGTACACCGCCGGCATCGACGTCGACACGCGCGCCTACTTCACCGCGGCGACGATGGTGATCGCGGTGCCCACCGGCGTGAAGATCTTCTCGTGGATCGCCACGATGTGGGGCGGGTCGATCAAGTTCGAGACGCCGATGCTGTGGGCGATCGGCTTCATCTTCCTGTTCACCGTCGGCGGCGTGACCGGCGTGGTGCTGGCCAACGCCGGCATGGACCTGGCGCTGCACGACACCTACTACGTCGTCGCCCACTTCCACTACGTGCTGTCGCTGGGCGCGGTGTTCGCGATCTTCGCCGGCTTCTACTACTGGATCGGCAAGATGTGCGGCCGGCAGTACCCGGAGAATCTGGGCCGGATCCATTTCTGGATCACCTTCATCGGCGTCAACCTGACCTTCTTCCCGATGCATTTCTCGGGGCTGGCCGGCATGCCCCGGCGCTACATCGACTACCCCGACGCGTTCCACGACTGGAACCGGATCTCCTCGTTCGGCTCCTACATCTCGATCGCCGGCGTGATCCTGTTCCTCTACATCGTCTATCGCACCTTCACGGCGGGCGAGAAGGCGGCCGCCAACTACTGGGGCCAGGGTGCGACCACCTTGGAGTGGACGCTCACCAGCCCGCCGCCGTTCCATAGCTACGAGGAACTGCCGCACATCGGCCCGGCCGCGGGGCACTGAGGGGACGCAGCCGGTGCGCGCGATCCCTCCGAGCCTGACGGTTCCCCGCGCGGGCGGCGCGCCCGCCGGTGCCGGCGAGGCCACGGTCGCCGACTACTGGCAGCTCCTGAAGCCGCGGGTGATGTCGCTGGTGGTCTTCTCGGGCTTCGCCGGCCTCTATCTGGCGCCGGGCCGGATGCATCCGTTCCTGGCGCTGGTGGCGGTGCTCGCGATCGCGGTCGCCGCCGGCGCGTCGGGCGCGATCAACATGTGGTACGACCGCGACATCGACGCGGTCATGGCCCGCACGCGCGGCCGCCCGCTGCCGATGGGCCGGGTCGAGCCCTCCGACGCGCTTGGCTTCGGGGTCACGCTGGCGATCTTCGCGGTGATGGTGATGGCGCTGGCTGTCAACTACGCCGCCGCCGCGCTGCTCGCGCTCGCGATCGTCTTCTACGTGTTCGTCTACACCGCCTGGCTCAAGCGCCGAACGCCGCAGAACATCGTGATCGGCGGAGCGGCCGGCGCGTTTCCGCCGATGATCGGCTGGGCGGCGGCCACGGGCGAGGTGAGCCTCGCCTCCCTCGCGCTGTTCGCGCTCGTCTTCATGTGGACCCCGCCGCATTTCTGGGCGCTGGCGCTGGTCAGGAACCGCGACTATGCGCTGGCCGGCGTGCCGATGCTGCCGGTGGTGGCGGGCGATCGGGCCACCAAGCGCCAGATGCTGGTCTACACGATCCTCCTGCTGCCGGTGGCGCTGGCGCCCTGGTGGCTCGGCGTCGCGGGCTGGCGCTACGCGCTGGTGGCCGGCGCGATGAGCCTAGCCTTCGTCGCGATCGCGCTGCGCCTGCTGGCGGACCGCGAGAACCGCACGGCGATGGCGATGTTCGGCTTCTCGATCCTCTACCTGTTCGTGCTGTTCGCGGCGATGATGATCGACCGCGCGCCGGGCGCGTGACGCCACGGGGCGCGGCTTGAGCATCGCCATGGACATCAAGCGCCAGCCGGCACGCGAGGAACGCGATGCCCGAACCCAAGGCGAGATAAGCCGGCGCCAGCGCCTGAAGAACTGGGCGCTCGCCGGGCTGCTGCTGTTCCTGGCCGTGCTGTTCTACTTCATCACCATCGTCAGGTTCGGCAGCCATGGATGAGCTGACCGGCCAACGCCTGGCGGAACTCCGGGCGCGCAACCGCCGGCTGATGCTGTGGTGCGTCGGCCTGGTCGGATTCATGATCGCGGGTTCGTTCGCCTCCGCGCCGCTCTATCGCATGTTCTGCCAGGTGACCGGATTCGGCGGCGCCACGGTGCGCGCCGACAAGGCGCCCACATCGGTGCTCGAGCGCACGGTGACGGTGCGCTTCAACGCCGACACCGACCCGGGCCTCGCCTGGGAGTTCAAGCCGGCGCAGCGTGCGGTCGAGGTCAGGCTGGGCGAGCAGACGCTCGCCTTCTACACCGCGCGCAACCTGTCGAACGTCCCGATCACCGGCACCGCGACCTTCAACGTGACGCCCGACAAGGCCGGCGGCTATTTCGCCAAGATCGCCTGCTTCTGCTTCACCGAGCAGACGCTGGCGCCCGGCCAGTCGGTCGACATGGGCGTCAGCTTCTACGTCGACCCCGACATGGCCAAGGATCCGAACATGGGCGACGTCAACACGATCACGCTCAGCTACACCTTCTTCCGCGCCAAGGACCAGCCGCAGGCGCGCACCACGGCTTCGGCGGCGGCACCGGGCGGACGGGTCAACTGATGTCTCGCCGGATTCCCTCACCCTTCCGACGCTTCGCGTCGGGCCCCTCCCTCGCCCGGCGGGAGAGGACGCGGACGGCGAGCCTTCTCCCGCGGGGAGAGGGTGCCCCGCCCCGCAGGGGCGGGGCGGGCGAGGGAGCGTGCCACACCGACCCCACCGCATTCGCACGAGAGATCGTCTCAGGAGTGAACCGATGACCGCCGACACGCACGGCCACGCCGCGCCGAAGCATCCCTACCACCTGGTCGATCCCAGCCCCTGGCCCGCCGTCGGCGCCGCCGCGGCCGGCATCATGTTCTTCGGCGCCGTGCTCTACATGCACCCGGACATGCTGGGCAAGTGGGCGGAGCCCGCGCTCAAGGCGCTCGGCGCCTGGACCATCCTGCCCGGGGTCGCGGGCGTGCTGTTCACCTTCTGGATGTGGTGGCGCGACGTGATCGACGAGGCCACTTTCAAGGGCCACCACACGCCGGTCGTCAGCCTGCACCACCGCTACGGCATGGCGCTGTTCATCGCGTCGGAGGTGATGTTCTTCGTCGCCTTCTTCTGGGCCTTCTTCGACTCCGCCTTCCGCGGCGTCGACGGCGTGTGGCCGCCCAAGGGCATCGTGCCGTTCGAGGCGTTCCACCTGCCGTTCATGAACACGCTGATCCTGCTCACTTCGGGCTGCACCGTCACCTGGGCGCACCACGCGCTGATCGAAGGCGACCGCAAGGGCCTGTTGCAGGGACTCGCGCTGACGATCCTGCTCGGCATCGCGTTCACCTCGCTGCAGGCCTACGAGTACAGCCACGCCGCCTTCGGCTTCAAGGACGGCATCTATCCCTCGACCTTCTTCATGGCGACGGGCTTCCACGGCTTCCATGTGATGATCGGCACGACCTTCCTGATCGTGTGCTGGTTCCGCGCCTACAAGGGCCATTTCCAGCCCGACCACCATTTCGGCTTCGAGGCGGCGGCCTGGTACTGGCACTTCGTCGACGTGGTGTGGCTGTTCCTGTTCTGCTGCATCTATTGGTGGGGAAGCTGACCGTCTCGCCCTTCCTCGCCGGGCTCGCCTGCCGCTGCCCGCGCTGCGGGCGGGGCAAGCTGTTCCAGGGCTTGCTTAGCGTCGCTCCGGTTTGCTCGGCCTGCGGCCTCGACCTGAAGAAGGAGGACAGCGGCGACGGGCCGGCGGTGTTCGTGATCCTGATCCTGGGCGCGCTGGTCGTGCCGTTGGCGATTCTGGTCGAGAAGCTGTTCAGCCCGCCCGAGTGGATCCATTTCGTGCTGTGGCCGCCGGTGATCCTCGCGGGCGCGCTGGCATTGCTGCGCCCGTTCAAGGCGACCATGATCGCGCTGCAGTACCGGCACCGGAGCCTGTGAGCGCGAAACTCCCCTCCCGCCCGGTGCGGGATAGGGCATGAAGGCGACACAAGCCGCGCCGAAGGCGTCGCGGAAAAAGGGGGCAGCCATGGCCGCAATGCAAACCTGCCGACGCTCGTTCGATCCGACATTCCCGGCGCTTGCCGCGCTCATCGGCTTCCTTTTCGTGCCGGCCGCGCTCGGCCAGCAATACGACAGCGAGGCGCCGCGCGACGCGCGGCAATTACTGCAGCCCACGCAGTACCAGAGTTCGATCCACAAGGCCGACGACGCCGTGCCCGTGGTGGTGCACACCTATCTGTTCACCCTGCAGACGCAGTGGGGAACGATGAAGGCCTACGGCTACGACGCGCTGGTGTTGAGACTGCGCGAGCTCTACGCCATCCAGGCGCTGGACGACGCCAGCAAGACCGAGGCCTACGGCAAGGCGCTGGGCCGGGCGGCGACGGCGCCGATCCGCACGGCGGAAAACCTGGTCCAGGATCCCGGCGGCACCATCAGCGGCATCGGGCGCGGCATCGGCACGATGTTCGGCCGAATCGGCGATTCGCTGGCCGGCGGCCACAAGGGCGATGACGGCGTGCTGGCCACCGCCACCGGCTCGGCCGCCCGCAAGCGGGCGATCGCCGTGCGCTACAACGTCTCGCCTTACAGCGCCAATAAGGTGCTGCAGGACAAGATCGCGGACATGGCGCGGGCCGAAGCGCTGGGCGGGCTTACCATGTCGGTCGCCTCGATGGGCATGGGCGGCGCCGGGATGGTGTTCTCCCTGGGGCGGACCAGCCAGAACGCGATGGCGCTGTTGGCCGACCGCACGCCCGCCGAATTGCGCGAAATCAACTACGACACGCTGCGCGGCCTGGGCGTGCCAGTCGAGGATTGCCGGGCGATCCTCGCCAACCCGTCCTACAATCCCGGCGTGCAGACCCACATGGTGCAGTCGCTGGCCGCCCTCTCCGGCACGCGCCAGCTCGAATCCTACGTGCGCCTGGCAAACACGGCGGACGACGAGAACGAGGCGTTCCTCTACCAGCGCATCGCCCAGATGATGGCCGGCTACAGCCGCTCGGTCGCGCGGCTGGACAACGTCGGCGTGATCCACGGACTGCCGGTCGCGCTTTCGGTCAACCGCGACGCGGTGGTGTTCGCGCCCGTGGACGAGCTTTTGTGGACCGAGCGCTCGGCCGCCACCGCCCAGGCCTTCGACCAGATCGTCAATCCGCTGCAGCCCCGGCGCAAGGAACTGTGGATCTCGGGCTATGCGTCCGCACGGATGAAGAGCGAGCTCGCCCAGCGCGGCTGGACGCTGAACGAAAGCGCGCGCGGCAAGCTCTACGACATCATGTGAGCGGCGCGGGTGCCAGACATTGGGGGGCAACGCAACTCTCCCGCGGCACGCCTTCGCGGCGACGATCACGGCGGCGCGGTATCGGCATCGAAGCTTCAAGGCCGGCCGCAACCCTGCCGTCGTCATAGCCGGGACAGGCGCGGGCATGACGGATTGAGAGGCGATTGATGTCTTCTCGTGGTCCTTAGGCAGGCAAAACCCCGCCATGCCCGACGCCGCCCGACGCTTCCGTTTCTCCTGGGGCCTGACGCTCGCGGTGCTGCCGGTGCTGGGCGTGCTGATCGCGCTCGGCACCTGGCAGATCGAGCGCATGCAGTGGAAGCGTGCGCTCCTGGCCGAACGCGCGCAGCGTTTGTCGGCGCCGCCGTTGAACCTGCCCTCGGTGTTCCCGATCCCCGGCGCGCTCGAATTCCGCCGCGTCCAGGCGCAGGGACGGTTCCTGCACGACCGCGAGCTCTACCTGGGCAACCGGTCGCGCAACGGCCAGCCGGGCTACCACGTCGTGACGCCGCTGGTGCGCGGCGACGGCAGCGCCGTGCTGGTCGACCGCGGCTGGGTGCCGCTCGACCGCAAGCTGCCGCAGAGCCGCGCCGAGGGACAGCTCGACGGCCAGGTCGTGGTGCAGGGCATCGCGCGGCTGCCCGCCGCGCCCGGCTGGTTCACGCCCAAGAACCAGGTCGAGGGCAATTTCTGGTTCACCGTCGATCCGCCGGAGATGGCGCGCGCGGCGGGGCTGCCGGCCGCGCTGCCGATCTACATCGAGGCGGGCCCGCAGCAGAACCCCGGCGGCCTGCCGATCGGCGGCCAGACCGACGCCACCCTGCCCGACAACCACCTGGTCTACGCGCTCACCTGGTACGCGCTCGCCATCGCGCTGGTCGTGGTCTACGTGCTGCGCTCGATGAAGGAGGAGTAGGGGCGGGCGGCGGCGTGCACCCGCGCGCGCGCCGGTCTACACTCCCCCCGACCATGGCCGGCGGAACGGCCGGGCGGGTCTTGTCGCAAGGACCGGAGATCGGGGAGGACATCATGGCCGTCGCACGCGTCACCAAGATCACGTCGTCGTCCACCACGGGCTTCCAGGAGGCGGTGAAGGGCGGGCTCGCGCGCGCGTCGAAGACGCTGCGCGGCATCACCGGCCTCGAGATCGTCTCCATGAAGGCCAAGGTCGACAAGGGCAAGATCGTCGAGTACCGCGTGACGATGGAG
The DNA here is from genome assembly GCA_964393375.1 of uncultured Rhodospirillaceae bacterium. Classification (GTDB taxonomy): domain Bacteria; phylum Pseudomonadota; class Alphaproteobacteria; order JAEULC01; family JAEULC01; genus JAEULC01. Next base: position 19,458 of record CAYMTM010000034.1, read on the forward strand.
CTGACGTTCATCCTCGAAGGGTAGGGCGTCGCCTCCCCGCCCGCCCCTCGGGAGAGGGCGCCGGGCGTCAGCGTGGCGAGTGAGGGATGCCCGCATGGCGCCGCCGCCGGCCCCGTGCTAGCAAGGCCGGGTGAAGGCGTATCGCGAGCTCGAGGCCCGCTTCCGGCGCATGAACGCGCTCGGCCAGGCGGTTGGCGTGCTGTACTGGGACCAGTCGGTGATGATGCCGGCAGGCGGTGCCGACGCGCGCGCCGAGCAGCTCGCAACGCTCAAGGTCGTCGGCCACGAGATGCTCACCCATCCGGCGATGGGCGAGCTTCTGGACAAGGCGGCGGGCGAAGACGGGCTCGACGAATGGCAGGCCGCCAACCTGCGGGAGATGCGCCGGGCCTGGCTGCACGCCACGGCGGTGCCGCCCGACCTCGTCGCGGCGCTGACCAAGGCCTGCGCGGCCGCAGAGCAGGTCTGGCGCAAGGCGCGGCCGGCCGCGGATTTCGCGATGCTGCTGCCGGCGTTGCGCGAGGTGCTGCGGCTGACGCGCGAGACGGCGGCGGCCAAGGCGGAACGGCTCGGCATTTCGCCCTACGATGCGCTCGTCGACCAGTACGAGCCGGGCATGCGCAGCCGGCGCGTCGACGCGCTGTTCGGCGACCTGGCGGCGTTCCTGCCGGGGTTCCTCGCGCGCGCGCTGGAGGCGCAGGCGCGCCGGCCGCAGCCGCTGCCGCTCGAAGGACCGTTTCCGGCCGACCGGCAGCGCGATCTGGCGCGCCGGCTGATGCGGGCGATCGGCTTCGACTTCGCGCACGGGCGGCTGGACGAGAGCGCGCATCCCTTCACCGGCGGGGTGCCGGACGACGTGCGCATCACCCCGCGCTACGACGAACGCGACTTCACGCGCGGGCTGATGGGCGTGCTGCACGAGACCGGGCACGCGCTCTACGAGCGCGGCCTGCCGGCCGCGTGGCGGCTGCAGCCGGTGGGCGAGGCGCGCGGCATGGCGCTGCACGAGAGCCAGTCGCTGCTGATGGAGATGCAGGCCTGCCGCGGCCGCGCCTTCGTCGGCTTCGCCGCGTCCCTGATGCGCGAGGCGTTCGGCGGGGCGGGCGCGGCGTGGGAGGCGGAGAACATCCACCGCATCTACACGCGCGTCGAGCCGGGCTTCATCCGCGTGGACGCCGACGAGGTGACCTATCCCGCGCACATCATCCTGCGCTACCGGCTCGAGACCGCGATGATCGCGGGCGACCTGGCGCTCAGCGACCTGCCGGGGGCTTGGAACGACGGCATGAAAGCGCTGCTCGGCATCGCGCCGCCCGACGACCGGCAGGGCTGTCTGCAGGACATCCATTGGCCGGACGGCGCCTGGGGCTATTTCCCGACCTACACCCTGGGCGCGATGGCGGCGGCCCAGCTCTACCGCGCGGCCAAGCGCGCCGATCCCGCGATCGAGCCGGCGATCGCGCGGGGCGACTTTTCCCCGCTGCTCGCCTGGCTGGGCCGGAACGTGCACGCCAAGGGCTCGCTGGCGACCACCGACGAGGTCCTCGAGGTCGCGACCGGCGCCAGGCTGGACGACGCCGACTTCCGCGCCCATCTCGAGGCGCGCTACATCGAGGACGCGGGATAGGACGGCGATGGTCGAGTGGATCCTGGAGCTCATCCGGCAGAACGAGATGCTGGCCTACGTGATCATCGCGCTGGTCTGCTTCGGCGAGTCGCTGGCCTTCGTCAGCCTGTTGACGCCCGGCTTCGCGGTGATGGTGGCGGCAGGCGCGCTGGTGCCCTCGGGCGCGCTGTCGCTGTGGCCGCTGCTGATCGCGGGCGCGTTCGGCGCGACGATGGGCGATGCGGTCAGCTACTGGATCGGGCTGCGGTTCAAGCACGTGGTGCCGAAGCTGTGGCCCTTCACGCGCCATCCCGACTGGCTCGACCGCGGGCATGCCTTCTTCAACCGCCACGGCGGCAAGAGCGTGGCGATCGGCCGCTTCTTCGGCCCGGTGCGCGCGGTGATCCCGCTCGCGGCCGGCATGATGGAGATGCCCCAGCGCAATTTCTGGATCGCCAATATCGGCTCGGCGATCGTCTGGGCGCCGGCGGTGGCGCTGCCCGGCGCCGCGCTCGGCTGGAGCCTGGAGAGGCTCAGCCTGGAAAGCCCGATGGTGCAGGGCGCGCTGTGGGCGGCGGCCGGGCTGCTGATCGCGGGGTACCTTGTGCTGCGCCGCCGTCGCGGCTAACGCGGTGCGCGCGCCTCGAAGCGCGCCAGCATCCGGCCGGCGTCGTCCTTGAGCTCCAGATGCTGCCCGGAGACCTGCCAGCGCTGGACGCGGCCGAGCGCGCCGAGGAAGGCGCGCTCGCGCTCCATGCCGTCCGCGCAGGCCATCATCGTCGCCGCCAGCGGGCGCAGGCGGATCGACGGGCCGCTCACCGCGTAGGAGCCGCTGAACGCGTTGCAGCCGCCCGCGCCGCTGACGCGGTCGTCGCCCGCGCCGAGGACGAGGTGCGGCTCGCGCCGGTCGGGCCGGGCCACGACCGGCCGGCCCTCCAGCCGCGTCAGCCGCCAGTAGGTGCCGCGCAGCGCCGCCGGCGCGCCGGGCGCGCCGCAGCTCTCGCCCGGCCAGGCGCCGCGGAAGCGGTCGACCAGCAAGCTCGGCCGGGTGCCCGCGCCGTCGGCCTTGGGCCGTTCGGCGACCCGCCCGTCGAGCTCGACCAGCACGTCGGCGCCCGGCGCGTGCGGGGCGGCGGCGTAGGCGCGCTCCAGCGCCGCGTTGTCGGCTTCCGGCGCGACCGGCAGGATGGCGCCGGTGGCGCAGTCCGCGAACTGCCCGGCATCGGCCGCATAGCGGTAGAGCCCGCGCAGCGCCTTGCGCGGTCCGGGCGCCGGCGCGCTTGCGGCGCCCGGCGCGGCACCGAAGCGCCGCAGCAGCAGCTCCGCGCGTGCGGGCGCGCCCTGGGTCAGCACCGGCACCGGCGCGTCGCTGACGAACAGCGGCCGCCCGCCCGCGAGGATCCGCGCGCGCAGCGCGTAGCGCCCGGCGGGATCGATCCGCGCCGGGTCATAGGGAATGGCGAAAGGCGTGGGCACCTGCAACGTCGGCCCGGAGGCGAAACGGCCGAGCGCGACCGCCGGCGCGTCGGCGCGCGAGATATCCTCCAGCACCGCCTCGAACACCGCGTCCGGCGGAAGCGCCATGCGCTCGCGATAGGTCGCGGTGCCGGTGACGCTCGCCTCCTGCGCCGCCGCGCCGAAGCCGGTCGCGAGCGCGAGAAGGAAGATCGCCGCGCGCAAGGTCATCCTGTCCTCCCGTCCTCACACCACAAGGGTTTCCTCCATCCGCCGCATCGCCGGATCGTCCGGCAGCGCGGCATGCAGCGACGCGACCGACCGCTTCAGCACTGGGTGGACCAGGTCGCCCGCGATATCGGCCAGCGGTCGCAGCACGAACAGGCGCTCGGGCAGCCGCGGATGCGGGATTTCCAGCGCCGGCCCCGCCAGCACCGTATCGCCGTGGAACAGGATATCCAGGTCGATCAGCCTGGGTCCATAGCGCTTGCCGGGCGTGCGCCCGACCGCGCGCTCGATCCGCTTGAGATGGTCCAGCAGCTCGGCCGGCGCCAGCGCGGTTTCCGCGCGCAGTACGCCGTTGACGAAGCGCGGCTGGTCGGTCACGTAGGCCGGCGCCGTCTCGTAGAGCGGCGAGATCCGCTCCACCCGCACCTCGGGCGCCAGCATCCGGATCGCGCGGCGGATGTTCGCCACCCGGTCGCCCAGGTTGCTGCCGAAGGCGATGTAGACGGTCGTCATGCCCCCGGGGCTCACACCGCCACCAGGATTTCGCCCTTGCCGCCGGCCTGGGTATCGCCGGCGAAGCGACGCACGCGCGCGAAGCGATCCTCCGCCAGGCCGAGCGCGCGCGCCAGCAGGCGCAGATAGAGCAGCTCGTGCACGCCGGCGTCGCCGAACGTGGGCGGCATCGATACGGGCATCCGCGCCAGCACCAGGCTCGCGCGCCGGAGCGACCAGCCGGCCATGGCGCCGGCCCGGCCCAGCACCACGACCGTCCCGGCCGTCGCGCGCGCGCCGCAATAGGCGCCGGCGTCGCCGCCGACCAGCACGATGCCCCGGCGCAGGAACTCGCCCGCCCGGTCGCCGACGCCGCCGTCGATGCGCGCGATGCCGCCCGCCATGCCGCGCCGCGTGCCGGGCAGGGCGGAGGCGAAGAGATCGCCGGCATTGCCCCTGACGTGCAGCGTGCCGCCCTTCATCGCGCGGGCCGCGTAGAGCCCGGCGTCGCCCTCCACGACCAGCGTGCCGCCGTCCAGCCCCTCGCCGATCGAATCGCAGCGCGCATCGGTGCCGGCGAGCACGAGCGTGTCGCCGGGCGCGCCCGTCACGCGCAACAGCTCGGCCAGCGGCACCGCGCGATTGCCGAACACGATCGACAGGCGCTCGATCTCCGCCGCAGTCCTGCCCGCAAGCGCCGTGGGAATGACGCCGGCGAGACTGATGCGCCCCGGCGGCAGGTCGGGGCGCAGCGTGAGGGCGATCATGCGGCGCTCCCGCCCCTCGCCTGCGCGCCTGCGCGGCAGAGGGCGGTGCGCGCAGCGAACCGGGGGAGGGCCGGCGGCGTGCGCTCACCCTGCCGAGGCTTGGCGGCCTCGGGCCCCTGCCACTCCCACGCCTCGCGCGGGCGAGGGGCCAGGCAGGCGCATGTCCGCATCACCCCATCACCTCGCGCAGGCGGAACCGGAACTTGCCCAGCTTTCCGCCGTAATTGCCGGCGTCGATGCGCACCAGCCCGCTGTCGGGGATGCAGGCCGCCCGGATGCCCGCGCGCATCGCCTTGGCGACGTCGCCTTCCGTCAGGCCGTCGATCACGATCTCCAGCACGCTTTCGACATTGGGCGGCAGGGCCGTGTTGCTCGCCGCGCGCAGCGTCGGGCACCAGGCGTCGTTGGTCGAGGCGACGAGCCCCTTGTATTTCGAGCCGACCTTCGAGCCCGACCGCACCGCGCCGCCGGGGAAGGGCAGGACGATGTTGGGCAGCGCGCGCATCGCCTGGACCGCGCGCTCGGCCGCGCGCCGCGCCGCCGCGCGCGTCATGCCCAGCAGCAGGAAATTGCCGCCGCCGATCGCGCGCACCATGCCGGCGCGCTCGACGCACAGGAACTCGCCGTCCATCACCGGGATGCGCCAGTAGCGCACGCCGTCCAGCCGCTTGGCGATCTGGTGCCCGTCGCCGAAATAGCGCAGCCCGGCGCCGACATCCACCTGCTCTTCGGCCGCGAGCCCGGAATAGACGGCGGTGCCGGGGCAGGTCAGCACGCTCTGGCCGACGCGCAGCGGCACCTGCTTGGCGAGATCGGCCGAGGACGCGGCGAACACCAGCACGGCGACGCCCGGCCGCCCGTCCGGCGTCTCGGCCGGCGCGAGCGTGCGCTCGATCCCCGCCTCGCATCCGCAGCCGATCACCGAGGTGGCGAAGCCGGTCATGCTCTCGGCCGCGCGCATCGCCCAGTCCGACGTGTCCGACGTGATGACCAGCCGCGTCGCGCGCATGCCGAACGCCTCGGCGAAGTTGTCGGCGATCGCGACGCCGTTCAATTCCATCGCGCGGCTCCGCCGACTCTATCCCGCGCCTCGCGCGGGGCAGGGGAGCTCCGGGGCTCCGTCATTGCGCCCTTGCCCGGCAGGGGTGGAGGACGAGCCGGTCGTGGGGGCCAAACTCGTCGTCCTTCAGCGCGAAGCGGTCGAAGGACTGCAGCATGTAGCGGTCGTACCATTCGCGCAGCTCACGCTCGACCGCCTTGTCGCGTTCAGGGCGGACAACATGCGTCGCGCCGCGCGGCGGGACGGCGCGGACGTCGTCCGGGACGCGGCCGTCGCGCGCGACCAGCGCGCCGTTCTTGAACACCAGCGCCGGCGCCTCGAACATCGTCTCGGCGTTCGCGGCGGGGCGATAGACCGCGATGTCCGCCGCCGCACCCGGCGCCAGGTGGCCGCGGTCCTTGAGCCCCAGCAGCCGCGCCGGTCCGGCGCGTGTGAGGATCGCGATCTCGCGCAGGGTGTATTCGCGCGCGATCGATCCCAAGGTGGTGGCCGCGCGGGCGTGCGGCTCGATGGCGGCCAGCGCGTCGTCGCGGAAGCTCTTGTCCATCAAGAGGCGGATCAGGCGCGGATACGACGTGAATACCCCGCCGTTCGGGTGGTCGGTCGTGAGCGCCACGCGCCACGGGTCGTCGATCAGCAGGAACAGCTCGAGCCCGATCGCCCTTTGCAGCGCGTTGACGAAGTCGCGCGAGCGGTAGCGGAACGGCACCAGCCCGCAGCCGCCGTCGCATTCGATGTCCATGCACACGAACTTGCGCGGACGGGCGAAACGGGAATTGCGGAACTGCGCCATCGTGTCGGCCGAGGCGGTGACGGTCCGGCCGAACATCACCTGGCCCACGTCGATGCTGACGTTCCCGGCCGCGTTGACCGCCTCGGCGATGCGCCGGGCGGCGGAAGAGAATTGGCGGTCGCCCTCAGCGCCGTAGCTGTGGAATTGCAGGTGTGTCAGGTGCACCGGCAACCCCTCGGCCGCGCGGATGGTACCGAGCGTCGTGTCGGCGTTGCCCGGAATGCCCAGGTTGCTGCAATGCACGTGCAGGGGGTGCGGCACGCCGAGCGTTTGAAGCGCGCGCGCGAGGGTGCACAGCACGGCGCGCGGCGTCTGGCCGTAGAACGGGCCCTCTTCGTCGAGCTCCAGCTTGCGGGCGTTGAACTTGAAGGCGGCGATCCCGCCGGGGTTGACCACCTTCACGCCGAGCGCGCGGGTCGCCGCCATCATCGTGCCGACGTAGTCGGCGATGGCGCGGTGGTCGCGCTTGGCCAGCATCAAACGCAGCAGGAAGTCGTCGTTGCCCAGCATGGCGTAGGCGCCGCGATCGATGATCGGGATGTCCGCCATTTCCAGATGCGCCTGGCGGGCGTTGGACGGCACCATGGCCGGCTCGACCGCCATGGTGTAGCCCATCGCCGCGTATCTCAGACCCACCTCTGTTGCGGGCGGGATGACGCCCTCGAGTTCCGGCGTCAGGGCGCGCGCCAGGTTCATCTTGCCGCCGGCGATGTGGCTGTGCAGGTCGATGCCGCCCGCCATCACCACCATGCCGGTCGCGTCGTGCGTGGCGTCGACCCGCGCGCCCGGTCCCGGATCGGCGACGATGCGCCCGTCGCGGATATAGAGGTCGCGCACCGCGTCGACGTCGTGCGCGGGGTCGATCACCCGGCCGCCTTTGACGAGGGTCAGCATGACGCCTTGCGCCCTGCGACTTCGTCATGCTCGGCCATGACGGAAGGAAGCGAATCGGCGATCCTCTTCACGACTGCCTCCACGCCGGACAGCTTGCTTTCGCGCAGCCTGTCCAGCCGCAGCGCCACGATGGCGTCGCCGCGCAGCACGTGGCCGGCATGGTCGAGGCCGGGCGTGGCCACCGGCACGAACACGGCGGGCGGGGCTGCGAAGGTCGCGCCGGGGCGGGCGAGGGCGATCAGCGGGACGCCCGGCGCGGTCGGCGGCGGGCGGCGCGTGAAGGCGTCGATCCACAGCAGCGCGTCGCATTCGCCCGCGGCGATCATCCGCCCGGCCGACCACAGCACGGCGTCGTGCCGTGCTTCGCCCCGGACGAAGCGCAGGCGCGGAGCTACGCCCGCCAGCCACAAGGCGGATGCCTGCGCGCCCGGCGCATTGCCCGCGCCTCCCAAGGGCAGACCTACCGCCCGCGTGGCGCCGTTGAGCGCGCGCAGCAGGGCGGCGATCGCCGCAACCGTCAGGTCGGCCTCAGGGAAGGCCATCGCCGCCGCATCCCAGGCGACGACGCCATAGCGCGCCCCCTTCAGACGCTCGACCAACCGCGCCAGGTCCGCGACCGCGATCCCGCCGACCGGGTCCGCGAACACCTTTCCCCCCTGCGCAAGCGCGGCCAGCGCCGCTACGACCGCCGGCATCGCATCTTGCGGCATGCGCAGAACTTCGGCGCCCTCCCGCGCGATTCCCTCGCCGAGCAGCACGACCGCGCGCGCGGGTGGCACGTCGCGCGCGAGCGTCGCGGGCGGAAACGCGACGCGCTCCCAGAAGCGCGGGATGGCCCGGGCGGGATCGCCGAAGCTCACGATCAGGTCGGCGCGGTTGCGGATCTCGGCAAGGCTCGCGGTGATCCAGCCGCTCTCGCGCATCGCTTGCAGGTTGCGCATCATGCCGTCGCCCGCCAGGTGGTCGACCGCGCCGCCGATCCTGCGCGCCAGCGCCAGCGCGGCGCGCTGGCCCGCGATGTCCGCCGCCATGCCGTGCACGACCGGCGCGCGCGACGCCGCCAGGATTTCGG
>CAYMTM010000035.1:0-12029 GCA_964393375.1 uncultured Rhodospirillaceae bacterium
GAAGAATGCGTTAGGATTGTTGTGGATGTCGTCGGCGCTGACGCCGATCAGCGTAATGCTGTCGCCGCCAAGGTCGATCACCGCGTTGCCGTGACCGTCGTCGGAGACGAAGGCCGACACGTCGGCCGCGCTCTCGATGTGCAGGCCGTTGATGTTTTTCTGGATCTGCAGCATGTCCTCGCCCTTATGGAAGTCGAGGACGACGTCGCTGCCGCCGCCGCTGTTGAACACGAAGACGTCGTTGCCGTCGCCGCCGCTGAGCCGGTCGTCGCCGGCGCCGCCGCCGATCACGTCGTTGCCGTCGCCGCCCCAGATGGTGTCGTCGCCGTCGCCGCCGAACAGCTTGTCGTTCCCGGTCCAGCCGACGATCTTGTCGTCGCCGTCGCCGCCGTGAACCGTGTCGTCGCCGGCGCCGCCCTCGAGGCGGTCATCGCCCTTGCCGCCATGGATGACGTCGTTGCCTAGGCCGCCGCTGACGAAGTCGTCGCCGTCATCGCCGTACAGCTTGTCGTTGCCGTCGCCGCCATAGACCTTGTCGTCCCCGCGGCCGCCATGGACGGTGTCGTCGCCAGCATCGCCGCTGACGACATCGTCGCCGTCGCCGCCCGAGACGTAGTCGTTGCCGGCGCCGCCCGACACCGAGTCGTTGCCGTCGCCGCCATAGACCTTGTCGTTGCCGGCTTCGCCGTAGATCTTGTCGTTGCCACTGCCGCCGTGGACCGTGTCGTCCCCGGAGTTGCCGTGGATGGTGTCGGCGCCGCGGCCGCCGTGGATGAAGTCGTTGCCGCTGCCGCCCGAGATCTCGTCGTCGCCGCTGCCGCCGTAGAGCTTGTCGTTGCCGGAGCCGCCGCCGAGCCAATCGTGGCCGGAGCCGCCGTGCATCGTGTCGTTGCCACTGCCACCGTCGAGCTTGTCGTCGCCGGCGCCGCCGAACACCTTGTCGTTGCCGCTGCCGGCGAACACGCTGTCGTTGCCACCCTTGCCGTAGATGCGGTCGTTGCCGCTGCCCCCGAAAATCGTGTCGGCATCGTTCGTGCCGCGGAGAAAGTCGTTGAACGCGCTGCCCGGAATCGTCGCCATAGGTGCCCCCGAATGGCTGTGGTTCGTATTAATCCTTCTCCAATATAGACAGGCAACACCCAAGTAATCAAGCAAATAGTGCTGTGCACAAATAGACAAACCATTAGAAAAACAAGATAAAAATAAATGTGATTCTTGCAGATATTTGTCGCGGGTTTGACGGGCAAGTTCCGGGCTTGCGCGCCAAACTTGCCGGAAAGATCAGAGGCACGTGCGCAGCGGGACGCCTGGCCGATCGGGTCCGCTCGATGGCACGGATTGCCGGTACGGAGAACACGATGGCGGTCAACGTGCTGTCGACCAGCTTTGAGGCAGCCCGTCAATCCGGCGTAGGGGGCGCATAGCGGTCACGCCGTGTGCGATCCGGCCCCCGGCATCCGAGTTCCGAAAAATGCCCTATCTGTTCGCGACAAATGCCGCCGCGACGCATCGGATGCGGTTCAATCGCGACCGGCAATCTCGCGCAGGATTCCCACCTGGCGCGGAAGCAACCGCGCGAGGGCGAAGCGCTCAAGCGCGGCGCCGCGCGCCGTGCGGCGAAGCACCGCAATCCGTTCGCCGCCGGAAAGGGCCGCCTCAACCCGGTCGGCGATCGCCTCGGGAGAAAAAAAATCGACCAGCAAACCCTCGACGCCGTCCTGTATGAACTCGCGCACCGGCGCCGTGTTCGACGCCACGATGGCGCAGCCGGTCGCCATCGCCTCGAGCAGCGACCAGGACAGCACGAAGGGCACGGTCAGATAGACATGGACGCTGGAGGCCCTCAGCAGCGTTCGGTAGCGCGAATAGTCGAGCGGGCCGACGAAATGGATTCGCGACAAATCCAGGCCGCCGAGCTCTGCCAGCATTGCTACTTTCCAAGACCGCCCGCCCGGCGCGCGGGCGCCATAGAAGACGCGGTCCTCGCCGGCGACCACCACCTGCACGTCCCGACGGCGCGCCAGCAGCAGCGCCGCCGCCCGCATGAATTGCGGAAATCCGCGATAGGGATCGAGGCCACGGGTTGCATAGGTCACGATCGGGGCGTCTGCCGGAATTGGCAGATCGAGCGCCGCCCGACCCTCGGACGGGGAGAAATAGTCCGTATCGACCCCGTCGTGCAGAACCGCGATCCGCTCGCGAAGCCCTGCAGGGAATTGATCGCGCTGGAATTCGGTCGGGCAGACGATCCGGGTCGCCGCGGCCAGCTCGGCGAGGATCCCGGCGTTGCGCATCTTGAGGCGGCAGGCATCGTCGTCGCTCGGCCCGGTCGGGTCGAGAAAATCCGCATCGCTGTTTCGTGCCCGGTAGAACCACTCGGCATAAGCAAGGATCGGCACGTCCGGAAAGGCCTCGGCGGCGAACAGGCCGGCGCCGAAGCCCGCATGCGCGCCAATGACGTCCGGCCGGAATCCCTGCTGCGCCAGCTTGCGCATGGTACGGAACGCCGCCTGTCCGTGCAGCACGGCATTTTCGGCGAATTGCAGGTAGTGATGCGTACTGCCGTGCGCCGCGCGCGTCGGGGCATAGCGATGCGTGGACACGCCCGCCAGCGCCGAATCAGGCTCGTCCTCGGCCGCGACGAAATGGACCTCGTTCGCCGGGTCGGCCGCCAGCGCCGCCGCCAGGTGCCGATACTGTGCAGGGAAGAATCGGTGCAGAAACAAGACCTTCATGCCCAGTGCCCGGATTCCCGCGTGCGACCGCCCGGCCCGGGCGCCCTCGTCGCCCGCGCAACGATACGCTACAGTATGGCATTGCTTGGCACGGAGGCAGCATTGTCATCCTTGCTGATGTTCCGTCGCGCCGCCCTGGCGCTGGTCCTGTCGGTCCTGGCAGCGCTGCCGCGGACGCTCGCCGCCGCCGAGGAGGTGGATCTGAAGCTGGTGCTGGCGGCCGATGTGTCGCGCAGCGTCGACGAGCGCGAATTCGCGTTGCAGCGCCAGGGCTATGCCGCCGCCTTCCGCGATCCGCGGGTAATGCGCGCGATACGTTCCGGCCCGCTCGGCCGGATCGCAGTGTGCTTTTTCGAGTGGTCCGGAACCGAATCGCACAGGGTCATCATCGACTGGACCGTGATCGGCGACGGTGAGTCGGCCGACTATTTCGCCGAGCGCCTCCTGGTCGAGCCGCGCTCGGCCGCCAATCGGACCGCGATCGGCGCGGCGATCGACGCGTCGGTCAGGCTGCTCGACACGACCGTGGTCGAGAGCGAGCGCCGCGTGATCGACGTATCGGGCGACGGCACCAACACCAACGGGCGGCCGCCTGTCCTGGCGCGCGATGACGCGGTCGCCGCCGGCATCACCATCAACGCGCTGGTGATCCTGAGCCCCGAGCCGATGCCATGGAACCCCGAGCACACCCATCCGCCGGGCGGGCTGGAGAACTACTTCAAACTCAACGTGATCGGCGGCCCGGGCGCCTTCACCATGGTGGTGGAAGGCTTCGAGAGCTTTGCCGAGGCCATCACCCAGAAGCTGGTCAAGGAGATCGCGCTGGACGGCGGGGCCGCGATCCTGGCCCAAGGGCCGGATCGCCGCTAGGCTCCGGGATCGGCGCCGACCGCCCGCGTCAGCGCATCGGGGTCGATCAGCGCCTGTCGCAGATCGGCACCGGTCAAGTCGGCCTTGATGAAGCTTGTGCCGCGCAGATCGGCCGTGATCAGCCGCGCGTTCCGCAGGCTGGCGAAGTCGAGCCGGCAGTCGCGCAGGCTACATCCCGACAGATCGCGCCCGTCGAGCCGCGCGCGGCTGATGTCGAGCGCCCTGCGCGCCAAGCGCTCGCCCGCCCCGCCGTTGGTCTTGAGCCACTCCTCATGCCGACGGATCGCCTTGACCAAGTCCATTGCGGCCGGACGCCGGAGCAGGACGACGAGGTTCCGTGCCCATCCCGGCAGCGCCTCGCGCGCGTCCTCGGTCTGCGAGAAGTCGGCGCCGTCAAGCTTCGCGCCGGCGAACTGCGAGCCGGCGATGGTGCAGCCCTCGAACTTCGCTCCCGCCAGGTCGGCGTCGCGGAAGTCGACATTGGTCGCGCGCACGTTGTGCATCGACGCTCTGGTCAACCGGGCGCCGGTAAAGGTGGAATTGGCGATCGTGGCGCCGTCGAATGAGACAACGGGTTCACTGTCCATGCTGTCGCCGCGGCGCCCAGCATAGTTCAGCACCTGCGCGGTGCGGAACACGGCGTCGCGGGCGTCCACCTTCACCAGATGGGCGCCCGTGAAGTCGCAGTTCTCGAACACCGCCCCCGCCAACCGGCTGCCGTCGAGAACCGCGCCGACGAAGGAGCAGTCGAGGAACGTGCTCCGCTCGAACGTCGCATTGCGCAGAGATGCGCCATCGAACCTGGCGTTGCGGACCGTGCGGCCGACGATCTCAAGCCCGTTCAGCGCATTTCTCGAAAAGTCCTTGTCGTCGAACTGGGTCAATGGGCGCCGCGCCATATCCAAGACCGCCATCCGGACGTTCCTACCTCGCCCCTTCTCGCCAAGCCCGCGCGCATCGGCGCACGCCCCTCTGACCATCGCAGATAGGTGTTAATGTCTAAACAACTGCCTAACGCCGACCGGCGTCCGCGCATGGGTCCCCTGCCGGTCGGCAATGCTCCACCGGGCGGGCTATGGTGCGGCGGCGAGGTCGACTTCGAACTCGTTGCCGTCGAGCGCTTTCAGGTCCGCCACTTGGCTGCGCTGCAACACCCCGTCGATGCCGACGCGGGCGAATTCCTCGGACGTCTGGCGCTCGGTCAGCATCAGTGCGGTCGCATGCGGTGGTGCAACCGGAAAGCGCACCAGCGTGTGCCAGGTTCCGCGATGAAAGACGATCCCCTCGCCGGGCCGCATCCGGAACGCCGCCACGTCCTCGGCCTCGGGCCGGTCCCGCCCCGGAGTCGGCGGCGCGACCACAAGGATTGCGGCGGGACCGTCGAGCATGACGAAGCCTTGCGTCACGCGGTAGTGGCGCTCGAACACGCTGAACCGCATCTTTTGGTAAGGAAACCGCACCACCGCCAACTCGGGATCGCCGTCCGACTCGAACGGCAGCGGCCAAGTCAGGTTGACGGTACCCACACTGGCCTGGGCCCGGTCGGGCATTGCGATAACTCGCCCGAATGGTTCGAATCCGGGCCCGGCAAGGTCCCGGACGATCAATCGTCGTAGCATCGTCCGCCTCCCCCAGCGCCGCGGCGAGCGGCACTCCGAACGTTGCCCGGCGACGAGTTCCGAGCATGGTCCCCGCTATCTACACCCAAAGCGGGCGCCGTGGCAGACGGTTTCTCGCGCCTGGGTGCCGGACACGGATCTAGGCCGGGCTCGCAGGCCGTGGCTCAAGGCCCGGATTCCACGGGCGGGAGTCGGGATTCTATGCCTTAGAATTTCTTCATCCTGGGCTGAACAGACATCATTTGCGCCAGCGGCCGGCCGAAACCACGTTTCCCTGAAGGAACGAACCACCGGGAGACACGTCATGGACGGCGACCGCCTGTTCGCCCTGGACGGCATCGAGGCCAACCTGAACTACATCCTGCCCTCGGCCGAGAAACCTTACGCCTACGCCTACGACCCGCCGCCGGGGCAGCCCCAGCGCTCGGGGCGCTACGCGGAGCGCAGGGTCACGATCCGGAACGGTCGACACGTTTCCGGTCTGCTTTCGCTCGATCTTCAAGGCTTTACCCTCCACCGGCACCGCAGCGCCGTGGCGGATTTCTACGATGGCGGCGAGGTCAGGAACGTCTACTGCCCCGAGGTCGAGAAGCTGGTGGCAGCAGCGACCGGAGCCGATCGCGTCGTGGCGTTCGACCACAACCTGCGCAACTCTTCCCCGAGCCGGCCGGCCGGCGTCAAGCAGCCGGTGTCGCGCGTGCATAACGACTTCACCGAGAAATCGGGGCCGCAGCGCGCCCGCGCCGTGCTGGGCGACGCGCTGGCGGACCGCCTGCTGAAAGGCCGCTTCGCCTTCGTCAATGCCTGGCGGCCAATCCGCGGGTCGCTGGTCGACTGGCCGCTTGCGCTGTGCGACGCGCGCAGCATGCAGCCAAGCGACTTCATTGCGACCGACCTGATCTATCCCGACCGGGTCGGCGAGACCTACGCCGTCACCTACGACGAACGGCACCGCTGGTTCTACTTCCCCGCCATGCAGCGCGACGAGGTCGTGCTGATCAAGTGCTACGATTCCGACCGCGCCCGCGCCCGCTTCACCGCCCACGCCGCGTTCCAGGACCCCACCGCCCCGATGGACGCGCCGCCGCGCGAGAGCATCGAGGTCCGCACGATCGCCCTCTTCCACGCATAGGCGCGCGTTCAACCGAACCGGCCGTAGGAGCGGTCGGGCGTGCCGCGGAACAGTGACATGTGCGTGTGGATGGCAATCCATTCGTCGGCGGGCCTGCCGCGGGCAAAGGCTACCGTCGCACGGCCGCGCCGGTCGAAGCGGGTGCCGTCCGGATTGAATCCGTCGGAGTCGAAGATCGCCATGCCGACCGCGGAAAGCCGGTCGGGCGAGACGATCGCCTGCACCCCGTCGAGCCGCCAGCGGAAGTTGCGGATGGTCGGCCAGACGTTCATCCACTGCTCGCGCACCACCTGCGGGCGCTCGGAAACGAAATCGGTGAACGTGCCGAACGCGATCAGGTCGTCCGCGAACAGCGGATAAGCCGCCTCGTAGTCGACCGCCCGCACGCATTCCGCCAGGCGCGCGAACCAGCGGCGCACGGCCTCCAGGTCTTCCGCCGCGGGCGGGGTCCTCAGGCGCATCGCTACGCCGCCTTCTTCAGCCTGTATTGGCGCGCGAGAAGCGTGTAGGACGCCCGCCGAGCCTCGGGATCGTGCGCCCAGGTGACAACTGCCACTTCCTGGACCTGCAACGACTCGGCCAGCGCGTCGATGCGCTTCTTCACCTGTTCCGGCGCGCCCACCATGGCGGTCTTGCGCATCTCCGCCACCTTGGCGCGCTCCTGATCGCTGAGCGCGAATTCGGCTGCCGCTTCGGGACTAGGCAGCGGCGCCAGCATGTTGCGGTCGCGCGCCACCCGCCAGATCGCGCGCGAGGTGAAATGGTGCTGGGCAACCGTCTCCGTAGTGCCGGCCAGCGCCCACACGCAGATCGCGGCATGGGGCGCGGGATGGCGCGGGCTCGGCCGATAGCGCTCGCGGTACAGGCCGAGCGCGTACTCCGCGCCGCGGCCGTCGGTGAAAAACCAGGCGAAGCAATAAGGTAGGCCGAAATGCGCCGCCACCTGCGCGCCGTAGTCCGAACTGCCGAGCACCCAGATCTCCGGCACGGTATTGCCGGCCGGATGCGCCATCACCCCCTGAAACGGATGGCCATCGGGCAGCGGCGCCCCGGACACCCAGGCCGCAAGGTCGCTGAGCTGGGCAGGGAACTGGTCGGCCGCCGTTTCAGCGCGCGGGTTGAGCGCCAGCGCGCTGCGGAAATCGCCACCGGGTGCGCGTCCCACCCCCAGGTCGATGCGCCCGGGCGCGATCGCCTCCAGCACGCGGAACTGTTCGGCCACCTTCAGCGCCGAGTAGTGCGGCAGCATCACGCCGGCGCTGCCCACGCGGATGCGCCTGGTAGTGGCGGCGATCGCGGCGACCATGATCTCGGGCGCGGTGCCGACGATGCTGGGGTGATTGTGGTGCTCGCTGACCCAGAAGCGGCGATAGCCCAGCCCGTCGCACAACCGCGCCAGCTCCAAGGTCTCGCGGATCGATTCCTCCGGCGCCCGGCCGGCAAGGGCCGTCGACTGGTCGAGAACGGACAGGCTGATCGTCAAGGGCGCCCCGACTTTGACACCACGGCGATGGCAACGTATCCGAAGCGGGCCCCGCCGGCCAATCCGGCCGGGCGCCGGGCGGGCAAGCGCGAAGGACATGGCCTAATGCCGGCACGCCGGTTGGATGCGGTGGATGTTGTCGTGGTCGGCGCTGGCCTGGGCGGCTCGGCCTTCTGCGCCCGGCTGGCCGAGCGTGCGCCCAAGCTCAGGATCGTCTGCCTGGAACGGGGCGGCTGGGTGGACCGCCAGGCCATGCCGGCGCTCCGGCGCGATTGGCAGCGCGCCGCGTTCGAGGAATGGGCAACCGCGCCGAACCAGCGCCTGCGTTCGGGCAAGCCATCGCTCTCCGCGGACTATCCGGTCGACGACAGCGCGTCCGTCTTCAAGCCGCTGATGTGGTGCGGCGTGGGCGGATCGACCATCACCTGGGCCGCGCATTTCCCGCGCCTGCATCCCTCTGACTTCCGCACGCGGAGCCTGGACGGCGTCGGCGACGATTGGCCTTTCGGCTATTTCGACCTCGAGCCCTACTACGACGCCAACGACGCGGCGATGGACGTCGCGGGCCTGGCCGGCGATCCCGCCTATCCGCCCAAGCCGGAGCGGCCGATGCCGCCCTTCGCGCTGGGCCGGCTGGGCATGGCGGCCGCGCGCGGCTTCGACCGGCTGGGCTGGCACTGGTGGCCTGTGGACGCGGCGATCAACTCGGTGGCCCATGCCGGGCGCGCGGCCTGCAACAATTGCGGCCCCTGCCTGCAGGGCTGCGTCAACCGCGCCAAGTCGTCGACCGATTTCACCTATGTTCCCAAGGCGGTCGCCGCCGGCGTCGCGCTGCGTACCCAATGCGTCGTGCAGCAGGTGGAGATCGAGGGCGGCCGCGCGACCGGCGTACGCTATCGCGACGCCGCCGGCGCAGAGGTCGTGCAGCCCGCGTCCTTCGTCGTCGTGGCCTGCAACGGCATCGGCACGGCGCGGCTGCTGCTGGCCTCGGGCGTGGAAAGCCCCGCCCTGGGGCGCTACCTGATGTTCCATCCCGCCGCCTATATCCGCGGCATGTTCGAGGAGGAACTGGACGGCCCGGCGGGTCCGGTGGGCTGCGCCATCTACAGCCACGAGTTCTACGAGACGGACGAGGCGCGCGGCTTCAAGCGCGGCGTCCATCTGCAGGTCGCGCGCGAAAACTCCGCGCTGATCCAGGCAAGCCGGCTGGAGCGCGCCTGGGGCGCGGAGGCGCATCGCCTGCTGCGGCAGGAATTCCGCCACTCCGTCCCGATCCTCGTGCTGGCCGAGGACCTGCCGGAGGCGCACAACCGGGTCGTGCTTGCCGACCGGATCGAAGCCGACGGACTGCCCGGCGTGAAGGTCGAATACACCTTATCCGCGCATTCGCGCCGGTGCCTGGATTTCGGCTTGGCACGGGCGGAGGAAGCGCTGCGTGCGGCGGGCGCCTACCGCATGGCGCGGATGGAGATATCCCCGGTCACCGGCTGGCACCTGCTGGGCACGGCGCGGATGGGAAGCGACCCTGCGACGTCCGTGGTCGACGCCAGCGGGCGCTGCCATGCCGTGCAGAATCTTCTCGTCGCCGATGGCAGCGTGTTCCCCACCGTGGGCGCGGTGAACCCCGGCTCGACGATCGGCGCGGTGGCGCTGAAGTTCGCCGACGACCTGGCGCAGGCGGTCGCATGACGGCCCCGTCCTTCCCGCCCGCCTTCCTGGCGGCGGTGTGCGACACCCTCCTGCCCGGGGACGGCGTGCTGCCGAGCGCGCGCGCGGCCGGCGTCGCCCTGCGCGGCGACGCGGACGCGGCCGTCCTCGAAGCCATCGCCGCCGGCGCCGGCGGCATCGACGCTTTCGCCGCAGCGGATCCTTTGCGCCGCCGCGCCATCGTGGCCGATGTCGAGGCCCGCGACGCGCCCGCCTTTCGCGCGATGCTGACGGCGCTGCTGCAGGACTACCTCGAGTCGGACGCCGTCATGGACGCGCTCGGCTGGCGCACCGCCCCGCCGCAACCCCAGGGCCACGCGCTTGCGCCGACCGACGCGGAGACTTGGCGACGGCTCGACGCGGTGCGGCGGCGCGGAAAAATCTGGCGGGAGCCGACCTAGCGGACTGGCTGGTTGGGGCGCCAGGATTCGAACCTGGGGATGGCGGAATCAAAATCCGCTGCCTTACCGCTTGGCTACGCCCCAAGCGGGCGCACCATACTGCCCGCCCGGCGGGGCTTCAACCGCCTCTAAACCTGCGGCGCGACCTTGGCGATGTCGTCGACCAGCCGGCCCGGCGCCGCCCACCAGCCGGGATGCGCGCGCGCAAGCGCCGCGGCGGCCACAGTCGCGCCGATCGCGTCGGCGAACAGGCCGAAACAGGTCGCCCCGCTGCCGGACATGCGCGCGAGCAGGCAGCCCGGCGCCGCCGCCAGCGCCGCCAGCACCTCGCCGATGGCCGGGAGCAGCGTTCGCGCAGGCGCCTCCAGGTCGTTGCGGCGGCTGGCCAGCAATGCGGCAAGCTCGCGCGCGTCGGCGATCGCGCCCCTGGGCAAGGGATCGGCCGCGGAAAACGGCCCCTGGCGCGCTTTGAAGACGGGCGGTGTTGCCAGCGGCAGACCGGGATTGACCAGCACGATGCCGGCCGGCGGCAGGCGCGGGGCGGATTTCAGCACCTCGCCGATGCCGGCCATGTGGACCGCGCGGCCGCCCAGGCACACCGGCACGTCGGCGCCAAGCCCGAGCGCCATGCGGTGCAGCTCGTCGGCCGCCGGACGCAGGCCCCACAGCGCGCTCAACGCCCGCAGGGCGGCGGCGGCGTCGGACGAGCCGCCGCCGATGCCCGAGGCGACCGGCAGCCGCTTGACCAGCCGCAGCTTCGCTTGCGGCTTCACCCCGCCCAGCGCGGCCAGGCCGCGCGCGGCGCGCAGGACCAGGTTGTCGGCCTCGGCCGCCAGCGCCGCACCGAACGGGCCCGACACGGCGAGGCGCAGCTTGTCGTCTTCCAGCGCCACCACGGTGTCGTGCACGTCGGCGAAGGCGACCAGGCTGTCGAGCAGGTGATAGCCGTCGGCCCGCCGGCCCACGACGTGCAGATAGAGATTTACCTTGGCCGGCGCCGCCGCACGGTAGCCGCTGCGCGTCCTCACCGGGACGCGCGTCGCCGTGGCCGGAGCGGCCGACGACTTGGCTTCGGCCATGGCCGGAGATCAGCCGCCGCGCTGGCTGGGAGCGGCGGCGGTCAGCCCTTCCTTCAGCTTCTTTTCGATCTGCGCGGCAAGCTCGGCGTCGGGCTTCAACCCCTGCGCGCGCTTCCACTGGAATTGCGCCTCCAGGATCCGGCCGACCTTCCAGTAGGCATCGCCCAGGTGGTCGTTGATCGTCGGATCGTGCGGCCGCAGCTCGACGGCGCGCTCGAGGTGCTCGGCCGCCTTCTCGTAGTTGCCCAGCCGGTAATGCGCCCAGCCCAGGCTGTCGACGATGTAGCCGTCGTTCGGGCGCTGCTCGACCGCCTTGCGGATCATCTCCATGCCGCGGTCCAGGTTCACGCCCTGGTCGATCCAGGAATAGCCGAGGTAGTTGAGGACGTAGGGCTGGTCGGGCTGCAGCTCCAGGGCACGCAGGAAATCGGCCTCGGCGCGCGGCCACTGCTTCGAGCGCTCCAGCGCGATGCCGCGCGCATAGAACAGCGACCAGTGGCGCTGCTCGACCTTGGCAACGCGCTTCATCGCCTCGTCGTAGACCGCCACGGCCTCGGCGAAGCGCTCCTTGGTCCGGAACATGCCGCCGAGCTGGCTCAGGGCATCGACGCGGTCGGGCCGCTCCCTGGCGAGCGCGCGCAACACGCGCTCGGCCTCCTCGTAGTTTTCCGTCGCCTCCAGATTGGCCGCGACGCGCAGGCGCGCCGACCAGCTGAACCACGACGTCGGTGCGATCGACTGGTAGACCTTGTTGGCGTCGAGGTTGCGCTTCTGCTGCTCCAGAATGCCCGCCACCAGCATCTGCGCGGCGTCCAGGTTCGGGCGCAGGTGCAGCGCCAAGCGCGTCAACACCAGGGCGAACTCGGCGCTGCGTTCCTGCTGCAAGGCGCTGGCGAAATGGAACAGCGCCTCGGCCAGGCCTTCGCGCGGGTTGGCGACGATCGGCCGCGTCGGCAGGCCCTTGGCGGCACGCTCGTTCAGGATCTCGCCGATCACGCTCTCG
>CAYMTM010000035.1:12039-27462 GCA_964393375.1 uncultured Rhodospirillaceae bacterium
GGCTTCCGCCGCCTTGCCGCGGCGCTCGTAAAAGCCGCCGATCGCCTCGACCATGCGCAGCGGCAGGCGCGGCATCGCGGTCAGCGCGTCGGCGTAGAATTTCTCCGCCGCGTCCATCCTGCCCGCGAGCTCGGCCACCAGCCCGCAATGCAGGTCGCGCAGGACGGCGTTGCCCGACTGCTCGCCAACGCCTTTGAGGGTCGCCAGCGCCTCGTCGGTCTTTCCCGCTCCCGCCTGCACCCAGCCGAGCGCCAGCGGCACCAGGAAGCGGCTCATGTTGCTGCGCGGCAGTTTCGTCAGGCGCTCCTCCGCCCCCGCCCAATCGCCGGTGCGCGCGCGCTCGGCCGTCTGCAGCAGCGCCGCCAGCGAAGCGTCACCTCCCTCGGCGGGGACGGCGTCGGCATATGTCAAGGCTTCCGCCACCTGCCCGTCCGCCAGCAGCACCCAGAAAAGCCGGCGGCGCATCTGTTCGTTCGTGGGATCGTCCTTGAGCGCCTGCTTCAGGAACGAAGCGGCCGCCGCGCGGTCGTTCTCGACCATCGCGTGACGGCCGGCAAGGTAGGCGCCAACGCCGGACTCCGTCGCCATCTGGGCGACCTTCGGCGTATCGGCGCGGCACGCCGCTCCACCGAGAACAACAGCCAAGCCGGCCCCGGCCAGGGCGCAGGTCAGGCGGGAAGAACGGACCATTCGGGCTCCTTGCGGGTCGGTGCCAAGGCGCCACTCGCACGGGCGCGCACCCATCGATGCCGCGATGGCGGACAGTCTAGCCTACCGGGGCGGCGGGGCCAATCGCCGCCCATCGAACCGGAGTCTTCACATGTTCGGGTAGTTGGGACCGCCACCGCCCTCGGGCACGGTCCAGTTGATGTTCTGGGCCGGATCCTTGATGTCGCAGGTCTTGCAGTGGACGCAGTTCTGCGCGTTGATTTGCAAGCGCTTATTGCCCGCCTCCTCGACCACCTCATAGACCCCCGCCGGACAGTAGCGCTGCTCGGGCGAATCGTAGACGGCGTTGACCTCGGACGACCAGCGCTGCGGGTCGATCACCTTGAGGTGCGCGGGCTGGTTCTCCTCGTGGTTCGTATTCGAGATGAATACCGAAGACAGGCGGTCGAAGCTCACCTTGCCGTCCGGCTTGGGATACTGGATCGGCCGGCAGTCCTTGGCCGGCTTCAGCGCGGCGTGATCGGGATAGTGGTGCAGAGTCCAGGGCGCCCTGCCGCGGAACAGATAGGTGTCGATCGCCGCATTGGCCAGCCCCGCCCACAGGCCGCGGTGGAAACCCGGCCGCACGTTGCGCACCCGGTAGAGCTCGTCCCATAGCCAGGACTGCTTCAGCCGCTCCGGATAAGACGCCAGCTCGCCGCCATTGGCGCCGTCCTTCAGCGCGTCGAACACCGCCTCCGCCGCGACCATGCCGGATTTCATCGCCGTGTGGCTGCCCTTGATCTTCGGCACGTTGAGGAAGCCGGCGGTGCAGCCCACCAGGAGCCCGCCGGGAAACGTCAGCTTGGGGATTGCCTGGAACCCGCCTTCGTTCAGCGCCCGCGCGCCGTACGCGACGCGCTTGCCGCCCTCGAAGGTGGGACGGATGGCGGGATGGGTCTTGAAGCGCTGGAATTCCTCGAACGGGCTCAGGTAGGGGTTGGCGTAGTCCAGCCCGACCACGAATCCGACCGCCACCTGGCACACCCCGTCGCGTGGCGCTAGGTGATAGAGGAAGGAACCGCCATAGGTCGCCTGGTCCACCGGCCAGCCGATGGTATGCGTGATCTGGCCCGGCCGGTGCTGCTTCGGATCGACCTCCCACAACTCCTTGATGCCGATGCCGTAGGTCTGCGGATCGACGCCTTCGCGCAGGCGAAACCGCTCGAACAGGGTCTTGGTCAGCGAGCCGCGGCAGCCCTCGGCGAAGATCGTTTGCTTGGCATGCAGTTCGACGCCCGGCTGGTGGTTGGCGGTCGGCTTGCCGTCCTTGCCGATGCCCATGTCGCCAGTGGCGACGCCGACGACCCGCCCCTTGTCGTCATAGAGCACTTCGGCGGCGGCGAAGCCCGGATAGATCTCGACGCCCAACGCCTCGGCCTGCTGGCCAAGCCAGCGGCACAGATTACCCAGGCTGATGATGTAGTTGCCGTGGTTGCGCATCTGCGGCGGCGTGGGCAGGCGGATCGCCCGCGTGGCGGTCAGGAACAGGAACCGATCCTCGGCTGCCGGGGTATCGAGGGGCGCACCCTTCTCCTTCCAGTCCGGGATCAACTCGTCGAGCGCCCGGGGTTCGAACACGGCGCCGCTGAGGATATGAGCGCCGATTTCCGAGCCCTTCTCCACGACGCACACCGACACCTCGCTGCCCGCCTCGGCCGCGCGCTGCTTCAGCCGGATCGCCGCGGACAAGCCCGACGGGCCGCCGCCGACGACCACCACGTCGTATTCCATCACGTCGCGCGCCATCGTTTCTTCCTTGTTGTCTCACCCTGTCCGCGAAAGCGCGGATTAAAGCAGGAAGCGCCAGCCCGGCAAAGGCGCGGGCGCGACGGGTGCTTGAGCGGCCGCGACCCTGGCCTGTAGTCTGCGGCGCAGGAGGGGTGGCGTGACGGTGACGGAAAAGCAAGCAGCCCTCGCGGTATTGCGCTGGTATCTCGACATGGGCGTCGACGAGGCGACCGGCGAGGCCACGGCGGACCGGCTTGAGCCGCGCCCGGCGGAAGCCAAGGCGCTGGTACCGGCTCCGCCCCCATCGGCGCCCGCGATCTTCGCCATGCCGGTTGCCGCGGCGCCCGCCAGGGCGCACCCGGTCCCGCCCGCAACCCCGGTGGCGCAGGATGCCCACCGGCTGGCCCAGGCCGCGCGCGACCTCAATGAGCTGCAGGACGCCCTTCGCGCCTTCGACGGCTGCCAATTGAAGCGGACCGCCACCAACCTGGTGTTCGGCGACGGCAACCCCAAGGCCAAGGTGATGCTCGTCGGCGAGGCGCCGGGAGCCGACGAGGACCGTCAGGGGAAGCCCTTCGTCGGGGTAAGCGGCCAGTTGCTCGACCGCATGCTCGGATGGATCGGGCTCGACCGATCTTCCTTCTATATAACGAACCAAGTCTACTGGCGGCCGCCGGGCAACCGAAAGCCGACCGACGCCGAGGTTGCCGCCTGCCAGCCTTTCCTCATGCGGCATATCGAGCTGGTGTCGCCGGAGCTGCTGATCCTGGTCGGCGGGGCCGCGACCAAGACGCTGCTTGGCCGGACCGACGGCGTCATGAAGTTGCGCGGCCGGTGGTTCGAATACACGTCCGGCGGCTTGCCGCGGCCTGTCCCCGCCATGGTGATCTTCCATCCAGCGTTCTTGCTTCGTACGCCCGCATTCAAACGCGAAACCTGGCGAGATTTAATTTTAATCAAACAAAAAGTTGGCGCGTTGCATTAAAGTCACATTTTTCGCCAATGTGTTAGCATTTGGTTAATAGAACGATTCGAAATTAACCAATCATTCACAGCCGCGTGGGTTGCCCGGGTGGATATTTTCCGTTAGAGCGCAATCCGGGGACACGACCGGGCTGGGGATTCCATGCACTGGGCCAGAGGGCCGCGACGACCGTTTGTCGCGGCGGCAATCCTGTTGTGCGCTTCGGCGCCGGCGCTCGCTGGGGAGCATCGGCCGCTGACGGCCGCCGTGGTCCCGGGCGTCGGCGTGCGGGATGGGGCCCTGCCCAAATTCCTGACCGATGGCGACGCCGCCACCTACCGCTCGATATTCCGCCTGCAGGACTCGGGTAACTGGTTGGAAGCGGACCGGGCGATCGCCCGGCTGAAGGATCGACGGCTCATGGGCCATGTCCTGGCCCAGCGCTATTTGGCCCCGAATTACCGCAGCCGGTTCGACGAGCTTTCGGCCTGGTTGGATCGCTACGCCGACCATCCGCAGGCCCAGCGCCTGTTCGGCTTGGCAATGCAGCGCATGCCGGCCGGCGCCAAGCCGCCGCAAGCGCCCGCCAGCGCCCCGGCGCGCGAGAACCAGGTCGACGGCGGCGCCGTCGCGCCGGGGGACGACGAGTCGCCGGGCGAGTTCGCCGACACGCCCGCGCCGGCGCTGGACCAGTCCGGCGCGACGGAAGCCGATGCCGGGGACGACGAAGAGCCGGCCGCGACGGCGCAGGCGCCGGCACCGGCGACCAAGCCCGGCACCGGCGGAGCGGGGCGCGCCTGGCACGCAGGGCTGGCCGCTTGGCGCAATCAGCGCTACGTCGATGCCGCCAAGCTGTTCGAGCAGGCGGGCGCAACGCCGGGCGCCAATCCCTGGGCCAAGGCTGCGGCCTACTACTGGGCGGCGCGCGCCTATCACGCGGGCAGGCAGCCGCACCGCCATGCGGATATGCTGCAGCAGGCGGCGCAGCACCCACGCACGTTCTACGGCATCCTGGCGCGCCACGTGCTGGGCTGGGACTACGGGCTGAATTTCCAGAAACTGACGCTGACCGCCAGCGATATCGAGATGCTCTCGCAGCAGCCGCGCCTCCAGCGCGCGATCGCGCTGGCGCAGGTCTGGCAGTTCGACCGCGCGGACCACGAACTGCGCGTCGCCGCCGCCAATGGCGGCGCCGGACCATATCAGGCGCTGGTCGCGCTGGCCGAGCGCATCGGTACGCCGGCGGCGTCGCTCGACTTGGCGCAGCGCCTGATGCGCCAGGAAGGCATCGCCGTCGACACCGCGCTCTACCCGGTGATGCCCTGGTCGGGAGCGAACGCCAGCGAATACGGCATCGACACGGCGCTGCTGCACGCCCTGGTCCGCCAGGAATCCGGGTTCCGCCCGCGCGCCCGCAGCCATGCCGGCGCACGCGGCCTGATGCAGCTCATGCCCGCGACCGGCAAGTCGATGGCGCGCGAGACCAACATCACGCTGGCCTCGCGCGAGCACCTGTTCGACCCGCCGACCAACCTCCTGCTTGGCCAGGCCTATGTCAGCCACCTGCTGCGCGACGAGGCGATCGGCAGCAACCTGTTCAAGATCGCGGCCGCCTATAACGGCGGCCCCGGCAACCTGCGCAAATGGGAAAAGCGCGCCGACCACCGCGACGATCCGCTGCTGTTCATCGAAAGCATTCCCTCGCGCGAGACGCGGGTCTTCATCGAGCGTGTGCTGGCGAACATGTGGATCTACCGAATCCGCTTCAACCAGAACGTGCCGTCGCTGGACGCGCTGGCGGCAGGCGAGTGGCCGGGCTACGATCCGCAGACCGGCATCGGCGTCGCAGAGGCGGTCGGCAACGACTGACCCGCCGGCGCCGGTCTGCGATCAAGGAAGGCGCCCCGAGCATGCCCCGCATCGACACCGACCGTCCGTTCCTGCCCGTCAACATCGCGGTGCTCACCGTGTCGGACACGCGCGGCGAGGCCGACGACCGCTCGGGCCAGACCCTGGTCGAGCGCATCCAGGCGGCCGGGCATCGCGTTGCGGCGCGCAAGATCGTGCGCGACGAGGCCGAGGACATCGTCCGGCAGCTAAAGGCGTGGATCGCCGACCCGCTGGTCGACGTCGTCATCTCGACGGGCGGCACGGGCGTGACCGGCCGCGATGTCACGCCCGAGGCGTTCCACTCGGTGTTCGAGAAGGAAATCCCCGGCTTCGGCGAGCTGTTCCGGATGCTGAGCTACCAGAAGGTCGGCACCTCGACGATCCAGAGCCGGGCCGTCGCCGGCGTCGCGGGCGGCACCTATCTGTTCGCGCTTCCGGGTTCGCCCGGGGCCTGCAAGGACGCCTGGGACGACATCCTGGTGCACCAGCTCGACAACCGCCATCGCCCCTGCAACTTCGTCGAGCTGATGCCGCGGCTGCAGGAGCACGTCAAGACCAAGGCGGGCTGATCGACGGGCGCCATGACCGACCCAGGCGCGCTCGCGGCGGCGCTGCGGACGCTGCCCGCCTTCGCCGCGCTGCGGCCCGACGAGCTGCAGCCCTATCCGACCAAGGGCATTGCGCACGACCACTGGCGCATCGCCGGCCGCGGAGTGCTGGTGCGCGTGCCGAACGCCGGCCAGTTCGCGATCCCGCCCGAGGCATACATTCCCTACCAGGAAGCGAGCTTCGCGCGCGCGGTGCCGAGCGGACATGTCCCCAGGCTGCTGGCGGCCCTGCCGCCCTCCCCTGCGCTTTCGATGGGCGCGCTGGTGATCGAGGAGATCGCCGGCCGCCCGCCGCGCATCCCGCAGGAATTGCCGTTGATCGCGGAGTGCCTGGCGTCCATCCATTCCCTGCCCGTGCCGCATCCGGCCGAGCGGCCGCCGCTGGTCGATCACGCCGATGCGGTTGCCGGCACGATCGGCTTCATCGCGACGCAAGCGAACTATCTCGACAAGGCCGCGGTGATCGACACGGCGCGTTCGATGATCATGGACGAGATCGCCTGGGCCATCCGCTTCGGCGCGGAGAGCGTCGGCAAGGACCAACCGGTCACGCTCGTCGCTACCGACACCCATCCCGGAAACTACTTGGTCAACCCCGCAGGCAAGGCGATTCTGGTGGACATCGAGAAGATGCTCTACGGCTCGCCCGCGGTCGACCTGGCGCACGCGACGCTCTACACCTCGACCACCTGGGACATCGACTGTGGCGTGGCGCTGGCGCATTCCGACATCGTTGGCTTCTATCGGGACTACGTCGCGCGGATCGACGCGAGGCTCGCTGCCCGCCTGAAGCCCTGGCTGCTGTCGATGCGCCGGCTCACCTGGCTGCGCACCACCACCTGGGCCTGCCGCTACCTGGTCGAGACGCTATATCGCGGCAGGGCGGGCGACCCCGACTCGCCCTATATCCGCCACGTCCGAGCGCGCATCGCCGATATGCTCGACGAGCGGACGATCGCCATGGTCCGGCAGGAATGGCTGGGCCCAGCGCCCCTTGAACTTGGCTGAATTCCAGCGATAGTTCTTGATTTGTTCTCCTCGCTGCTGTACCCTGCCCCAATGATCCCGAAGTTGCCGGAACGGCTGCCAAACCATGCTTTGGCCGATGCCCTACGGCCCGACCGCCCGACCAATGGGCGCGGGGCGGTCAGCAACCGCACCGGGCGCTACGAGAAGCAGGAACGCGTGGCGGTCGCCGACGGGTGGGAGCAGGCGCCCGGGCCGGGCGCGGATGACGAGGACCCCATCCCCTCTCAGCGCACGACGGTTTCGCTCGACACCAGTCGCACCATCATCGCCCGCAACGACTCGCCGGACATCCCGTTCGACCGCTCGATCAATCCCTATCGCGGCTGCGAGCACGGCTGCGTCTACTGTTTCGCTCGGCCGACGCATGCCTATCTCGGCCTGTCGCCGGGACTTGATTTCGAGACCAGGCTCTTGATGAAGCCGGACGCGGCGAAGCTGCTGGAGCGCGAGCTGCGCAGCCCGCGCTATCGCTGCGACGTGATGGCGATGGGCACCAACACCGATCCCTACCAGCCGATCGAGCGCGTACACAAGATCACGCGCCAGGTGTTGGAGGTGCTGAACGCCTTCAACCATCCCGTCGGCATCGTCACCAAGTCAGCGCTGGTGACGCGCGACATCGACATCCTGTCGGACATGGCGAAACGCAATCTCGCGAGCGTCGGCGTGTCCGTCACCACGCTCGACCGCGGGCTGGCGCGGGTGATGGAGCCGCGGGCCTCGACGCCGCCGCGCCGCCTGGCCGCGATCGCTGCGCTGGCCACGGCCGGCATTCCCACCAGTGTAATGGTGGCGCCGATCATACCCGCCCTCAACGACAGCGAGATCGAGCGCATCCTGGCGGCGGCCGCGGCCGCCGGCGCGCGTTCGGCCGACTACGTGCTGCTGCGCCTGCCGCTGGAGATCAAGGGTCTGTTCGAGGAATGGCTCGCGGCGCACGCGCCGATGAAAGCGAAGCGCGTACTCGACCTCGTGCGGGAGACACGGGGCGGGCAGCTCTACGACGCCACTTTCGGCAAGCGCATGACCGGGTCCGGACCCTTCGCCCAGCTCGTGCGCCAGCGGTTCCGCCTGGCCTGCCGCAAGCTCGGCCTCGACAAGCGCAAGCTCAACCTCGACGTCACAAAGTTCCGCGTGCCGCCGGGCGTGGGGGACCAGTTGACGCTGGCGCTTTAGCGAGCCGGCGCCGCGCCGACCGCGACTTGATGGTCCGCGCCGTGCCCGAGTCCGACCCAGCCGCACGCCGTGAGCGCCGCGCGCATATGCGGGGGCGGCTCGGCGGCCACGCGGATCGGATCGCGCTTGGGATAGAGCGGCAGGACGATGGCACGGCTGTAGAGATGCAGCATCAGCGGCCTTTCCTGGACTGGATCGCCATATTGCGCGTCGCCCAGGATCGGCGCTCCCAGCGAGGCCAGGTGCACACGGATCTGGTGGGTGCGGCCGGTGCGCGGAAAGCATTCGATCCAGCAGGTTCCATCGGCGGCCGTCCCCAGCACGCGATAGTCGGTAACGGCGTGCTGGCCGTCCTCGGCGATGACCATGTGCCAGCCACCGTCGCGGGTGGTCAGCTTCTTCAGGGGCCGGTCGACGCGCCCTTCCGCCTGCGGCGGCGAACGGCGCGCCACCGCCCAGTAGGACTTCTCGACCTTGCCTTCCTGGAACAGCTTGCCGAGCTTGCGCAGCGCCTTCGGATGGCGGCCGAGCACCAGGCACCCCGACGTGTCGCGGTCGAGCCGGTGCGCCAGCGCCGGCGGCCGGGGCAGGCCGAATCGCAGCCAAGGGAAATACCGCTCGAGATTGTCGCCGCCGGAAGGCCCCGCATGGACCGGCAAGCCGGGCGGCTTGTCGATCACCAGCATCAGCCCGTCGCGATAAAGCACACGCTGCTCAAGCTCGGCGGCTTTCATCGCCAGAGGCGTGACGCACCGCGGGCGGCCGGTCAAGCCTCGCCCCCGAATCGCTGGAAGCCGGCGGCCGCCGCGCGCTAGTCTGCCGCGCATGCCAAGCCTCGCCTTCGAACGCGCCTGCGGCGTCGAGCCGGTCTGCGGCATCGACGAGGCCGGTCGCGGACCGCTGGCGGGGCCGGTGGTGGCGGCTGCCGTGGTGCTGACAAGCAAAGCGATTCCCCGGGGCGTCGACGACTCGAAGAAGCTGAGCGCGTCGCGGCGCGCCGAACTGGCCCAGCGCCTGCGCGAATGCGCGACGGTCGGCATCGGCCTGGCATCGGTCGCGGAGATCGACAGCCTCAATATCCTGCAGGCGACCTTCCTTGCGATGCGCCGGGCGGTCGAGGAGCTGTCCTTGGCGCTGGGCCGCCCGCCTGCCAATGCGCTGGTGGACGGCAACCGGGCCCCAGCCCTGCCCTGCCCCGTCCGGACCATCGTGGACGGCGACGCCAAGTGCCTGTCGATCGCCGCCGCCTCGATCATCGCCAAGGTCGCGCGCGACCGGCTGATGGCGGACCTGGCCCAGGCCCACCCGCAATACGGCTGGGAGCGCAACGCAGGCTACGGTACGACCGAACACCTGGCAGCGCTTGAGCGTCACGGCCCAACCCCGCATCATCGCGCCAGTTTCCGATCGGGCCTGCAGTTGCGGCTCGGTCTTGTCGTCGCGGGCAAGGATAGCTGATACCAAATCAAGGAATCACATTGGAATCAGCCTACAATCTATTGTGATTCAATAATAAATTTGACTGTGCAAATTGTGCGACTCACAGTGGCGCATGGATTATGCACAGGACCGTCCCCAAGCTTCTCCACGTCCCAAGCGGAACGACGATCCCGCCGGACAGATACCGCTGGACCGGTTGTTTGTTGGCGACTGCGTCCAGCTCATGGCGCGCCTCCCCGCCGGCTCGGTCGACATGGTCTTTGCCGACCCCCCCTATAACCTTCAGCTCCAGGGCGAGTTGTTGCGGCCCAACAACAGCCGCGTGGACGGGGTGGAGGAGGACTGGGACCGCTTCGCCGACTTCGCGGCCTACGACAGGTTCACGACCGACTGGCTGACCCAGGTCCGGCGGGTGCTGAAGCCCGACGGCACGCTGTGGGTGATCGGCAGCTACCACAACATCTTCCGCGTCGGCGCCAGGTTGCAGGATCTCGGCTTCTGGATTCTCAACGACATCGTCTGGCGCAAGACGAACCCGATGCCGAACTTCCGCGGCAAGCGCTTCACCAATGCGCACGAGACGCTGATCTGGGCCGCGCGCGAGGAAAAGTCGCGCTACACGTTCAACTACCAGGCCATGAAGGCGCTGAACGACGACCTGCAGATGCGCAGCGACTGGCTGATCCCGATCTGCGGCGGACCGGAGCGCCTGCGCGCGGAGGACGGCGCCAAGGTGCATCCGACGCAAAAGCCCGAGGCGCTGCTGCACCGCGCGATCCTGGCCGCGAGCAAGCCCGGCCATGTCGTCCTCGATCCTTTCGCCGGCACCGGCACGACCTGCGCCGTCGCCAAGCGCCTGGGCCGCCGGTGGATCGGCATCGAGCGCGACCCGACCTACGCCGCCTGGGCGCGCGAGCGGATCGCGGCGGTCGGGCCCGCCGGCGAGGACGCGATTGCGACGACCGCCTCGAAACGCGAGGAGCCGCGCATTCCCTTCGGCTGGCTGATCGAGCACGGCCTGCTGAAGCCCGGCCAGATGCTCTACGGCCCGGGCCGCCGCCACGCCGCCAAGGTGCGCGCGGACGGCAGCCTGGACGCGGCCGACGCCACCGGCTCGATCCACCGCATCGGCGCCCACGTCCAGGGCGCGCCGACCTGCAACGGCTGGATCTTCTGGCACGTCGAGGCGAAGGGCACGCTGGTGCCGATCGACGTGCTCAGGCAGCAGCTAAGGGCGAGGCTGAATTAGCCTCGTCCGCTGCGTCAGAATCCCGGCAATTCCAGCACCGCGCGCAGGCCGCCGAGCGGCGAGTCGTCCAGTTCCACGCTGCCGCCGTAGAGTCCGGCGAGGTCGCGCACGATCGACAGGCCCAGGCCCGTGCCGGGCGTGGATTCGTCCAGCCGCGTGCCGCGCTGGAACAGCTTGGCGCGCTGATCGGCCGGAACGCCCGGGCCGTCGTCGTCGACGGTGATGCGGATGCGCCCGCCCTTGATGGTTGCCTGCACGAACACCTGCCGGCGCGCCCATTTGCAGGCGTTGTCCACCAGGTTCCCCAACAGGTCCTCGAAGTCGTGGCGTTCGCCGCGGAAGGCGATGCCATCGGGGCATTCCGCCGTCACTGCTATGCCGCGCTCCTCGTGGATGCGCTGGAGGGTGCGGCACAGCGCCTCGATCACCGGCTTGAGTTCCGTGCGCGCGCCCAGCACCTTGGCCGAGGCGGCGGCCCGCGCGCGCGCCATGTGGTGGTCGACCAGGCGCCGCATCACGCCGGCCTGGCGCTGCACGGTCTCGGCGAAGCGCGCGTCGCCGGCGGCGGTTTCCCCGGCAGCGGCGGCATCGGCCTCGTTGGCGAGCACCGCGATCGGCGTCTTCAGCGCATGCGCCAGGTTGCCCACGTGCGTGCGCGCGCGGCGCAGCACCTCGGCATTGTGGTCCAGGAGCTGGTTGAGCTCGCCCGCGAGCGGGGTGATCTCCGCGGGAAAGTCGCCCTCCAGCCGTTCGGCGCGACCCGAGCGGATTTCCGCCAGCGCCTCGCCGACGCGCCTGAGCGGCCTGAGGCCGAGACGGACCTGCAGCAGCACCGCCAGGATCAGGCCCGACCCGAGCGCGCCGAGCGCCCAGCCCACCGTGCTCTCGAACCGCTCGATGTCGGCCTGCGCCTCGGCCTTGTCGCCGGCCACCTGGTAGTAGAAGCGCCCGCGCGCGCCGGGCAACTGGATGGCGCGCTCAACGACGCGCAGCTCCTGGTCGGTCGGCCCCTCGGCGTCGTAGCGCAGGATCGCCCCGCCGTCGCCGCGCCTGGGTTGCAGGTCGCGGTCCCACAGCGAGCGCGAGCGCAGGACCGTCTCCCTCGCATCCGAAATCTGCCAATACCAGCCGGAATACGGCACCTCGAAGCGCGGCTCGCCGGCGGCGCGGGTAAGCGTGAGCTGGCTGCCGCCCTCGACCTCGCTCAACGCCACCAGGCCATCGAGCAGGGTCTCCAGCCGCTGGTCGAAATTGCGCGCGACATAGTCGCGGAAGAGCCCGGTGAGCAGGAACGCGCCGGCCGCCAGCGCGGCCGCGATCCACAGTGTCGAAATCAGGACCAGCCGGAAGGCGAGAGAGCGGCCCTTCATCCCCCCGAACGGCGCCGGCGCCAGCTTCATCCGCTCTTGGAGGTCTTGGCGGCGGGCTCGCTTAAGCGATAGCCGAGGCCCCGCACCGTCTCGATCACGTCGACGCCCAGCTTCTTGCGCAGCCGGCCGACGAAGACCTCGATCGTGTTCGAGTCGCGGTCGAAGTCCTGGTCGTAGATGTGCTCGGTCAGCTGCGTGCGCGAGACCACCTTGTCGCGGTGGTGCATCAGATAGGCCAGCACCTTGAACTCCTGCGCGGTCAGCTTGACCGCCTCGCCGTTGACCTCGACCTTGCTGGTCGCGGTGTCCAGGCTGACCGGGCCGCAGACCAAGGCCGGGCTGGCGTGGCCGGCGGCACGGCGGATCAGCGCGCGCAGGCGCGCCAGCAGCTCCTCCATGCGGAAGGGCTTGGTGACGTAGTCGTCGGCGCCGGCGTCGAAGCCGGCCACCTTCTCGCTCCACCCGTCGCGCGCGGTCAGGATCAGGACCGGCATCTTGCGGCCGGCGCGCCGCCACTTCTTCAGCACGCTGGCGCCGTCCATCACCGGCAGGCCGAGATCGAGCACAATCGCGTCGTAGGGCTCGGTGTCGCCCAGGTAGTGCCCCTCCTCGCCGTCCGCCGCGCTGTCGACCGCGTAGCCGGCGCCTGTGAGCGCCGCCTTCATCTGCCGCTGCAGATCGGGATCGTCCTCGACCACCAGGATACGCATCTATTCCACCCGCATGACTTGCCCGCTGCGGCCGTCGACCAGCACATGGGCGACGCGGCCGTTGGCGGTCAGCACCTTCACGCGATAGGCGCCGCCCACCACCTGCACGTCCAACACGCGGCCGGGAACCGCCCGGTGCACCATCGGCAGCACCCGGTCCAGCGGCACCATGCCCTGCTGCACCGCCATGCCCGGGCGCGGCGGCGGCGCGAACCCTTGGGCCGTGCGCCCGTCGGCCAGCACGGCCGGCGCGGCGAACGCCAGCGCGATCAGGGCAAACAGGATGGTGCGGGCGGCGCGCATGACCGGATTGGTATCATAGCTGGCTGAACATCACATGAATACCCGAGCATTTGCGGGCACTTGGCGTTCAGGCCCGGTTCAGTGTCCCGGGTCCAATATGCGCCCATCGAAACCGCTTCGGCCCCCGGCGGGACAGGCCTGGCGACAATGGAAGGGAAAACCACCATGAACAGGATCGTTCGCGGCACCATGATGTCCCTGGGCCTTGCAGCCGCGCTGGGCGCGGCCCTGGCCCCCACTCCCGCAAAGGCCGACTCGTACTTCTACAACGGCCGAACCTATTACGGCCACGAGCCCTACCAGTACCACCCGCCGGCCGTCGCCTATCGCGCGCCGCTGAGCGAGCGGCAGATCGACTGGCGCCTGCATCGCCAGGGCTATCGCCAGATCGGGCCGCTGCACTACGGGCACGGCGTCATCTTCACCCGCGCGGTCGACCACTGGGGCCGCCAGGTGCGCCTGACCGTGTCCCCCGTGACCGGCCAGGTGATCGACGCAAGGTACCGGTGGTAGCTCGGGCTATCGCCGAGACTCGCGCGCCGTAAGGG
Organism: uncultured Rhodospirillaceae bacterium; assembly: GCA_964393375.1. Taxonomy (GTDB): domain Bacteria; phylum Pseudomonadota; class Alphaproteobacteria; order JAEULC01; family JAEULC01; genus JAEULC01. Next base: position 25,766 of record CAYMTM010000035.1, read on the forward strand.
CATGGCGCGCGAGCTTCTTCATCAAGGTGGGCAGCGCCAGTTCGCCCAGCCGATCGACCGCGCACCACCGCGCGCCAGGCGGCGGCGGCGTCGATAGCGGAGCGCGGGCGAACAACACGGTCAGGTCGAGATCGAAATGCGTGAAGCCGTGGCGCACGACGCCCGGCAGCCTGCGATAGCGCAGGACGACAGGGGCCTCGGCGATGGCGGTCGCCGCGCTCCATGGCGCGGCGCGCCAGCCGGTCGACGGTACCTCCATCATTCCGCCCAAGAGCCCGCGCTCGGCGCGCCGGCGCAGCAGCACCGCGCCGTCCGGGCGCTCGATCCAGAACGCCACGCCAAGCCGCTTGGGCTTGTCCTTCCGGGCGGCGCGGCGCGGCAGCTCGTTCTCGATGCCCTTGCGGCGCGCCAGGCACCGCTCGGCAATCGGGCAGGAAACGCAGCGCGGGCGCCTTGGCGTGCAGACTGTCGCCCCCAGGTCCATCATCGCCTGGGCGAAATCGCCGGCGCGCGTCGCAGGCGTCAGCGTGGCGGCGGCACTGCGGATGGCGGGCTTGGCGGCGGGCAGCGGCGCATCGATCGCGAACAGACGGGCCGCGACCCGCTCGACATTCGCGTCCACAACCGTCGCCGGCCGGTCGAATGCGATCGCGGCGACCGCCGCGGCGGTATAGTCCCCGACGCCCGGCAGCGCGCGCAGCGCCTCGGCGGTTTCGGGAAAGCGGCCGCCATGGTCGGCGACGATCAGGCGCGCGCACGCGTGCAGGTTGCGCGCGCGGGCGTAGTAGCCGAGCCCCTGCCACTCGTGCAGGACGTCGTCGAGCGGCGCGCGGGCCAGGGCCTGAACGGAGGGCCAGCGCGCAATGAAGCGCTGGAACCGCGGCCCGACGGTCGGCACGGTGGTCTGCTGCAGCATGACCTCGCTGAGCCAGACATGGTATGGATTGGGGCTCTGGCCGACGGGCACCCGCCAGGGAAGCACGCGGCGATGCCGGTCGTACCAGCGCAGCAGCGCAGTCACGATTGCGCTAGGCATCGGCCCTTTGTTCGCCATGGTGGGAAGCCGCCTGTAAAATGGCCCACGACTATAACCGGCCGGAACGACGGGAAGACAGCGTGCCGACCGACCGACAGACCGAACGGCAGGCCCGCATGCGGCCGCTTGCCGCCGCCCTGCCCAAAGTGACGGGCGCGGCCCTGGGCAAGCGCGGGTTCGCGTTGGCCCAACTGCTGGCGGAGTGGGAGGCGATCGTCGGGCCCGCGCTGGCCGCGGCCGCCTCGCCGCTACGTCTGGTGAAGGCGCGCGGGCCGGGCGACGGCGCGGTGCTGGAAGTGCGCGCCGGGGGCGCGGCTGCTCTTGAACTGCAGCACCGGGAGCCCCTTTTGATCGAGCGTATCAACGCGCATTTCGGCTACAAGGCCGTCGAGCGGCTGAAGCTGCACCAGGGGCCGGTCGGCCCGCCGGCACGCGCGGTCCGGCCGATTCGGCGGATCGGCGCAGCGGAGGAACGGACGCTTTTCCGGCAATTGGAAGGGGTTGGCGACGAGTCCTTGCGCAACGCCTTGGCGGGCCTGGGGCGCGCGGTCATCGGCTCGAAGCCCGCTTGAGTAATCCACAGGATTGATTTTGCGAGGAGAATCGGGCGTTCCGGCGCGCATTCTTGATGCCCGGGGCCCCATCGGTATCTTGACCTGGG
>CAYMTM010000036.1:0-27385 GCA_964393375.1 uncultured Rhodospirillaceae bacterium
CGCTGCCGGCCGCAGCGGCCAGGGCGCTGTAGAGCAGCCCGCACGGAAGGAAGCCCAGCGCCACGCCCAGCGTGTAGCCGCGCCAGCCCGTCGGATCGGCGAACAGGGGGGCGGCGATCCGCGAGAGGCCATTGGCCAGCGGTGCGAGGCCGCGCCCGCCGGCGCTCCGCAGGCTCGGCAACATTTCGACCACAAGCTGGGTGAAGAACAGCCCGGCAGCGACCAGCAGGAACACGGACAGGATAGCCTTGAACTGGGTGAACTCGACGAAGGCGCCGGTCAGCCCGCCGGCTGCCATCCCCAGCCCCACATAGGTCGTCAACCTGCCGGCGTGATACGGCAGCAGGGCGGCGGACCTGAGCCGCATCCAGCGGCCAAAGCCCGCCGCCGGAACCCTGCAGAGAACGCCGCCGACCTGCGCGAGCACGAAGCTGCCGCACATGCCGGCGCAATGCGTAAACCCGCCGGTGAGCCCGGCCAGGAACAGGGCCAGCATCAGCCCGCCGATCCCAAGGCCCGGCACGGCGCCGATCGCGTCGTGTCCCATGGCGGAATGGTCGTGAAACGGCATCTGGCCGCGGCTCCATTTCGACGGCAGCCGGAAAAGTCTCCGCGCCCGCAGGCGGCGGCATTGATGCAAATCAAAGCCGCCGGGCCCGGCAGCTGCCAGTTTTTCCGGTCACGCAGGACCGTCCATCGCGACGCAGGGGGAAACGGCACGCATGCCGCTACGAAGGATTCGGTTGGAACTGGCCCGCTGTCCGGAGTTTCCTGAGGGTAGCGCCGCGCACGGCTACGAGTTCGTGGCTCCGCTGGACATCCATGGCGATTTCGACCTGGCGGAATGGCGCAAGGCCCGGCGCAAATGCGAAGTACGCCGCTTCTGGGGCGCCGAGAACGAGGAAAAGGGCCGCCTGATCCACAGCCGCAACGGAAACTGGGCCTTCTCCTACGTGCCCGGGGAAACCGACGACGACGAGCCGATCTTCCGGTTCGACCGCCATACGTTCCGCGCTGGCGAATACGTTTCGATCACCGAACACGACGGCGTGCAGCGGACCTTCCGAATCGCTTCCGTCCGTTAGCCCGTCATCCGCCGATCGCGATTTCGCGCAAGGCCCTGGGCTTGAGCAGTTGGGCGCGCTTCTCGCTTAGCAGCCGCACCAGGCCCTGCGTCTTCAGCTCCGTGAAGACGCGGCTGACCGTTTCGATCGTCAGCCCCAGATAATCCGCGATGTCGCTGCGCCCCATGGCGATCGAGACGATGTCGCCGGCGCCGCCGCGCCGCACGGCCGCGTCGGAAAGCATCAGCAGGAACGACACGACCCGTTCGCGCGCCGACTTGCGGCCCAGCAGCATGATCTGGTCCTGGGCGGCGGCCAGCTCGTGGGACGCGATCCCCAACAGGCGTTGCTCGAGCTTGGGCAGCTCGTCCAGCAAAGCCTCGAGCTTGCGTCGCGGAAACCGGCACAGGGTCGTGGCGGTGAGCGCTTCGGCGCTGTAAGCGTAGGAATCGTTGTGGACCAGGCCAAGGAAATCGCCGGGAAACAGGAACCCCGTCACCTGGCGGCGGCCGTCCGGCAGCAGCTTATAGAGCTTGACCGCTCCGGCCGTGACGTTGAAGACGAAATCGGCCGGCTGGGCCTCCTCGAAGATCGGGCGGTGCGCCGGGACTTCGACCACCTTCATGATGGCGGCGAGGCGCCTTTGCTCGTCCACGTTCAGCGGGGCGCATGCCGAGAAGCTCCGCGCGGCGCAAATGTCGCAGGGATGCACGAGATGCGTCGGATGGCGACTGGCTTGTGTGGCAACGCTGAACCGGGACATGGAAACCTTGAACGCCGCCTTTCCTCGTTGCCGCAGGGTGCCGCCGTCGCGCCGGCCTCGCTCCGCGGGGTCCTGGGGACCTAGTGATTCTGGCTCGACGTCGGTCCCAGGCTCAGGCGCTTGAAGGCCTGCACGCCGTCCAACGAGTAGCCCGCGCGCTCGAACGACAGTCTCGCCCAAAGCCGCTCGCTGTCGGCGGAGCCCAGGTCATCGGCGAACCCCGCGCGAATCGTCCGGCAGCTATTCATCCGTGCCAGATAGTCCGCGGCATCCGTGACTGCCTCCCAGATCATGTCGCGGCCCGGGATGTTCGGCACAATGATGTTGTCGATCCACAGGGCGCGCGTCTCGGTCAAGCTCTCGCGCACTTCGAAGGCGAACAGGGCAAGAATGTAGCTTGCGCTGTTCTGGATCGTCATCAGCCCGCGCGGGCATTTCCCGGAGTGGGCGTTGAGCAACGGCCGCGCGAAGCGCGTCCACTGTTCCAGCGTTACGCTGGGCAGGAGGTCGCGCACGAGGGGAAATGCCTGCACGACCGATTCCCTGTCCATCAGGCGCGGCACCAGTTTTTCGTCCATGACCGGCTTCCTAGGCGAATGGCAAATATTCATGCCAATCATGGCACTTGGCGCATTGATCTAGGTCACCGATTGAGGCACGCGGGTCGGGCCGCCGCTCGGTCCAGGGGCGTCAAAGGCGTTCCCAGAGCCCGGTCTCCTCGTCGAGCCGCGCCTCTTCCATGGCGCGGAAATCACCGCGGGACACGATGCCGATCAGCTTGTCCCCGTCGACGACCGGCAGATGCCGGAAGCCGCCGTCGGTCATCCGCCGCAGCGCGTCCATGGCCGTGCTTCCCGGCGACATGACGTCGGGCTTCGGCGTCATGACATCGGCCAGTCTGGTCTTGGCGGGATCGCGGCCGGCGGCGACGACGCGACCGACAGCGTCGCGCCCCGTGAAAATCCCGACCAGGTGGTGCTTGGAATCGGCGACCAGCACCGCACCTACGCGGCGCTCGTGCATGGATTTGCAAGCTTCCTGTACCGTCGTCGACGGGCTAAGGACCAGGGGCCTGCGGTTATGGACGATGTCGAGCAGGTGTCGCTGGTGCATCGGGCGCCTTTCGGCCGTTCCTCTCGCTATCGCGTCCTAGACATAGCCGGCATAAGCCGGCATCAGCCGGAGCCCGTCCTTCACGGCGCGCACCCCGTCGATGCTCTCGGCCATTACGCGCAGCCCCTTTCGTTCATCCTCGGTGCTGACGAGCCCGGTCAACTCGACGACGCCCTTGTTGACAGAGATGTTGACCAGCTTGCTCCGGGCCCACGGTTTCTCCTTGATCTTGCGCTGCAAGGCTTCGCCGATCGCCGCATCGCTCGATTTGGCGGAACGCCGGCGCTGCTTGGCGATTGCCGGCAGCAGGTCGCGCCGGCTGACGATGCCGACCAGGCGCTGGTTCTTGACCACCGGCACGCGCTTGATGCTCCAGCGTTCCAGCACATCGGCGACTTCCGCAAGGTCGGTTTCCGGCGTCACCGACACGACCGTGCGGGTCATGACGTCCCGCGCCCGCTGGCCGTGGCTCTTGGTGTATTCGCGCGCGCTGGTGGCCGGGTCGGTCATGAGCTCGAGCCACCACGAGCGGCGACGTTCGGTGCCCGTCTCCTGGCGGCGCAGCAGGTCGCCTTCGCTGACCATCCCCAGCACGCGCCGCTTGGCGTCGACCACCGGCAACGCGCTGATACGCCGCGTAAGCATCGCACGCGCAATCTCCTGAACGGGCGTGTCGGCCTTCACGGTGCAGACGCGCTTGGTCATTATTTCCTTGGCCCGCATGGGCGTTTCTCCCCTTGGCACGTGATTGCTTGGGAACGCTAATGCATTGCAGCGATCTAGCCAAGCCGCACCCCTTGCGGCTTTGACCTAGGTCAACCGGGCAGCGAGAACTCGGCGACGACTGGGGCGTGGTACGAACCGGCGACCGGCACGGCGGTCTCGATCGCCTCGTCGGCCAAGCCCTGGTTGTGGATCTCGACATGGTCGAGCTGAGCGTGGAGCGCCTTGGAGACGAGGATGTGGTCCAGCATCACGCGCCGGCCCGCGTGGATCACGCTATACCGCCGTTCCGCCGGCACGTCGCCCTCGGCGGCCGTCAACCGGCGATCGGCGAGCGCTATGCTGCCGGTGTCGGCGGGATCGGCGAGCACGATCCTGACGGGCAACTCGACGGCTTCCGCATTGAAGTCGCCGCAGACCGCGATCAACGCGTCCTTGTCGGCGTCGAACAGGCGCTCCAGCAGCAGGCGCACCTCCAGCGCTTGGCCATTGCGCTTCAGCGCTGCGAGGAAAAAGCCTTCGGCCCATCCGCCGACCGATTTCCAGGCAAGGCCCGAGTGCTTCTGGCCGGGAATCAAGGCCGCGATCGGCGCCTTGAAATGCACGTTCAGGACATGGAGCAGCCGCCCGCCGGGCAGCGTGATCGCGGCGTGGATGATGGGGCGGTCGAACCGGGCCTCGATCGCCCCGGCCGGCGTCGCGCCGCCGGACACCGGCCGGTAGCGCAGCGGCGGGACGAGGCTGTGATGGACCTGCCGGCTTTCCCCCGGAGTCCAGCGGCTGAGCAGCACGAGATTCTGCCGATCGGCCGGCTGGTGACCGCTGGGGCCGATCATGGCAATTCGCGCATAGGCCGCATAGACGGTTCCTTCCAGCAGCCGGTCGAGCGCCGCCAGGGTGCGCCTGTGGCTGCGCGGCTGCTCGCGCGCGTTGACCTCTTGCAGGCAAAGAATGTCCGCCTGCAGCGCCACCAGGGTCGGACGCAGCGCATCGATGCGCTGGTCCAGGGACGAGCCCCGCCCAGGCCGCTCGTCCAGATTCTCCAGGTTGAACGTCGCGATGCGAAGCGGAGCCATGGTCGAGCGCACCATGCCCTGCCGCGCGAGCCTACGCTAGTACCGCGCCATGACATAGGTTCCGGGCGCGTCCCCCAAGGGAACATAGCCCTTGGCGGCGTCTCCCATCGGCGGCGCGGGTGCCCCGGCAGCCGACCGTGCCGCCAGCCAGTCGGCCCAGGCAGGCCACCAGGAACCGTCGTGACGCTCGGAGCGCGCGACCCAGGTGTCGGGGTCGAGGTGGTAGTCGCTGCTGGCAATCGTCCCGATGCGGTATTCGCGCTGCACGGTTGCGGACCCATTGGCGTCCGGCGCGCTGACGATGCCCGCGTTGTGCCCGCCGCTGGCCAGGACAAAGGTAACCTCGGACTCCGTGAGCCAAGTGATCTTGTAGACCGACTTCCATGGCGCTATGTGGTCGCGGGCGGCCGAGACGGCGAAGATCGGGACCTTGATATCCGCCAGCGAAACCGGTTCGTCGCCCGCGCGGAAGCGGCCGCCGGCCAGGTCGTTGTCGAGAAACAGCCGCCGAAGGTACTCGGAATGCATCCGGTACGGCATGCGCGTGGCGTCCGCGTTCCACGCCATGAGGTCGGTCATCGGCGGCCGCTCGCCCAGCAGGTATTGGCGCACCATCGTCGACCAGACCAGGTCTTGCGAGCGCAGCAGCTGGAAGGCGCCGGCCATCTGCTTGGTGTCCAGGTAGCCCTGGTCCCACATCATGTCCTCGAGCCACGTCACCTGGCTGTTGTTGATGAACAGCATCAACTCGCCCGCGTCGGTGAAATCGGTCTGCGCCGCCAGCAGCGTGATCGTCTGGAGACACTCGTTGCATAGGCGCGCGAGGCGTGCGGCCGCGATCGCCAGCAGCGTGCCGCCCAGGCAATAGCCAACCGCATGGACCTTGGGAGCGCCCGGCACGATGCCGCGGACGACCTCAAGCGCCTTCATCGGTCCAAGCTGGAGATAGTCGTCGAGGCCCAGGTCGCGGTCCGCCTCGGCCGGGTTTCTCCACGAGATCATGAAGACCGTGTGCCCGCGCTCGACCAGGTAGCGCACCATGCTGTTCGCCGGCGACAGGTCGAGGATGTAGTACTTCATGATCCACGCCGGCACGATCAGCACCGGCTCGGCGTGCACGGTGGGATGCGCCGGCGCGTATTGGATGAGTTCCATCAATCGATTGCGGTAGACGACCTTGCCCGGCGTGACCGCCACGTCGCGGCCGACTTGGAACGCCTCGGCGCCAACCGGCGGCCGGCCGAGCACGGTGCGTTCGGCGTCCTCAATCCAGTTCTGCCAGCCGTTCCGCAGATTCCGCCCCCCGCTCTCCAGCGTGACGCGCATGACCTCCGGATTCGTCAGGGGAAAGTTCGAGGGCGATACGGCGTCCAGCATCTGGCGCATCGCGAACCGGACGATCTCCGCATGCCTTGGATCGACGCCACGAACCCCCGTCGTTGCGTTGTGCCACCATTGCTGCGTGAACAGGAATCCCTGCCACACGAGGCCGAATGGCAGCCGGCTCCAGTCCTCGGCCGCAAACCGTCGGTCGCCGGGCAGGGGCTCGATCGCCGGCGGCGTCTTGGGATCCTGCGGCGCGCGCAAGGCGTAGTAGGCAAAACGGACCCACTTTCGGAAGGCTTTGCGCAGCAGATCGGCGCGCTTGCCGGGTGCGTTCAACAGGTGGATGCCCCAGTCGGCGAATGCCTGGAGAAGCGCTGCGGGGGACAACCCCCCGGTGAGCTGCGCCTGCCAGGCATGGACTAGCCGGTCGACAGGAAAGCCGTGCGTTTCCGCTTCGTCGTCCGAGAAGTGCGATCCCGCATGGACGGCAATGCCCGACAGGGCAAGCTTTGGCGCCGGCGCCGCCGCCGCGTGCGCTACGGTCCGGCGCAGCGGTCTGGCACCACCGCGTCGCGGTTTTGTCTTCATCGCCGCGTTCCCTTCCGATCCGCAATTCCTGCCGGGCGCCCCGCCTAGCCGCCTTGACCCAGATCAATGGTGGACTGCGGCCCAGGGCGGACGATTGACTTGGGTCAATCCGCCGGTCGTTGCGCCCCGCTATGAATTGCCCGATGGTAGGTTGTCGGACACGGAGCGATGTAATGCGCTTGAGGCTCGCCCTCGCCTGGTTCCTGATTTCGGCCGTGCCTGCCCTGGCGCAGACCCCCTCCGGCAACGCGGAGGCAGGCAAGGCGATCGCCCTGCGCAGTTGCGCCAATTGCCACCTGGTGGCCGACCAGCAGCCGCGTCCCGGGACGGACGGCGTGCCGACCTTCGCCGCGATCGCACGCAACCCGAAGCTCACCGGCGATAACCTCAGCACCTTCCTGCAGGCGCCGCACCCGCCGATGCCCGACCTTGCGCTGACGCGGCGAGAGATTGCCGACCTCGCAGCCTATATCGCGACCCTCAAGTCCCGCTGACCCAAGTGACCCGCATGGAAACCGCCGCCCGCAGGGTCGAACCCATCCCACGCAGGAGCCCGCGATGACCTACAAGGATATCCTCGTCTATGCGGACGCCAACAAGGCGGCCGAGCCCCGTCTCGACCTGGCCGCAAAGCTGGCGGCGGACCATGGGGCGCATCTGGTCGCCCTGCACGTCGCCGTGCCGCCCTACATCTTCGTCGACGCGGGCATGGTGGTGCCGCCCGGCGTCATCGAATGGCAGGAGCAGTACCAGGAACAGCAGACCGCCGCCGCCAAGAAAGCGGTCGACGCCGCCGTCCGGCGCACCGGCCAGCAGATGGAGTGGCGCGTCGACCGCGGCGAAGTGGTTGACGTGGCGTTGCTGCACAGCCGCTATGCAGACCTTGTCGTGGTCAGCCAGAGCGGCGTCGAGGAAGGCGAAGCCGCCGACACCGACCAGCTGCCCGAGGCGATCGTGATGGGCGCCGGCCGGCCGGCCCTGATCGTGCCGCGCTTCGGCAAGTTCCCCAAGCTGGGCGAGAGCATCCTGGTGGCATGGAACCGCACGCGCGAGTCCACGCGCGCCGTGCACGACGCGTTGCCCATGCTCACCCGGGCCAAGAGCGTCACCATCATGGAGGTGAACCCCCAGGCGACCGGCACGCCGCACATTCCCGGCGCCGACATCGCCACGCATCTGGCGCGCCACGGCGTCAAGGCCGAGGTAACGGCGGTGACCGGCGCGGACATCGAGGTGGGCGACATGATCCTGTCGCGCATCGTGGACCTCGGCGCCGACATGCTGGTCATGGGCGCTTACGGCCATTCACGTCTGCGCGAGTTCGCCTTTGGCGGCGTCACCCGCCACCTGCTGCAGCACATGACCGTGCCGGTGCTGATGTCGCACTAGTGCCAGGCGACCAGCCCGCCCGCGGCGAGCACCGTGAATACCGCCGCGAGCAGCCACACCGCCGCACCCCACGCGAGTCGCATCCTGCCCTCCCGGAACGTTTGCCCGCCACTGCAACGCGGCGCATCCTAGCCGCGTTCCTCCACCGGCCCTTGTGACCATGATGGGCGGGGTTGAGTGCGGCCGCGATCATGCAACGCGGGCGTTCGGCGATCTGACGATGGTCTTTGGCGTCGCCTTCGGCCCTTATGGCGGCCTTTCGCCGCCCTTGACGCTTGGTGAGCCCGCTGGGGATCGAACCCAGGACCCTCTGATTAAAAGTCAGATGCTCTACCGCTGAGCTACGGGCTCGTGCCGAGGGATTCCGCGCGCTTTCATAGGCCCCGGCGCCGCGGGGGTCAAATAGCGGTCGGACCTCAGTCGTCCGGCGGGGCCGGTTCGGGCTTGAAAGTCTGCATCAACCGCGCCTCCCCGCCGTTCCTGCGCTCCAGCGCGAAACGGTCGCGCAGATGCGCCGCCACGCGCGAGGAAACGAAGTGGCTGACGTCGCCGCCGAGCCGGCCGATCTCCTTGACGAAGCGCGAGGAGATGAACTGGTGGCGGTCCGAGGCCATCAGGAACACGGTTTCCACCGCCGGGTTCAGCCGCGCGTTCATGCCGGCCATCTGGAACTCGTACTCGAAATCCGAGACCGCCCGCAGGCCCCGGATGATCATCCGCGCGCCGACGGAAACCGTGAAGTCCATCAGCAGGTTGTCGAAGGTCCGCACCTCGATCCGATCGGCCGGCCGGTCGCCCTGGCCGTCGCCTTCCATGTGGGCGATCTCCTCGCGCACCATGGCCAGCCGCTCGTCCAGCGCGAACAGCGGTCCCTTGCCGGCGTTGATCGCCACGGCTACCACCAGCCGGTCGACCATGCGCGTGGCGCGGCGGATGATGTCGGTGTGCCCGCGATGGATCGGGTCGAACGTGCCGGGGTAAACCCCGATCCTGTGCCTAGGCGCCATCCGGGTCGGCTCCGTTGCCCCGGCGCGACGCGCCATTGCCCTTGTGCGCGGCGCCGCCATTGGCGCCGTTGCCAGCCTCATCGGCCCCCTCGTCGATCAGCCGGCTGACCGAGACGACGCGCTCGCCCTCGTCCACCTTGAAGACGGTCACGCCCTGGGTCTTGCGGCCGGCGATGCGGATGTCGTCCACAGGGCAGCGGATGATCTGGCCGCCGTCGGTTACCAGCACGATCTGGTCCCTGTCCTTGACCGGGAAAGTGGCGACGACCTTTCCGTTCTTCTCGGTCACCTCGATGTTGGCGATGCCCTGGCCGCCGCGGCCGGCCACGCGGTACTCGTAGGCCGAACTGCGCTTGCCGAAGCCCTTCTCGGTGATCGCCAGCAGGAAATCCTGCATCTCCTCCATCTCGGCCACGCGCTCGCGCGACAGCGTGACCGCGGCGCCCGATGCCTCCTCGGCCTCCGGCTCGGCGGACTTGGCCTCGGGCTCGGCCTCGCCGCGCTTGGCGCGCTGGAGCTTCAGGAAGGCGTTGCGCTCCTCGACGCTGAAATCGGCGTGGCGCAGGATCGACATCGAGATCACTTCGTCGTCCTTGGCCAGCTTGATGCCGCGCACGCCGGTCGAAGTGCGCCCTGCGAAGACCCTCACGTCGGCCACAGGGAAGCGGATGCACTTGCCCCCGCGCGCCGCCAGCAGCACGTCGTCGGCCTCGGTGCAGGGCTGGACCGCGATCAGCCGCTCGCCGCCCTCCTCGAGCTTCATGGCGATCTTGCCGTTAGACTTGATGTCGGCGAAGTCGCTCAGCGCGTTGCGCCGCACGTTGCCCGTGGAGGTCGCGAACATGACGTGCGCGTTGGCGTTGCGCGCGTCCTCCGGCATCGGCATCAGGGTCGTGATGGTTTCGCCCTCGTCGAGCGGCAGCAGGTTCACCAGCGCCTTGCCGCGCGCCTGGGGGTTGCCCAGCGGCAGGCGGTAGACCTTCATCCGGTAGGCCATGCCCTTGGAGGAGAAGAACACCATCGCGTCATGCGTGTTGGCGACGAACACGCGGCTGACCGCATCCTCCTCGCGCGTCGCCATGCCGGCGCGCCCGCGCCCGCCGCGGCGCTGCGCGCGATAGGCGCTCAGCGGCACGCGCTTGATGTAGCCGCCGAGGGTGACCGTCACCACCATATCCTCGCGCTGGATCAGGTCCTCGATGTCGGTCTCGTCCTCCTGCGCCTCGATCGTGGTACGCCGCGGCGTGGCGAACTGCTCCTTGATCGCAATCAGTTCGGCGCGCAGGATACCCATCAGCTTTTCCCGCGATTCCAGCACATCGAGGAAATTGCGGATTTCCTTCGCTAGCCCGTCCAGCTCCTCGGCGATCTTGTCGCGCTCCAGCCCGGTCAACCGCTGCAGCCGCAATTCCAGGATGGCCCGCGCCTGGGCCTCCGAAAGGCGGTAGCCGCCATCGCCGCCAACCCGGTGCGCGGGATCGTCGATCAGCGCGATCAGCGGCGCCACGGCCGAAGCGGGCCAGCTGCGGGCCATCAGCTTGGTCCGCGCATCCACCGGGTCGGGCGCGGAGCGGATGAGTTGGATCACGGGGTCGATGTTCGCCACCGCGATCGCCAAGCCGACCAGAATGTGGGCCCGATCGCGGGCCTTGCCGAGCTCGAAAATGGTCCGGCGCCGGATCACCTGCTCGCGGAAATTCACAAAGGCCGCGATGATCGACTTCAGGTCCATCAGCTCCGGCCGGCCGCCATTGAGCGCCAGCGTGTTGATGCCGAAGCTGACCTGGAGCTGGCTGTGCCGGTAGAGCTGGTTCAGGACCACTTCCGGCACCGCCTCGCGCTTGAGCTCGATCACCACGCGCAGGCCTTCGCGGTCGCTTTCGTCGCGCAGGTCCGAGATGCCTTCGATCACCTTCTCGCGCACCAGTTCGCCGATGCGCTCGACCATCTTGGCCTTGTTCACCTGGTAGGGGACTTCGGTGACGACGATGGCCCAGCGGTCCTTGCGGATCTCCTCGATCGTGGCGCGGGCGCGAATGACGATCGAGCCGCGGCCGAGGTGGAAGCCGGCGCGGATGCCCACGGTGCCCAGGATGATGCCGCCGGTCGGAAAGTCCGGACCGGGAATTTTCTCGATCAGCTCGTCGATGGTGATATCGTTGTTGTCGATATAGGCGCAGCAGCCGTCGATCACCTCGCCCAGGTTGTGGGTCGGGATATTGGTGGCCATGCCCACGGCGATGCCGCCCGCCCCGTTGACGAGGAGGTTCGGGAACCGCGCCGGCAGGACGGTCGGTTCCTTCTCGGTGTCGTCGTAGTTCGGCTGGAAGTTGACCGTGTCCTTGTCGATGTCGTCCAGCAGCGCGTCCGCCGCGCGGGCCAGCCGCGCCTCGGTGTAGCGTTCGGCCGCCGGCGGGTCGCCATCCATCGAACCGAAATTGCCCTGCCCGTCGATCAGCGGCAGGCGCATCGAGAAGTCCTGCGCCATGCGCACCATGGCGTCGTAGATCGCCAGGTTGCCGTGCGGGTGATACTTGCCCATCACGTCGCCGACGATGCGCGCCGACTTGCGGTATGGCTTGTTGTAGTCGTACCCCGCCTCCTTCATCGCATAGAGGATGCGGCGATGTACCGGCTTGAGGCCGTCGCGCACGTCGGGCAGCGCGCGCGAGACGATTACGCTCATCGCGTAGTCGAGATACGACCGCCGCATCTCCTCTTCGAGGCTGACGGGGGCGATATCGAATGGCGGCGGATTCGGCTGCGTGGTCACGCGGAGGTTCCCGGCGGCGATTTCGGTCGGTTGGACTTGACGCGTTTCCGCCCCCTTGCGGGGCCTGTTTTTCGGGGTTTCGGCGCGTCCTTCTCGTGGCGTCCGGCGGCCCCGTGATTGAGTGGATTTACTAGCAGATTCTGCACCTGCGAACAACGCTTTGTGCGGCCAAAGGAATTGGAATAATGGATTGATTCTATTATAGTTTTTAGGCCAGCATCGGCGCTGGCTCACCGGCCATGCGCGGCCTGGGGATTATCGCCGAATCAGCCTCGACCAAGCGCCGCGAGCGACCGTGGCGCGGCTTGATCGGGTGGGCCGGCGTCGCTAGTGTCACCCCTCCTTATCCTGGCCGTCTGCGGCCGCTTCGGGGCTGGTTCATGGACATCCGCGACGGGTTCATCGAGACCATCGGCCACACGCCGATGATCAAGTTGCGCAAGGCGTCGGCGCTGACCGGCTGCACCGTTCTCGGCAAGGCCGAATTCCTCAATCCTGGCGGATCGGTCAAGGACCGCGCGGCGCTGGCGATCGTGCAGCACGCGGAAAAGACGGGTGCGCTGCGCAAGGGCGGCGTCATTGTCGAGGGCACCGCCGGCAATACCGGCATCGGCCTGGCGCTGGTAGGCAACGCGCGCGGCTACCGCTCGGTGATCGTCATCCCCGACACGCAGTCGCAGGAGAAGAAGGACATGCTGCGGCTGTGCGGGGCGGAACTGCGCGAGGTGCCGGCGGTGCCTTACAAGAACCCCAACAACTATGTGCATGTGTCCGAGCGCCTGGCGAAGGAGCTGGCGAAGACCGAACCCAACGGGGCGATCTGGGCACAGCAGTTCGACAACGTCGCCAATCGGGACGGACACTACCGCACCACCGGCCCGGAAATCTGGGACCAGACCGACGGCAAGGTCGACGCTTTTACCTGCGCGGTCGGCACCGGCGGCACGCTCGCCGGCGTCGCGATGGCGCTGAAGGAGCGCAACAAGAACGTGCGGATCGTGTGTTCGGACCCGAAGGGAGCGGCCCTCTATCACTACTACAAGCACGGGGAGCTGAAGGCCGAAGGCAGTTCGATCACCGAGGGCATCGGCCAGGGCCGCATCACCAAGAACCTGGAAGGCGCGCCGATCGACGACGCCTACCAGGTGACCGACGAGGAATGGCTGCCGATCCTGTTCGATCTGGTGCGGGAGGAAGGGCTCGTCCTGGGTGGCTCGTCCGGCCTCAACGTCGCGGGCGCGATCCGGCTCGCCAAAGAAATGGGGCCCGGCCACACGATCGTGACCATCTTGGCGGACGGCGGGCAGCGCTATATGAGCAAGCTGTTCAACCCAGCCTTCCTGCGCTCGAAGAACCTTCCGACACCGCCCTGGATGGCCTGACTATGTCGACGGAACTGGTCTTCCGCGCCGAGCCCTACGCGAGGTCCTGCGCCGCCGTCGTCGCGGCGGTCGAGCCGCGCGGCGTGGTGCTGGACCGCACCGTCTTCTACCCGACGGGCGGAGGCCAGCCGGGCGACCAGGGCATCCTGCGGCTGGCTGACGGGACGGTTCTGCGGGTGATCGACGCGGTCAAGGGCGTGGGGACGGACAGCGTCGTGCACGTGCTGGAGCCGGGCAGCGCGCCACCCGCGCCAGGCACGGCCGTCACGGCGGAGATCGACTGGGAACGCCGGCACCGTCACATGCGCATGCACACCTGCCTGCATCTGCTGTCGGCGGTGCTCCCCTACCCCGTCACCGGCGGCCAGGTGGCGGCGGACAAGGGTCGACTCGACTTCGATATTCCGGAGGCGATCCTGGAGAAGGACGCGATCGCCGCCAGGGTCAACGAACTCATCGCCGCCGACCACGCCGTTGCCGCGCGCTGGATTACCGACGAGGAACTCGCCGCCCAGCCGGAACTGGTCAAGACGATGGCGGTGAAGCCGCCGACCGGTCATGGGCGCGTGCGCCTGATCGAGGTGGCGGGGCTGGACCTTCAACCCTGCGGCGGCACGCATGTCGCGCGCACCGGCGAGATCGGCAGAGTCGAGGTCGTCAAGATCGAGAAGAAAGGCCGCATCAACCGCCGCGTCGTGGTAGCCTTCTCCGACAGCAAGACATAGGCCCGAGGAAACGCCATGCCTTATGCCAAGCCCGAGGCGCTGGTCTCGACCGACTGGCTGGCCCGGCACCTCGACGCGCCCGACGTGCGCATCGTCGACGCCACCTACATTCTACCACCGACGACGCGAAGCGCCCGCAAGGAATACGAGGAGCGGCACATTCCGGGCGCCGTCCATTTCGACATCGACGACATCGCGAACAGCGACGATCCCCTGCCCCACATGCTGCCAAGCCCGGAGAAGTTCTCGAGTCGCGTGCGCAAGCTGGGACTGGGCGACGGCAGCCGCATCGTGGTCTATGACACGCACGGCATGATGTCGGCCGCGCGGGTGTGGTGGATGTTCCGCGTGTTCGGCCACGGCGACGTGGCGGTGCTGGACGGCGGCCTGCCGAAGTGGCTCAAGGAGGGCCGCCCGGTCGAGGACAAGACGCCGATGCCGCGCGACCGGCACTTCACCGCGCGCATGAACCAGTTCCTGGTGCGCGACCTGGACCAGGTGCGCCGCGCGCTGGACAAGAAGCGCGAGCAGGTGGTGGACGCACGCAGTGCCGGGCGTTTCCGCGGGGTCGATCCGGAGCCGCGCCAGGGCTTGCGCGGCGGGCACATGCCTGGCGCGTTGAACGTACCCTATACGAGCCTGCTGGATCCCGACGCCAAGACCTTCCTGCCGGCGGAGCGCCTGGAGGCTGTGTTCAAGCAGGCAGGGGTCGATCTGAAGAAACCGATCGTCACGAGCTGCGGCTCGGGCGTCACGGCCTGCGTCGTGGCGCTGGGCCTCTACCTGCTGGGGCGCGACGACGTGGCGGTCTATGACGGGTCGTGGACGGAATGGGGCGGCCGCGCCGACACGCCGGTCGCTGCGGGATGAACGCCGGCGTCGAGCCGCGGGCGAAGCTTTCGACGGTCATCACCTACCTGGAGATGCGGGAGCCGCCCAAGCGTCATTTCGCCGCCCCGCCCGCGCACCAGAAACTCGCGCTGATCCGCGCCGAGCGGCCGAGCGTCGCCTTCTCGCGCTTTCTCTACGATGCGGTGGGAGCGAAGTGGTGGTGGTACGAGCGCATGCAGCTCGACGACGCGCGCCTGGCGGCCGTGATCGGCGATCCGAAATACGAGACCTATGTCCTATACGTCTCCGGGACGCCTGGTGGATATTTCGAGTTGGACCGCCGCGACACCGGGATCGTGGAACTTGCCTATTTCGGCCTGATGCCGGATTGCATCGGCCTGCGGCTGGGGCCTTTCCTGCTCGACCAGGCGATCAAGCTGGCCTGGCAAGGCCCGCCCGTTCCCGGCCGCCTTTGGGTCAATACCTGCGACATGGACCATCCAAAGGCTCTGCCGCTCTACCAGCGCGCGGGTTTCGTGCCGTATGACAGGCGCGTGAAGGAGTTCGACGATCCGCGCCCCTTGGGCCTTGTGCCGCCCGGCCCGCAGCCCAATCGCTAGGCAGCCTGCGTTATCCCTGGCTTGCCAGTCCCACCCGGCCCGGAATTGTGCTAAGCTTCCTTTTTTGTAGCAACAGATCGGGGCCCGGTTCCGGTGCCGCGTGATCGCGCCGGTCACGGCCCGATCGCCATGGAAACGGGGGCATGCCATGCCGACGCGCCAATCTTGCGTATCCTTGACCAGCGTTGCAGTAGCGGCAACCATCGCGATGCCCGTTGCGCTCGCCGACGAGACCTGCAACTCGCCGTACATCACGAACCTGATCAAGGGTCAGGAAGACTTCGTCCATGTCTGGACCCTGGGTGTGGCGGGCATGGGCGACGGCGCCGACAAGCTGGTGACGATAGACGCCAACCCGAAATCGAAGACCTACGGCAAGATCGTGCACAGCGTGAGCGTCGGTGGGCGCGGCGAGGCCCATCACATGGGCTTCACCGACGACCGCAAGCAGCTCTGGGCCGGGCGGTTGGACGACAGCAAGATCTTCGTGTTCGACGTCGGCGCCGATCCCTCCAAGCCCAGGCTGGTGCGCACGATCGACGACCTGCCGGCGAAATCGGGCTTCGTGGGCCCGCACACGTTCTACGCGCTGCCCGGCCGCATGCTGGTGCAGGCGCTCTCCAACACGCGCGACCATGGCGGCGTCACCGGCATGGTCGTCTACAACAACAAGGGCGGCTACGTGGCGCGCTACGACATGCCGACCACGGGCGGCGGCGACGGCTACGGCTACGACCTCGCCATCAACCCGGCTAAGAACCTGCTCCTGACGTCCAGCTTCACCGGCTGGAACAACTACATGATGGACATGGGCAAGCTGATCGCCGACGCCGAGGCGATGAAGCGCTTCGGCGCCACGATGGTGGCCTGGGATCTGAAGGCGATGAAGCCGCAGAAGGTCTTCAGCGTCCCCGGCGCGCCGCTGGAGATACGCTGGTCGCTGAAGCCGGGCGACAACTGGGCGGTCGCCGCCGCCGCGCTGACCTCGAAGCTCTGGCTCATCAAGCAGGACTCGGCCGGCCAGTGGCAGGCCAAGGAAGTCGGCACGATCGGCGACCCGGCCAAAATCCCCCTGCCCGTCGACATCTCGATCACCGCCGACGGCAAGGGGCTTTGGGTCAACACGTTCATGGACGGCACCACGCGCTAT
This sequence comes from uncultured Rhodospirillaceae bacterium, assembly GCA_964393375.1. Classification (GTDB taxonomy): domain Bacteria; phylum Pseudomonadota; class Alphaproteobacteria; order JAEULC01; family JAEULC01; genus JAEULC01. The sequence continues at coordinate 16,531 of CAYMTM010000036.1, forward strand.
TTCGACCTGTCCAACCCCGAGGCGCCGAAGCAGACCTACAGCAAGGTGGTCGGCAAGCAGGCGAACATGGTTTCGCAGAGCTGGGACGGCAGGCGCGTCTACGTTACCTCGTCGGTGCTGGCAAACTGGGACAAGAAGGGGGCGGACGACGAACAGTTCCTGCGCGCCTTCCACTGGGACGGCAAGGAGCTGAAATTGGCTTTCGAGGTCGACTTCTACAAGGAGAAGCTGGGCCGTGCGCACCACATGAAGTTTACGGCAAAGCCGGCCCGGCAGTCCGCCCTTGCTACGGTGGACTAAGCCGCGGATGTGCCGGGCGGCACCCGTAGCGGCCGGCATCCTCTCGGCTGTCCTCGCTGCCGCGCCGGCCGCCCCGGCGCACGAAATGCCCAAGGCTGCGGCGCCGCGCATGGAGTTCACCCCGCCCGCCCCCGGGACCTACACCCTGCCGCCGATTCAGCCCGCCCCCACCGGGCCGGTGCTGGATTCGCAGGGACGCCGCCACGACCTGTCGGCGTTCACCACGGGCAAGGTCACGCTGCTCTCCCTCTTCTACGCGCAGTGCGCCGATCCCGAGGGGTGCCCCCTCGCCTTCAACACGATGGCCGAGCTGCGCGACCGGCTGCTGGGGCAGCCCGGCCTGCGCGACCGCGTCCGGCTCGTAAGCCTCAGCTTCGACCCTGCGCACGACACGCCGGCGATGCTTGCGGCGTTCGGACACCACTTTGCGGCAAAAGCGATCCAATGGTCGTTCCTGACCGGCAGCTCGCCGCATTCGATCGCGGCGATCCTGGACTCCTTCGGCCAGGACATCGCGGTCGAAAACGAAGGCGACGCCGCCGCGCCGCGCGTCATCAGCCACATGCTGAAGCTGTTCCTGATCGACCGGCGCGGCACGGTGCGCGAGATCTACACCACCGCCTTCCTGCTGCCGGACGTGGTCTACAACGACATCGTGACCCTGCTGATCGAGGACGGCGTTGCCCAGCGCTAGGCTGGCTTCGGTAGCGGCCATGCTGGCGGTCCTCCTGGGCGAAGCGGTGGGCGCCCAAGCGCAATCCCCGCAGCTCGGCCTGCCCACGCTGCCCCTTCCCGTCGAAGGCCCACCGACCACCGCGCAGATCGCGCTCGGCAAGAAGCTGTTCTTCGACCGGCGCCTGTCGGCCAACGGCACCATGTCCTGCGGCATGTGCCACGTGCCGGAGCAGGGGTTCGCCGCCAACGAACTGCGTACGCCGCTGGGCGTCGAGGGCCGCAGCGTCCGGCGCAACGCACCGACCATCCTTAACGTCGTCTTCTACGAAAGGCTGTTCCACGACGGGCGCGAAGGAACACTGGAAGCGCAGGTCTGGTCGCCGTTGCTGGCGGAGAACGAGATGGCAAACCCAGCGGCCGAGGCGGTGGTGGCCCGCATTGCCGGTCTGCCCGACTACGCAGGCATGTTCCAGGCCGCGTTCGCCGGCATGGGGCCGAACAAGGACACGATCGGCCGGGCGCTGGCGGCCTACGAGCGTTCCCTGGTCTCCGGCGGCTCGCGCTTCGACCGCTGGTGGTTCGCCGGCGAACGCGATGCCGTAACCGCCGAGGAGCGCGAGGGGTTCGCCATCTTCCTGTTCCGCGGGGGCTGCGCGCAGTGCCATACGGTGGGCGAACGCGATGCGCTGTTCACCGACCAGCGCTATCACAACACCGGTACGGGCAAAGCGCGCGACGCGGCGACGCGCGCCCCCGTACGCGTCGAGCTGGCGCCGGGCGTCGTGACCTCGGTCGCCCCCGCGACCGTCGCCGCGTTCGGAGAGCCGCCGCCCGTCGATCTGGGCCGGATGGAGGTCACGGGCGACCCGGCGGACCGCTGGAAATACCGTACGCCGGGCTTGCGCAACGTTGCGCTCACCGCGCCTTACATGCACGACGGGTCGCTGGCGACGCTGGAGGAAGTGGTCGAGTTCTACGACCGCGGCGGAGGCGATGACGATGCAAAGGCCGAATGGCTGTTCCCCCTCCAGCTCAGCGCGGCCGACAAGCAGGCCCTTGTCGCCTTCATGAAGACCCTCACGGGCGTCAATACCGGCGCGCTCGCCGAAGACGCCCGGCGCTAGTGATGCAGGATCTGGCTGAGGAACTGCCGGGTCCGCTCGCTCTTCGGGTTGGCGAAGAATTCCTTGGGCTCGTTCTGCTCGACGATCTCGCCGCCGTCCATGAAGATGATGCGGTTGGCCACCGTGCGGGCGAATCCCATCTCATGCGTCACGCACAGCATGGTCATGCCTTCCTGGGCCAGCCCGACCATGGTGTCGAGCACTTCCTTGATCATCTCGGGGTCGAGCGCAGAGGTCGGCTCGTCGAACAGCATGATCTTGGGGTTCATGCACAGCGAGCGCGCGATCGCGACGCGCTGCTGCTGGCCGCCGGAAAGCTGGCCCGGATACTTCGCCGCCTGCTCGGGAATACGGACGCGCGTGAGGTACTTCATCGCCACCTCCTCGGCGTCCTTCTTCGGCATCTTCTTGACCCAGATCGGCGCCAGCGTGCAGTTCTCCAGCACCGTCAGGTGCGGAAACAGGTTGAAGTGCTGGAACACCATCCCGACCTCGCGCCGGATCGAGTCGATGTTCTTGACGTTGTTGGTCAGCTCCACTCCGTCGACGACGATGCTGCCCTTCTGGTGCTCCTCCAGCCGGTTGATGCAGCGGATCATGGTCGATTTGCCCGAGCCCGATGGCCCGCAGATCACGATGCGCTCGCCCTTGTAGACCGTCAGGTTGATGTCCTTCAGCACGTGGAACTCGCCGTACCACTTGTGCATCGACGTGATCTGGATCGCCACCTCGTCGGACTTGGCGCTCTTTAGCGGCGTGGCGGGCGTTACGGATGCGTTCGCGGTCATGCGGTCGTCTCCCGGCGGTGCGGTGGCGCAGGCTAGCGCTTCTTGTGGCCCGTGTGCAGCTTGCGCTCCAGGTGCTGGCTGTAGCGCGACATGCTGAAGCAGAACACGAAGTAGAGGACGGCCGCAAAGGCGTAGCCCTCGATCGCGAAGCCCAGCCATTTCGGATCGGCGTTGCCCAGCTGGATTGCGCCCAGCAGGTCGAACATCCCGATGATCGCCACCAGCGTGGTATCCTTGAACAGGCCGATGAAGTTGCTGACGATGTTCGGAATGGCGTAGCGCAGGGCCTGCGGCAGGATGACCAGCGCCATCATCTGGGGATAGTTCAGTCCCATCGCCATAGCGCCTTCGAACTGACCCTTGGGGATGGCCTGCAGCCCGCCGCGCACCACCTCGGCCATGTAGGCGGCCGAGAACATCGTCACCCCGATCAGCGCGCGCAGCAGCTTGTCGAAGTTCACGCCTTCGGGCAGGAACAGCGGCAGCATCACCGAGGACATGAACAGCACGGTGATCAGCGGCACGCCGCGCCACAGCTCGATGAACACGACGCTGAACGTGCTGACGATCGGCATCGAGGACCTCCGCCCGAGCGCCAGCAGGATGCCGAGCGGCAGCGCGGCAATGATCCCCACCGAGGCGATCAGCAGGGTAAGCGCCAACCCACCCCATTTGTCGGTCTGCACCGTCCGCCAGGGATGCGTGGAGGCGCCCGGCGTACCGGGTGCGAATTCGACGAAGCCGTAGAACATCAGGTAGGCGACGATCGGATAGAGCAGGATGACGGCGACGCCGTAATGCGTCTTGTACGGCAGCTTCTTGATCGCCAGCGGCGCGAACATCAGGATGACCAGCGCGGCCGCCAGGTCGATCCGCCAGCGCAGATCGTAGGGGTAGAGCCCGTACATGTAGCCGCCGATCCACGCCTTGATGTAGATCCAGCAGGCACCGTCCTTGCGCGATCCGTCGGGCAGCTTGCAGTCCTGGGCCTCGTTCCCGGTCCAGGTGGCGTCCAGGATCGCCCAGCTAACGAGCGGGGGGATTGTCATGTACACGATCCACAACGCCACCAAGGTCAGAATCGTGCTCTGCCAGCTGGAGAACAGGTTCTCGCGCAGCCACCCCAGCACCCCAACGGTCGACGCCGGCGGCGGTATGTCGGCCTTGTGGCCAGTCTCGACGGCGGTGGTCATGGTCTATCTTTCCCTCAGCGCCATCTTCGCATTGAACCAGTTCATGAACATCGACGTGGTGAGGCTCGTCGTCAGATAGACCGCCATCGTGATGGCGATGCACTCCACTGCCTGGCCGGTCTGGTTCAGCACCGTGCCCGCGAACACCGCGACCAAGTCGGGATACGCGATCGCGGTGGCGAGCGAGGAGTTCTTGGTCAGGTTCAGATATTGGCTGGTCATCGGGGGGATGATCACGCGCATGGCCTGCGGGATGATCACCAGGCGCAGAGTCGGTCCAGGCCTCAATCCCAACGCGTAAGCCGCCTCGGTCTGGCCGTGGCTGACCGCCATGATGCCGGCGCGCACATTCTCGGCAATGAACGCCGCCGTGTAGACGACCAGCGCGAAGGTCAGCGAGATGAACTCGGGAATCAGCACCATACCGCCTTGGAAATTGAACCCCCTCAGCTCCGGATAGTCCCAGTGGAAGGGCATGCCCGTGACCAGCAGTGCCAGGATCGGCAGCCCGAGGAGCAACCCCAGCGAAGTCCAGAACACCGGGAACTGCTGACCCGTCGCGTTCTGGCGCGCGCGTGCCCAGCGAAAGACCATCACGGAACCGGCGATGCCGGCGACAAAGGATACCGGGGTCAGCCAGAACCCTTCCTGGAAGACCGGGGCCGGCATGTAGAGGCCGCGGTTGTTCAGGTAGAACAGCCCAAGCAAACTAATGCTCTGGCGCGGACCGGGCGTCGACTTGCCGAGCACCTGGTACCAGAAGATGATCTGCAGCAGCAGCGGAATGTTGCGGATGACCTCGATATAGACCGCCGCCAAGCGGGCGATCGCCCAGTTGCGCGACAGCCGCGCGATGCCGATGATGAAACCCAGCATCGTTGCCAGCACGATGCCGATGCCCGCCACCACGAGCGTATTCAAAAGCCCGACCAGCAGCGCCTGGCCGAATGTCGATGCCGCCGAATACGGCACCAGGTGCATGATGATGTCGAAGCCGGCCGTCGAATTCAGGAAGGCAAAGCCCGAGGCGATGCCCCGGCGCTCAAGGTTCGTGTACGTGTTGTGGAAGATATAGGCGGCGAAGCCGATCACGAGCACCAGCAGGACGGCCTGGAAGAAGATCGCCCGGTAGCGAGCATCCAGCCAGATCGGCGTATCCGGCGCGCGTGCGGCTTCCCTGACGTCAACCGCCATTCAACTCCCCCTGTCCGAACCCAGTCCGGCTTCTTGTTTTTGTCAGCCTTGCAAGGCTTATGCCCGTTGGGGGCGCGCCGATTCCCCGCAGCGCGCCCCGTCGGAACAGACTTCTAGGACGGCACCGCCCTGGCGGGCAACACCGTCAGCGGACCGGCGGTGCGTACTGCAGGCCGCCTTTGGTCCACAGCGCGTTGACGCCCCGCGACAGACCGATCGGCGTGTTGGGGCCGACATTGCGTTCATAGCTCTCGGCGTAATTGCCGACCAGCTTGATGATGTTGTAGGCCCAGTTGTTGTCCAGGCCCAGCATCTTGCCGAAATCGCCCTCGATGCCCAGCAGGCGCTTGATCTCGGGGTTGGGCGATTTCTTCATCTCGTCCACGTTCTTGGAGTCGACGCCAAGCTCCTCGGCGTTGACCATCGCGAAGAACGACCACCGGATGATGTCGCCCCAGTTGTTGTCGCCGTGCCGAACCAGCGGCCCCAGCGGTTCCTTGGAGATCACGTCCGGCAGAATGACGTGATCGTTCGGGTTCTTCATCTTGGTCCGGTCGGCCGCCAGGCCCGAACGGTCGGTCGTGAACACGTCGCACCGGCCGGAATCGTAAGCCGCCAGCACTTCGTCGTTCTTCTCGAACGCGACCACCTTGTATTCCATCTTGTTGGCGCGGAAGAAGTCCGCGAGGTTCTGCTCGGTGGTGGTGCCGGTCTGCGTGCACACCGTCGCGCCCTTGAGCTCGAGCGCGCTCTTCACCCCGAGCTTCTTGGGAACCATGAAGCCCTGGCCGTCGTAGAAGTTGACGCCGACGAAGTCAAACCCGAGTTGGGTATCGCGGCTCATCGTCCAGGTGGTGTTGCGCGCCAGGATGTCGATCTCGCCCGACTGCAGCGCGGTGAAGCGCTCCTTGGCGGTCGTCGGCACGAACTTCACGCGCTTGGCGTCGCCGAAGATGGCCGCGGCGACCGCCCTGCACATCTCCACATCGAATCCGGCCCAGTTGCCTTGCGCGTCGGGATTGGCGAAGCCGGGCAGGCTCTGGCTGACGCCACAGATGACCTGTCCGCGCTTCTTGACCGCGTCGAGCGTCGCTTGCGCCTGGGCGTCACCGGCGACGAAAGCGACGAGCGCCGCGCCGGCGGCAATAACGCTGAACTTTTTCATGTCTATCGCATCCCTGGTGGTTATCCTTGAGCGCCCCGCCCGCGCGGGCAGGGCCGGTTCCTCGACCGATGGATTGGGTTTCTGCGCCACTCCCCCGGCCGATTTTTCCCTATAGCCGATTTGACTCGATAATGCGCGGCGAATCAAGCCTCGCCGGGTCGCATGGCGTGGTATATCACTTTGTTTCCTGGCCGTTCGGCGCCGCACCGCAACATAAGCGAGAACCGGAAAGTCATGAGTCTCCGCGACGATTCCAAGCCCGACACGATCCTCACGCATGCCGGCCGCGATCCGCGCGCCAATTTCGGCGTGGTCAACCCACCCGTTTACCACGCTTCGACCATCCTCTATCCGACGGTCGACGCGATGGAGCAGGCGCAGAAGAAGCGCTTCTTCACTGTTACGTATGGCCGGCACGGAACGCCAACGACCTTTGCGTTCGAGGAAGCCGTGGCGCGCCTCGAGGGCGGCTGGCGCGCCATCGCGGTGCCGTCGGGCCTTGCGGCCATCGTCGGCGCGATCATGGGCTTCGTGCGGGCCGGCGATCACATCCTGGTGACGGACAACGTGTACGGGCCGACCCGCCGGTTCTGCGACGAAACCCTGGCCCGGTTCGGCGTCAAGACCACCTACTACGATCCTGCGATCGGAGCCGGGATCGCCGGCCTGTTCCGGCCGGAAACCAAGTTGGTCTTCACCGAGGCGCCGGGGTCGCTGACTTTCGAGATGCAGGACATACCGGCGATCGCTGCGGTGGCGCATAAGGCCGGCGCCAAGGTGCTGATGGACAACACTTGGGCCACGCCGATGTTCTGCAAGCCGTTCAAGCTTGGGGTCGACGTGGTCGCCCATGCGGCGACCAAGTACATCGTCGGACATTCCGACGCCATGCTCGGCATCATCGATTGCACCGAGGAAACCTTCCTGACGGTCCGCAACGCGGTGGCGCAGCTCGGCTACAGCGTCGGTCCCGACGACATCTACCTCGGCCTGCGGGGGCTCAGGACCATGGGCGCGCGCCTGCGCCAGCACCAGGTGACCGCGACCAAGCTCGCCACGTGGCTCAAGTCGCGTCCGGAGGTTGACCGCGTGCTCTACCCCGCCCTTCCCGACGATCCCGGCCATGCGCTCTGGAAGCGCGACATGACCGGCGCGTCGGGCCTGTTCGGTGTCGTGCTGAAGCCGTGCAGCAAGAAGGCCCTGGCCGCCATGCTCGACGGGATGGAACTCTACGGCATGGGCGCGTCCTGGGGCGGCTTCGAAAGCCTGATCCTGCCCGCCCATCTGGACGGCTACAGGACCGCGACCAAGTTCCAGGCCTCTGGCCCGGTGGTGCGGATCCACGCCGGCCTGGAAGACCCCGAGGATCTGATCAAGGACCTCGAGCGCGGGCTCGAGCGGCTGCGGGCCGCCAACTAGGCGGCCCGCCCATCGCCACGTTCAGCGGATTGGGGGCGCGTACTGCAGGCCGCCCTTGGTCCACAGGGCGTTGACGCCGCGTGGCAGACCGACGGGCGTGTTCGGTCCCACGCTGCGTTCGTAGGCCTCTTCGTAGTTGCCGACGAGCTTGATGATGTTGTAGGCCCAATTGTTCTCCAGCCCCAGCATCTTCCCGAAGTCGCCTTCGGCGCCCAGCAGGCGCTTGATTTCCGGATTGGAGGATTTCCGCATTTCGTCGACGTTCTTGGACGTGACGCCCAACTCCTCGGCGTTCAGCATGGCGAAAGCCGCCCAGCGCACGACGTCCCCCCAGTTGTTGTCGCCATGACGCACGACCAGGCCCAGCGGCTCTTTCGAGATAACCTCGGGCAAGATCACATGGTCGGCAGGCAGCTTCAGCTTGGTGCGCTGCGCGGCCAGGCTGGAACGGTCGGTGGTGTAGACGTCGCAACGGCCGGAATCATAGGCGGCGTTGACCTCGTCGACCTTCTCAAATGCGACGACCTTGTAGTCCATGTTGTTGGCGCGGAAGTAGTCCGCCAGGTTCAGCTCGGTCGTGGTGCCAGTCGAGGTGCAGACCGTCGATCCCTTCAGTTCCAGCGCCGATTTGATGTTCAGCTTCTTCGGCACCATGAAGCCCTGGCCGTCGTAGAAATTGGTCATCACGAAATCGAACCCGAGCTGGGTGTCGCGGCTCATCGACCAAGTCGTGGTGCGGGCCAGGAGGTCCACCTCGCCGGACTGCAGGGCCGTGAAGCGTTCCTTGGCCGTGGTGGGCACGAACTTGATCCGATTGGCGTCGGCGAAGATGGCCGCGGACACGGCCCGGCAGAACTCGACGTCGAAGCCCGACCAGTTTCCCTGTGCGTCCGGATTCGAGAAGCCCGGATTGCCCTGGCTGACGCCGCATACCAGTTGACCTCGCTTCTTGACGGTGTCGAGAGTCTGCTGCGCTTGGGCACCAGCTGCAAAGAGAGAGAATGCCGCGGCCGCTGCGGCGACCGCTCCGATCCTGAGCATAACTTTTACCCCCTGTCTTTTGTCGCGCCTTCCCGCCCGGGGCTAGCCTCCGTACGGCATGCGCTTGGAACGTATCCTAAACCAGAGCGGATGAGTTGGGTACTACTACCCGCGGATCGTTCGCCGGTTCGGCGGCGCGTACTGCGGGCCGCCCTTGCCGGTTGCTGTCACCACGCCGAACGACCGGCCCCGGCGGCACCTTGGAGATCGTCTCCGGCAGGATGACGAGCTCATCCGGTACTTTCAGCCTGGTACGCTGGGCGGCCAGATTCAACTCGGTCGTGGTTCCAGCGGAGGTGCAGACGGCCGCCCCTTGGGTTCCAGCGCACTCTTGGCGCGGGATTTCCCGGCTACCATGAACCCCTGCCCGTCATGGAAATTGACGCCCGGGGAATCCGGGCCGAGCCGAACGTTCCGCGTCACCGTCCACGTCGTGGTCGGCGACAGCATGTCCCCTCCGCCGGATTGCGGCGCCGTGAAGCAGTTCCTGCCGGCGATCGGCACGTACTTGACCTGGCCCGCATCGCTGGACAGGGGCGCGGACCGAGGCAAGCAGCGCGGCCCCCGCCGCAGGCAGGACATGTTCGCGCATCAAAGGATCTCCCCAACCCTTGTTTGTGTTGTGCATCCATGCGCACGGGGCGCCACCCTCGCGCCCGGCCCGCAGCCTGGTGGTACACCTGCGCCAGCGAACACGCGATTTGCGTGCCAGAACGTCGCGCAAGGGGTTCTCGCGCGGAGGCAAAGTCAGGTTGCCGCCCTCCTTGCCGGGCGGTATAAGCGGCCGGCGCTCAAGAAGGCACTGCACCATCCGTCCATGACAAGGCAATCGGCGGCCGGAACTCCCCGGCCAATCCACGGCTGTTGCCAACGGAACGCGCGATGAACCGGATTCGCGCGCTCTATCTTTGGGCTGTCGAGCGGGCGGAAGCCACGTACCGGGACTTCCTCGGCCGGTGGGTTGCGGCCGCCTGCCGATTCCGCTGGCTGGTGATCGTCGTCTTCCTGGCCGCCGCCGGCTACGGCACCTGGTACGCCGCCGAGAACCTGGGCATGAACACCGACACCGTGGGCATGCTTAACCAGAAACTGCCCTGGCGCGTGCGCTCGAACGACTACAGCATCGTTTTCCCCCAATTCTCGGACAACATCCTGGTCGTCATCGACGGCGCGACGCCGGACATGGCGGATGACGCTGCGGAGGCGGTCATCAAGTTCATGCGCGAGCGGCCCAAGCTGTTCCGCACCGTCTACGACCCCACCAGCGAGCCCTTCTTCCGGCGCAACGGCCTCCTGTACATCGACCGGGAAGAGCTGAGCGACCTGGCGGACAAGCTTGCGGCGGCCCAGCCGGTCCTCGGCTCGCTGAACCAAGACCCGTCCCTGCGCGGCCTGGTCGACATGCTGAACCTTGCGGTCGACGACCAGCTCAAGGGGAACAAGCCCCCTGTCGACATGACCGACGCGCTGAACCGGATCGCCGCTGCGATCGAGGCGCAGGCCAAGGGCGAGCCTCGTCCGCTGTCCTGGCGCGAGATGATGCTGGGGCGCGACGCCAAACACGACGAATTGCGGCGGCTGATCCTGATCCAGCCGGCCGTCGACTTCGGCACCCTCGACCCTGCCGGCGCGGCGATCGACGCGCTGCGGGACTTTGCCCGCACCCAGAACTGGGACGGCAAGCACGGCGTGCGGATGCGGCTGACCGGCTCGGCCGCGCTGGCGCAGGACGAGCTGGGCTCGATTCGCCAGCAGATGGGATGGATCAGCGTCGCCTCCTTCGTCCTCGTGGTAGGCCTGCTGTGCATCGGCCTGCGCTCGGTCCTGCTGGTGGTCACGACCGCCGTCTGCCTGACGGTCGGCCTCGCCATCACCACGTGGTTCGCCACCCTGGCGATCGGCTATCTCAACCTGCTCTCGGTCGCCTTCGCCGTTCTGCTCATCGGCCTCAGCGAC
>CAYMTM010000037.1:0-27329 GCA_964393375.1 uncultured Rhodospirillaceae bacterium
GGCCGATGACCGCGCCGTCGCTGGTCGGCTGGTCCAGGTGGCAATGCGCGTCCACCCCGCCCGGCGTCACCGTGCGGCCTGTGGCGTCGATCACCGCCTTGCCGTCCGCCAGGCGCTCGGCCAGCGCGACGATCCGCCCGCGCTCGATGCCGATGTCGCAGACCGTCACGTCGGCGGCGGTCGCGACCCTGCCGCCGCGGATCACCAGGTCGTAGTGCGCCATGTCCCTTCCCCCGCCTTTCAGGCCGCGATGGCGAACAGCCGGCCCCAGCCCGCGATGCGACCGGGGTCGTCGCCGGCCAGCGCCATCGCCTTCCACACCGCCAGCGCGACGGAATCGTAGACCGGAATGCCCAGCTCCGCCTCCAACGCCGCGGCCGGCCGCGCGCCGCGCAGGTTGGTGCACAGCACGGCGATCGCGTCGGGCCGCGCCGCGGCCGCACCGCGCACCATCGCGGCGATCTCCGGCTCGCTCACCTCCGAGAATGCGAAATTCGTGCTCTCGTCCAAGTGCCGCTCCGCCGCGCAGACGTGGCCGGCCCGGGCGAAGTTGGCCAGGATCGCCTGCTGGATCGCATCGAGATAGGGCGTGACCAGCCCGAAGCGCCGCACGCCGGTCCGGGCGAACACTTCCTTGAGCGCCAGCACCGCGGTGCCGGCAGCAATGCCGGTCGCCGCGGCGATTTCGCGGCACAGCGCCTCGTCGGCATCGAAGCCCAGCCAGCCGGCGCTGGTGCCGCTCCAGACGATCGCGCCGACCCGGGCGTCGGCCAGCAGACGCGCGGCGGGAAGGATCGCCTGCGCGTCGAACTGCCCCAGCGACTGCGCTCCCGGCGAGATTTCGCGCACCGTGAAGCGGCTGAAATGCGCGCTGACGTCCGGCAGGCCGGCCAGCATCGCGGCGGTCAGCGGCTCCAGCACCGTGTTGGAGGAGGGCGTGAGAAAGCCCAGCAGCGTGCGCCTGCCCACCGTCATCCGCCGTGTCCTTCTCCTTCCGCTGCGCCCGGATTACGTGCGGGGCGCGCCGCGACCGGGGGCTGCGATCTTCACCCGTCGCAAGCACCCCTGGCAACACGGGGCGTATTCCGCATCGCCCCGCTCCTGCGTATAGTCGGACATCCGCAGTCGCGCCGGAGACGCCTCGCATGGCCGCCCTCGACCCGATCGCCTTCGAGCTGTTCAAGAACGCGATCTTCTCCATCGCCGACGAGATGGCGCTGACCGTCTTCCGCACCACCTATTCGGGCGTGCTCAAGGACAACATGGACTACTCGACCGGCTTCGCCGACGCCGACGGGAAGCTGGTGGCGCAGGGCCTGACCTTGCCCGGCCATCTGGGCTCGGTACCCACGGCGATGGAATCGATCATGCGCCATTTCGGCCGGGACATGCGGCCGGGCGACGTGTTCATCATGAACGATCCCTTCGACGGCGGCATGCACCTGCCCGACATCTTCATCATGAAGCCGCTCTACCACGGGGACGAGCGCATGGCGTTCGCCTGCACGGTTTGCCACCACAGCGACGTCGGCGGGCGCGTGGCCGGGTCGAACGCGTCGGATTCGACCGAGATCTACGCCGAGGGGCTGCGCATCGCGCCGATGAAGCTCTACGACGCGGGCGTCCTCAACAAGACCATCATGACCTTCATCGAACGCAACGTGCGCCTGCCCGTGCAGGTGTTCGGCGATCTGCGCGCGCAGCTCGCGGCCTGCCACATCGCCGAGAAGCAGTTTGCCCGCCTGGTCGGCAAATACGGGCCCGCCGGCGCCAAGGCGATGATGCGCGAGACGATCGACTACGCCGAGCGGCTGACCCGCGCGGCGCTGGAGAAGCTGCCGGACGGCCAGTGGAGCTTCGAAGACTGGATCGACGACGACGGGGTCGACTACGGCAAGCCGATCCGGCTGTTCGTCACCATCACCAAGCGCGGCGGGCACATGGTCGTGGACTGGACCGGCACCAATCCCCAGGTCAAGGGCGCCATCAACAACACGCTGTCCTTCACCAAGGCCGCTTCCTATACCGGCGTGCGCTCGGTGCTGCCGCAGGGCATTCCCAACAACGAGGGCGTGTTCCGCGCGATCGAGGTGATCTGCCCGCCCGGCACGGTGGGCAACGGCGTGCTGCCGGCGGCCTGCGCGGCGCGCGGGCTCACTGGCTTCCGCATGACCGACTGCATGTTCGGCGCGCTCGCCATGATGCTGCCCGACCGGGTCAAGGCCGCCGGCGACGGCGGCAATACCGGCATCTCGATCGGCGGCTACCACGCCGACCGCAAGCCCTTCATCTATGTCGACTTCACCTGCGGCGCCTGGGGGGCCCGGCCCTGGGCCGACGGGCTGGACGGCAATTCGCACATGTTCGCCAACATGGCCTCGCACTCGATCGAGGTGACCGAGGCCGAGCACCCTATCCAGCTGCTGGCCTACGAGTTCGTGGCGGACAAGGCCGGGGCCGGCAAGTATCGCGGCGGCGTGCCGTTCCGCCGCGACTACAAGCTTCTGGAAGAGGAAGCGGTCCTGCAGGTCCGCTCGGACCGCCGCGACCACCGGCCCTTCGGGCTCTATGGCGGCAGTCCCGGCCGTCCGTCCGAGAACTATCTCAATCCCGACGGCGAGAACCGCATGTTGCCCAGCAAGCTCACCATGATCATCCGCAAGGGCGACGTGTTCCGCCACGTGCTGGCCGGCGCCGGCGGCTGGGGCGATCCGCTCGAGCGCGATCCGGCGGCCGTGCTCAAGGACGTGCGCAACGAGCTGCTGTCGCCCGCCAGGGCCGAGGCCGATTACGGCGTGGTGGTGGATACGACGCGCTGGATCGTCGACGCGAAGGCGAGCGAGGCGCGCCGCGCGGCGATCCGCAAGGCGCGCGGCTGGCGCGAGCCGCCCAAGGTGCAGCGCGAGGATCCGCTGCCGCTGGCCCGCGCCGCGGAGTAGGGGGGATGACGCGATTCCGCGTGGGTGTCGACATCGGCGGCACCTTCACCGACATCGTGCTGCTCGGCGCCGACGGCACCGTCCATACCAAGAAGATCTCCTCCAGCGTCGAGGACTACGCGCGCGCGATCGTCGAGGGGCTCGGCGAGCTCTTCGCCGAGGTCGGCCTCGACGGCAGGGCGATCGAGGAGATCCGCCACGGCACCACCGTCGCGTCGAACGCGATCTTGGAGCACAAGGGCGCCAGGGTGGGGCTGATCACCACCAAGGGTTTCCGCGACATCCTCGAGATCCGTACCCTGCGCATGCCCAGGCTGTACGACATCGGCTGGACCAAGCCCCCGCCGCTGGTCGAACGGCACCTGCGCGTGGTGGTGGACGAGAGGGTGAACGCCGAGGGTCGCATCGAGCGCGCGCTCGATTCCGCCGAGGCCGAGCGCGCGGTCAGGGCGTTGCTGGACCAGAAGGTCGAGGCCATCGCCGTCTGCCTGCTCAACTCCTTCGCCAATCCCAAGCACGAGCTGATGCTGCGCGACGCGGTCCGCCGCCTGGCGCCCGACCTGCCGCTCAGCGTCTCCTACGAGGTGCTGCCCGAGATCAAGGAGTACGAACGCACCTCGACCACCGTGGTCAATGCCTACGTGATGCCGATCGTCGCGCGCTACCTGCAGAGCCTGCGCCGGGGGCTCGACCGCGCCGGCATTCCCGCCCAGGTGCTGCTGATGCAGTCCAACGGGGGGCTGACCACCGACCGGGCGGCGGCGGAGCGACCGATGAACATCATCGAGTCGGGTCCCGCCGGCGGCGTGGTAGGCGCCCAGGCGCTGGCGCGCGCCAAGGACCTGCCGCGCATCATCACCTTCGACATGGGCGGGACCACCGCCAAGGCGGCGATGGTCGAGGACGGCGAGGTCTCGCGCGCCGCCGAGTATTCGGTCGGCGCCGGCATCATGATCGGCTCGCGGCTGCTGACCGGCGCGGGCTATACGCTGAAGGTGCCGGCGATCGACCTGGCCGAGGTGGGGGCGGGCGGCGGCTCGCTGGTGTGGATCGACGCCGGCGGGTCGCTGCAGATCGGCCCGGAGAGCGCGGGCGCCGTGCCCGGGCCGGTGTGCTACGACAAGGGCGGCGAGACGCCCACCGTGACCGACGCCAACGTGCTGCTCGGCTACATCAACCCGAAGCATCTGGTGGGCGGGGCGCTGAAGCTGAACGCGGAGAAGGCGCGGCGGAACTTCGCCGAGAAGATCGCGCAGCCGCTCGGCATGCCGATCGAGCGTGCGGCGCTGGGCGCGCACCAGATCGCCGCCTCGAACATGATCCGCGCCATCAAGGCGGTGTCGACCGAGCGAGGGCGCGATCCGCGCGAATTCGCGCTGTTCGCCTTCGGCGGCAACGGGCCGCTGTTCGCCTGCGGCATGGCCGCCGCGCTGGAGATGCGCCGGATCGTGGTGCCGCCCTCGGCCGGGCTGTTCTCCTCCTTCGGCCTGCTCTACGCCGATGTCGAGCACCGCTATTCGCGCACCTTCCGCCGCCTGCTGCGCGGGGCACGGCTGGACGAGATCCAGGCGGCCTGGGACGAGCTTGCCCGGCAATGCAGCGCCCAGCTTGCCAGCGAAGGCTTCGAAGGCACCGCGGCGCGCCTGCGCCGCGCGGCGGCGATGCACTACAAGGGCCAGACCTTCGAGCTGACGGTGCCCGTGCCGGACGGGCGCCTCGACGAGGCCATGGCCCGCCAGCTCGAGGAGGCGTTCGGCCAGGAGCACGAGAAGACCTATGGCCATCGCGCCGGGCCGGAGGAGCCGGTCGAACTGGTTTCGATCCAGGTGATCGGCCAGGGCCTGCGCTCGGGCGCGGGCGTGCCCGAGCGCCTGAAGCCCAGCCGGGCCGAGCCCGACCCGCCGCCGCCGCGCCCGGCGTATTTCGGCGATGCCCATGGCTGGGTGGAAACGCCGATCCTGCGGCGGTCCGATCTGTCCACGCCGCGCACCGGGCCGCTGATCGTCGAGGAATACGACGCCACCTGCGTCATCCCGCCGGGGGCGCATGTCAGCCTGGACAAGGCCAGCAACATCGTGATCGATCTGGGCGAACCGGCGGGCTGAGCGCCGGCGCCCCAAAGGGAGGAGTCATGGCGGAGAACGAGGGCGATCTGACCCGGCGCCTGGCGCAGCTCTATACCGGCGCGGTCGCCGACATCATGGACGACATGGGCTACCGCAACCAGTGCCTGCCGGCCGAGATCCGCCCGCTGGAGCCCCGCATGAACGTGGCGGGGCCGATCTATCCCGTGCGCGGGCGCGCCAAGCCGCCGGGCGAGCGGCCCGACCCTCGCTACCGCCAGATGGACATGCTGGACGCCATCCATCCCGGCAGCGTGGTGGTGATCGAACCGGGCGACGAGACCCGCGCGGCGCATTGGGGCGAGCTGATGAGCAACACCGCCCGCCAGAAGGGCGCGGTTGGCTGCGTCATCAACGGGGGCCTGCGCGATTCGCTGCAGATCCTCGAAATCGGCTTTCCGGTGTTCCGCAAGTTCCACTCGCCGCTGACCGCGGTCTACCGCTTCGAGATCACCGATTTCGGCCAGCCCATCGAGATCGGCGGCGTAGCGGTCATGCCCAGGGACTACATTTTGGGCGACATCGACGGCGTGCTGGTGATTCCCCGGGCAATCGCCGCGGAGGTCATAGGCATCGCGGAATCGGTGCGGGAGAAGGAGACGATCGTGCGCGGCCAATTGCAACGGGGCGGCAACATCCGCGACCTGTTCGACAAGTATCGCGTGTTCTGAACCGCGGCGGCCGGCCGCTGCTTGCGGCGTCGCGACGATTGTCGCAGGATGGCGCGGATCTTGCCCTGAAGGGACGGCGTCAAGACCGCCGCCGGGGCGGGCGGGAACGAATGAACAGGGGGTGACGATGCGTGCGAAGCTCTACGCGGCCGGGGCGGTAACGGCGCTTGCCTTGGCGATGGCCGCAACCGCGACGGCCCAGAACCTGCCGAAGACCAACGTCAAGATCGTGGGCCTGAACAGCCCCACGGTGGTCTCGATGCTGGACGAGAAGCCGTTCTGGGCCGAGACGATCCCCAAGGCCTCGAACGGTGCGGTCAGCGGCGACTATACGCCGGTCGACCAGATGGGGATCGACGACAAGACGCTGCTGCGCCTCTTGAAACTGGGCGTTATGGATTTCGCCGGCATGGACATCTCGAAGATGGCCGGCGACGACCCGCGCTTCGAGGCCTGCGATCTGGCCGGTATGGCGCTCGACATCAAGACGGCGCGCGCGGCCTGCGACGCCTATCGCGACGTGATCGACAAGCGCATGCAGGCGAACTGGAACGCCAAGCTGCTCGCCTTCGGCACCAACCCGCCGCAGGTGTTCTGGTGCAAGGGCGCGATCTCGGGCCTGGCCGACCTCAAGGGCAAGAAGGTGCGCGTGTTCAACAACACGATGCGCGACTTCCTGGAGGGGGTTGGCGCCACGGCGGTCAGCATGGCCTTCGCCGAGGTCGTGCCGGCGCTCAACAACGGCGTGGTGGACTGCGGGGTGACGGGCACGCTGTCCGGCAATACCGCCAACTGGCCGGAAGTGGCCACCCATCTCTATCCGATGTATCTCGGCTGGAGCATCAACGTGCAGGCGGTGAACCTCAATACCTGGAAGAAGTTCTCGCCCGAATTGCAGGCCTTCTTCACCGACCAGTTCAAGAAGTTCGAGGACAAGATGTGGCAGACGGCGGCCGCCGCTCTCGAGGATGCCGAGAACTGCAACTTCAACAAGCAGCCGTGCAAGATGGGCAAGCCGGCCAAGATGACGCTGGTCCCGGTCAAGCCGGCCGAGATGGAGACCCACAAGAAGCTGATGGAAACGGCGGTCCTGAAAAACTGGGCCAAGCGCTGCGGGTCGGCCTGCGCCGCCGAGTGGAACGAGACCGTCGGCAAGGTGGTGAAGCTGACCGCGCCGACGAACTGAGCGGACAGAGGCCGCCGGCCCGCGCCCGGGCCGACGGCCGGCCCTCCGCCCGGCCCGCGAGAGCGCGCCTTGGATCGCCTGATATCCGCCCTCCGCGGCGTGTCGCGGTTCGGGCTCTGGTTTGGCGGGGGGCTGGTCCTCGTCGCGGCGCTCGTCATCGGCATCGACGTCGTCGTGCGCAAGCTGTTCGCCGTCTCGATCGGCGGCGCAGACGAGTTGGCCGGCTTCGCGCTGGCGATCGGCACCGCCTGGGGCCTGGGCGCGACCCTGCTCGACCGCGCCCATATCCGCATCGACTCGCTCTACCTGCTGTTCCCGACCGCGCTGCGCGCGGTTCTCGACCTCCTTGCGCTCCTGGCCTTTGCCCTGGTCTTCGGCCTGGTGTTCTGGCATGGCATCGGGGTGATGACGCAGTCGCTGCAGGCCGGCTCGCGCAGCATGTCGGGCCTCGAGACGCCGCTCGTGCTGCCGCAGGGCCTGTGGCTCGTCGGCCTCGGCCTGTTCCTGCTGATCGCGCTGACACTGCTGGTGCGCACGTTGCTGCTGGCGGCGCGCGGCGAATTCGCGGCGGTGATCGGCATGGTCGGCGTCAAGACCGCCGAGGAGGAGGCGCAGGCGGAGGTCAGGAGCGCCGAACAGGTCCGCGCCCGCGGCCGGGACGGCGCGGCGTGATCGGCGTCGCGCTCGGCGTGCTGCTCGGTCTGCTGGCGCTGGCGGTGCCGGTGGCGGCGGCACTGGGCGTGTTGGCGATCGCGCTCGACCGCCTGTATTCGAAGCTGCCGCTGACCCTGGCCATGGGCGAGATGGCCTGGCACACCTCGAACAACTTCCTGCTGGTCGCGATCCCGTTTTTCGTCATGCTGGGCGAGATCCTGCTGCGCTCGGGCATGGCCGAGCGGATGTACAACGCGCTGGTCAAGTGGATGCCGTGGCTGCCGGGCGGGTTGATGCATTCCAATATTGCGGCCTGCGCGATGTTCGCCGCCACCTCGGGCTCGAGCGTAGCGACCGCCGCGACGATCGGCACGGTGGCGCTGGGCGAGGTTAAGAAGCACAACTACTCCGAGCGCCTGTTCCTGGGCACCCTCGCGGCGGGCGGCACGCTCGGCATCCTGATCCCGCCTTCGATCAACATGATCGTCTACGGCGTGCTGACCGACACCTCGATCCCCAAGCTCTATCTCGCGGGAATCGTCCCGGGCATCGTGCTGGCCGGCCTGTTCATGCTGACGGTGCTGATCGCCTGCCTGATCAATCCCAGGCTGGGCGGCGACCGCGTCAGCGCGACCTGGGACGAGCGCATCAAAAGCCTGCCCGACCTGCTGCCGCCGTTGATCATCTTCCTGGCGGTGATCGGCTCGATCTACGGCGGGCTCGCGACGGCGACCGAATCCGCCGCGCTGGGCGTGGTGGCCGCGCTCGGCATCTGCGCCTGGCGCCGCCGGCTGTCGCTGCTGGTGCTGAAGCAGGTGTTCGCGGGAACCATGCGTACCACCGCGATGGTGATGGCCATCCTGATTGCCGCCTATTTCCTCAACTTCGTCATCACCTCGATCGGGCTGACCAGCCGGGTCAACCGCTTCATCACCGCGCTCGGGCTGGGGCCCTACGAACTGCTGTTCGCGGTGATCGTCTTCTACGTGATCCTCGGCATGTTCATGGAGACGCTGTCGATGATGGTGGCGACCATCCCGATCGTCGCGCCGGTCGTCTTTGCCGCCGGCTTCGACCCGGTGTGGTACGGCGTCATCATGGTGCTGCTGATCGAGACCGCGATGATCACGCCGCCGGTGGGCATCAACCTCTACGTCGTCCAGGGCGTCCGGCGCGGCGGCAAGATCGTCGACGTGATCGTCGGGTCGGCGCCGTTCGTGGTGGCGCTTCTGCTGATGGTCCTGATCCTGGTGGCTTTCCCCGGCCTGGCGCTGTTCCTGCCGCGCGCCGCATCGGGGTAGGCCCTGCGGCCCGCAGCCGGTCACCCGTCAGGATGTCCGAGAAGCAACAGTGCCTGGATTCCACGTGCGGAAAGCGCCCCGGACAACCATTAACCGTTTGACAATTCGATGTTGCCGCCCCTAGCGTAGGATCAGCGCCAAGCACAATCCAATAGGCGCAGAACAACAGGGGGAAACGATCATGCACAAGCCAATCTGGGCTGCGTCCGCCCTTCTGGCGGCCAGCCTCGTTCTGTCCGCGCCCGCGCCGGTCGAGGCCCAGGCGCCCAAGCCCGTCGTGCTCAAGGGCCAGTCCTCGCACCCCGCGGCCTCCAACTTCCACCTGATCTTCAAGCTGTGGGCCGAGACCACCGAGAAGATGTCCGGCGGCCGGCTGAAGATCGAGACCCTGCCGGCCGGCGCCATCGTGCCGGCCTTCGAGGTGTTCGACGCGGCTTCACGCGGCGTGCTCGACGTCGGCATGGCGCCGTTCGGCTACATCCTGGGCAAGAGCCTGGTCGGCATTCCGCTGTCGCACGGGCCGCTGTTCGGGATGGACGGGGTCGACTATTTCGGCTGGTACTACGACGGCGGCGGCATGGCGCTGCTCGAGGAGTTCTACCGGGACATCATCAAGATGAACCTGGTGGCCTTCCCGATTCCGACCGACTACCCGCAGGGATTGGGTTGGTTCAAGAAGCCGATCAAGAACCTGGCCGATCTCAAGGGCATGAAGTACCGCATCTACGGCATCGGCGCCGAGACCTATGGCCGGCTCGGCGTGTCGGTCGTGACCCTTCCGGGCGGCGAAATCGTGCCGGCGCTCGAGCGCGGCGTGATCGAGGGCGCGGAGTGGATCAACTGCCTGGAGGACCAGAAGCTCGGCCTGCACAACGTGGCCAAGCACTACTACACGCCGGGCATGCACGAGCCGGTGACCGGCGGCCAGCTGATGATCAACAAGACGGTGTGGGGCAAGCTTTCGCCCGACCTGCAGGAGATCGTCAAGGTGGCGAGCGTCTACGCCACCGCGCAGCGCAACGCGGCCTTCGTGCGCGAAACCGCGGTCGCCTGCCAGGAGCTCCTGAAAGCCGGCGTCCAGCTGCACCGCACGCCGGACGACATCCTGAAGAACTTCCTGGACGAATGGGAGAAGATCCAGGCCGAGTACGCGGCGAAGGACCCGTTCTACAAGAAGGTCATCGACAGCCAGAAGAAATACGCCGAGCTGATCGTGCCGTTCCGCATGTCGTGGTATCCGCCCTACGACTTCGCCGGCAAGTACTACTGGAAAGACAAGATCTACCGCAGCGAGTAAGGCCCTGAGCCCGGCCGTCCGCGGCGCGCAAGGCCGCGGGCGGCCGGCCCGGCCGGAAGAAGGGGGCCGCGCGCCGTGGCGGGCGCGGCGAAGGGGGGTACTCAGGTGGCAGACCAAGTTCGCAGCGGCGGCGACGATGACGCGCCGCCGCCGGCACTGGCGGCGTTCGTCCGCTTCATCGACGGCTTCGCGATCCTGTGCGGCCGGCTGTTCTGCTGGCTGGCCGTGCCGCTGGTGCTCGGCCTCACCTACGAGGTGATCGCGCGCTACCTGTTCCACGCGCCCACCATCTGGGCCTTCGACGTCAGCTACATGCTCTACGGCAGCCACTTCATGCTGGGCGCCGCCTACACGCTCTACAAGGGCGGCCATATCCGCACCGACATCTTCTACCAGAGCTGGAGCCCGCGGACCCGCGGCATGGTCGATGCCGGGCTCTATCTGTTCTTCTTCTTCCCGGGCATGGCCTTCTTCTTCTGGATGGGATTGCAGGAGGCGCTGCATTCGATCGACATCCGCGAGGTGTCGGACCAGAGCGCCTGGCGCCCGCCGCTCTATCCGTTCAAGACCGTCATCCCGATCGCCGCCGCGCTTCTGATCGTCCAGGGCGTCTCCGAGTTCCTGAAAGCCGCCTATGCCGCGCGGCACGGCAGGCCGCTATGACCGGCAGCGAATTCCTCGGCGTTCTGCTGCTGATCTCGCTGCTGGTCGGCATCTTCGCCGGCTTCCCGATCGCCTTCACCCTGATCGTGCTGTCGGTCGTCTTCGGCTATATCGGCATGGGCGACGTCGTCTTCTACCTGATGGTGTTCCAGACCATCGGGCTGATGAAGGAAGAAACGCTGGCCGCCGTGCCGCTGTTCATCTTCATGGGGCACGTGCTGGAGCAGTCCGGGCTGATGGAGCGATTGTTCCGCTCGTTCCAGCTCATCCTCGCCCCGGTGCGCGGCTCGCTCTATCTGGGCGTGCTCTTGACCGCCACGCTGTTCGCCACCGCCACCGGCATCATCGGCGCCAGCGTCACGGTGATGGGGATGATGGCCGCGCCGGCCATGATCAAGGCGGGCTACGACACCAAGCTGTCGGCCGGCTCGATCGCCGCCGGCGGCACGCTCGGCATCCTGATCCCGCCCTCGGTGATGTTGGTGGTGATGGGGCCGATCGTCGGCGTGTCGATCATCAAGCTGTTCGCCGCCGCGATCATTCCCGGCCTGCTGCTGGCCGGGCTCTACATCGCCTACACGCTGATCCGCTGCCAGATCAACCCCTCGCTCGGCCCGCCTTTGCCGCGCGACCAGTGGGCAAAGTCGTTCGGCGAGATCGCCCGCGAGTTCCTATGGGGCATCGTGCCGATGGCGACCATCATGTTCGCCGCGCTGGGCAGCATCATCTTCGGGTTGGCCACGCCGACCGAGGCGGCGGCGATGGGCGCCTCCGGCGCGCTGGTGCTGATGGTCTGCTACCGCCGCTTCACGTTCCGGCGCCTGCGCGAGGCCTGCCTCAACACGCTCGAGACGTCCAGCCTCGTGCTGTTCCTGGCGGTGGCGTCCAACATCTACGGCGCGGTGTTCACGCGGCTCGGCACCAGCACGATGCTGGCCGACGCCATGCTGTCGATGAACCTGCCGCCGACGGCGATGCTGATCGTGCTGATGGGGGTGATCTTCCTGCTCGGCTGGCCGTTGGAATGGCCGGCGATCATCTTCATCTTCCTGCCGATCTTCCTGCCGGTGGTTGAGGCGCTCAAGATCGACCTTCTGTGGTTCAGCACCCTGGTGGCGGTCAACCTGCAGACTGCCTTCCTGTCGCCGCCGGTGGCGATGGCGGCTTACTATCTCAAGGCCGTGGCGCCAAAATGGGACCTCGGCCGCATCTATGCCGGCATGATGGACTTCATGGTGCTGCAGGTGATCGGGCTGGCGATCGTATTCCTGTTCCCGCAGGTGGCGCTGTGGCTGCCCACGGCGCTGTTCGGCAAGTAGGCGGGCCGCGCCGACGCTATCGTCCGCGGGGCGCGCGCCCGACGGAATGAGGAGCGGCTGATGGCCGCAGCGCCCATGCCGGCGGCGGTGGTGTTCGGCGGCTCGGGCTTTCTCGGCGCGCGTATCGTCCGGCGCTTGGCCGCGCATGGCCGGTCGGTCCGGGTCGCGGTGCGCGATGCCGCCGCGGCCAGGCGCCGCCCAGGCGCCGCCGGGACCGATGCGATCGCGGTACACGCGGCGGATATCCGCGATGCCGCCGCGGTCAAGGCCGCGCTCTCCGGCGCCACTGCGGCGGTCAACGCGGTCGCGGCCTATGTCGATCCCGACGGCGCGACGTTCGAAGCTGTGCATGTCCGCGGCGCCGCGAATGTCGCGCGCGCCGCCGCGGCACTCAGCGTCGCGCGGCTCGTGCATGTCTCGGGCATCGGCGCCGATCCCCTGTCGTCCGCGCCCTATATCCGCGCGCGGGGCCTGGGCGAGCGCGCGGTGGTCGAGCAATTCCCCGCCGCCACGATCCTGCGGCCCAGCGCCATGTTCGGGCCGGGCGACGCGCTGTTCGGCGCGCTGGCCGACCTGTCGCGCCTGCTGCCCGCGCTGCCGCTGATCGGCGGCGGCACGCGCTTGCAGCCGGTCGACGCCGACGACGTGGCCGAGGCCGTGGCCCGCATCCTGGCCGATCCCGCGACCGCGGGTCTGACCTACGAGGCCGTGGGGCCCAGGGCCTATACGCTGCGCGAGCTTTTCGCCTACGCGCTCGGCATTCTCGGCCGGCGCCGGCTGCTGGTCCCGGTGCCGCTGGCGGCCGCGGCCGTGCTGGCGCGGCTTTTCGAACTGCTGCCCGACCCGCCGCTCACCACCGGGCAGGTCGACCTGCTGCGCCGGGACAACGTGGCCAGCGGAACCCTGCCCGACCTGCGCGCGCTGGGGATCGAGCCGAAGGCGCTGGAGGCGGTGGTGCCCCTCTACCTGCGCTGAACGCGGCCCCGCGCCCTCAATCCGGTCTCGGCAGGTCGGTGCGCACGTAGTAGGCGATCACCATGTCGGGGCTGATCCCGTCGCGCGCCAGCGGCAGGGCCAGGCGCTGCATGCGCACATACTCGCGCCCCGCGGTCCAAAGCTGGTTTTCCCAGTAATGCGCGATGCGCTCGCGCGCGACCTGGGCGAAGGCCGCGTTGACGTCGGCCTTGCGCTCGTCCAGCACGAACTCGTCGATGAAGCGGCCGGTCGGATTGCAGCCCAGCACGTCGACCAGCATCCCGCCGGCGATGCGCACGCGGGAACGCAGGCCTGCGCCGACGGCCGCGCCCGTCGGCGCTGCGTCCGCGACCACGTCGTACAGCATCACGCCTGTCAGCAGGGACGGGATGTCCGGCGGGTCGATGTGCTGGCGGCCGGGCAGAAGCCCGGGCGGGGCGCGGCCGGCCCAGTAGGCGTAGAACCGGCGGAAGCGCGGATCGACGGCCTCGGCCGGCAGCGGCGGCAGGACGACGGGCGTCGACGGCGTAACAGGGCCCGGCCAGGAGAAGGATTCGGCCCCGCTCATGGCGCGGCGCGCGGGTTGGCCGGGCCCCAGGCAAGCCACACGGCCGGCGGCTGCGGCGCCAGTGGTTGCAACGCCACGGGCCGGCGCCGGTCGGACGGACGCTTGACGTCACCCTGGGCCATCGGATGCTTCCCTCGAATCCGTGGCGTGCGCGGTTCCCGCCCGCCGCCACTATACACGTGTTACGTCCGGCCCGGCAGGTCGGAGGCGGCACCCCGCCATGCGCGTTCCGGCACGCGCGGCGGCGGGCGACGGGCCCAGGTGGCCGCGCGCAGGTCTCTCCCCTTGACCCCTCTCCCCCTCGAAGAGGGGGAGAGGGGTGCGCAGGCTTAGGCGCGAAGCGCCTTAGCCGAAGCTGGGTGAGGGGGAACCCGCCGCTCGCGGCGCGCACCAATGTCCTCATGGCGAGCCTGTCGAACCATGAGGACCACGGGGTCCGCGCCGAGGGGAATCCGAGCCGCTACCGCGCCTTCGCCCGCTCCTGGTTCAGCGCGAACAGCCTGGCCAGCGCGTCGTCGTCCGAAATATCGGCCGGCCAGCCATAGGCGGCGGCGACGGCTGCATCCAGGTCGCGATGCGCGTTCGCGAGCCACGCCGGCCGCTCGTTGTAGAGATTGGTCAGCGTGCGCTTCTTCAAGGTCGCCGCCGCCGCGTCGTTGACCGGCAGGATGCGGTCGGGAAAGCCCGGCACCACCTCCGGCACGCGCTTCACCAGGTCGGGCGGGTTCAGCCAGGCCTCGCGCAACTCGTTCAACTTATTCGCCGCCGCCGCGATGGCGATGGTGCGCTTGTCGGCAGCATAGTCCTTGGCAGGAATGTTCGGCGTCAGGCCCTCGGGAAAGGGGAAGGTTTCGAAAGTGGTGGAAGGCGTGTAGCGAGGACGATCTTCCAGGCTCGTACCCAGGCGCAGCGCCCATGCCTCGTGGAAGCGGCTATGCAGAATGCCGAAGGTCGTGTCGTCGTCGCGGGCGATGACGATGAGCTGGTGGTCCGGACAGATTGAGGCGGCGATCCAGCAGAATAGGCGATACTTGGCAATCGTGGGAGTCGCTATGTATCGGGAAAGTCGCCTCAACGCCGCCCACATTCCCGGCCGCGGCTCGACATGGCGCCACCAGATGTCCTTGTATGATCTTCGCTTGTTCTTCTCGCGCGCCGGCTTCACATGTTGCAACGCGTGAGCGAACGGTACCTCGTATAGCGCCGCCTGGGATTCGTCCATATCCCATCCGAAATCCACGATCCACTTGTCGGCCGGGCGACGCGTCACGTCCATGCCGTTGAACCAGGGACGCAGAACATCGGCATTCGGCCGCTCGTTCGGATTTAGTGGCAAGATCAGCCATTTCCGCGCGGTTCCCCCGTCGATATCGAACGCCCCGCCTTTGGTGTCGCCCATGAATGCAATGTCCGCATTCTCGGGTAATTGCTTTGCCAGCGTCAGGTCGATGTCGCCCGAGGTGAGATCGGCATTGATACGATTGACGCTCCTGCCATCGAGCGTCACGGAAGGCGTTTGATCCTTGCCTGTGAAGCAGACCAGCGAGACGCGCACCGCCGCGCCGTCGATCACCCAGGCTTCGTCGTCCCAGGCGTCGAAGATCGCGCCGTCGTGTGCGATTCGGTCTAACAATAAGCGACTTGCTCCGCCACGGATCGAGTTGGTGGCGACGAGTCCGGCGAAGCGGATGCGGCCTTCGCGCACCATCGCCCATGCCTTGTGGAACCAGTAGCACACCAGGTCGGCCTCAGCCGGTACGTGGCCCTTGTAGGCGGCAAACAGGCGATCCACATAGTCGTCGCCGATAGACTTCCGCATCAACTTGCCGCCCAGAAACGGCGGATTGCCGACCACCGCATCCGCATCAGACCAATCCGCTTCCGTGCCGTCAGGCGCCAGCAGCGCATCGCGGCACTCGATCTGCTTCAACTGGCCCAAAATCGGGGCGCGCTTGATGCCGAAGCCGTTCTTCAATTGCCATTGCAGCTCGCCGATCCAGATCGTCACGCGGGCGATCTCGGCGGCATAGGGATTGATCTCGATGCCCAGCACCGCCTCGGGCGTGACGCGCTGGTTGTCCAGCGGCAGGCCCATCGCCTCGGCGTCCTTCATGACCGCCAGGTCGAAATCCTTGAGATGCGACAGGGCGAGGTAGAGGAAATTGCCCGAGCCGCAGGCAGGATCCAGGACACGGAACTTGCCCAGCCGCTCGCGGAACTTCATGTAGGCGTCGCGCGCCGCGTTCTCGGCCCTGGTGCGCTGCGCGCCCTTGGCTTTCGCCTTGGTCTGCTGGTGCTTCCGGATTTCCGCCTTTACCGCCTCCCATTCGCGGCGCAGCGGGGCCAGCACGACCGGCTCGACGATCTTCATGATCGTGGCCGGGTCGGTGTAGTGGATGCCCACGCCCTTGTCGGGCACGTGCCGGTCGAACAGGCCGCGCTGCGACGCCGGCGTGTCCGGCGCGTCGAACAGCCCGGCCATGGCCTTGCGCTTCTCCGGGTCCAGCCCGCGCTCGAACAGCGTGCCGAAGATCGACGGGTCGATGAAGCTCCAGTCCAGCCCGGCGGCGTCGGACAGCTCGCGTATCTCCAGCAGGCCCAGGCCCAGCACCTCGTCGTCCTCGAACAAGCCGCCGTCGAACCAGGGGATCGAGGTCGAGCCGAAGCGGCCGTTCTTCTTCCGCATGGCGCGGAACAGGTCGCGCAGCATGGGCGCGAACTGATCCTGGTCCTGCGTCGCCGCTTCCAGGATTTCGGCGAAGACGCGGTTGGGCAGCAGGTCGATATCCTCGGCGAACAGGCAGAACACGATACGGTTGAGGAAATGCGCGACGCGCTGCGGATCGTGGCCGCGCCGCCGCAGGTCGGCCGCGATCTTGCCGAACCTGGCGGCGGCCTCGCGGGTGACGCTCTCGCGCGTCGCATCCGGGCGCCAGCGGTCGGGATGGAGGAACGCGTCCTTCAGCCGTCCGCGGACGGCTGAATCGTTCAGGTCACGGAAGGTGTATGACGTGCGCAGCGTCGGCAGGCCGGTGAAGTTCGTGTAGACGATGATCTCCTTCATGTCCGACACGATCAGCAGCGGCGGATTGCCCAGGTCGGCTGCATACATGCGCGCCTGGGCATAGGCTTCGGTCAGGCTCTTGCGTTTGCCCTTGTATTCCCAGACGAAGCACTTATCCCTCCACACGTCCGCAAACGCCTTGCCGCCCTTGTCGGGACGTGTGGTTAGCTTCTCGAAGGTGTAGACCTTGCCGTGCTTGTCGACATCGGAGGGCTTCGGGACGCCCAGCAGTTCGCAGAGATCGAGGAAATGCTCCTGCGCCGCCGATTTCTCGGTGCGCGTGGCTTCCTCCCATTTCTCCTGGAATTTCTCCGGCGTCACGCGGGCATTTCCCCCTGCACGGGGCTACCCGCCGCCCTGGGCGGTCGTATCCGATGGTCCCCCTGCACGCGGCGATAGGATAGCGAAGCGCGAACGCCGGCACCACCGGCGCGTCGTGCTTCTACCCGCCCGCCTTTTCCTTCAGCCTCTTCATCGCCGCCGTCACGCCCCACGACATCCAGCGCCGGGGCAAAAACCGCGCGCCGAGCCGGGCGGCGATCGCGCCCGAGCCGATCACCACCGTGCGCTTGCGCCGGGCGAGCGCGTCGAGCGCCGCCCCGGCCACGCGCTCGGGGCTGGCGGCCGCGTGGAACATCCAGGGCTTCATGCCCGAACGCTCGCCGAACCTGGTGCGCGTGAAGCCGGGGCACAAGGCCACCACGTCGCAGGGCCGGCCCTCCAGCTCCGCCGCCAGCGCCTCGGCATAATGCAGGTCGAAGGCCTTGCTCGCCGCATAGGTCGCGAGCCTGGGGATCGGCAGGAAGGCCGAGATGCTGGCGACCACGATCACGCCTGCGCGCGCCTTGCCGGCCTCCGCCCGCTCGAGCATCCCCGGCAGCAGGGCGCGCGTCAGCACCACCGGCGCCACCACGTTGACCTCGACCGTCGTACGCTCGTTCTCCGCCGGGTTGCGCGCGACCGGGCCGAAGAAGCCCAGGCCCGCGTTGTTGACCAGAAGGTCGATCCGCGCCGCCTCGCCCGCCGCGATCACCGCCTGGCGGCCGGCGTCGGTGGCCAGGTCGGCCTGAACCGTCTCGACCGTGCGGCCGGGGCGCGCCAATTCCTGCTTGAGGGCGGCGAGCGCGCTCGCGTCGCGGCCGGTCAGCACCAGGTCGGTCGCATCGGGCAATGCGCGCGCGAAGGCCGCGCCGATGCCGCTCGAGGCGCCGGTGATCAGCGCCGCGCGATAAGGCATTGCGGCGGAAAAGTCAGGATGGCCGGTCGGCCGCTTGCGGCTCGGATGCGGCCAGCGGGCAGCCGCACAAGGGGCAGCGCGCGGCGTTGCGGATCCGGGCGATCTCCGCATCCGACAGTTTGCGCCCCGCGAGCTGCGCGTCGATCTCCGCCAGAAGCTGCGCGTGGTTGGCCGGCGCCTCGCAGGCCAACCGGTAGGCGCGCTCGGTCGGCACGCTCATGTCCTGCAGCTGGAATCCGTGCGCGGCGCCCGCGCCCGCGACGCCCGTCGCGACGCACGCACCCAGACCCAGGAAACGGCGGCGGTTCATCGTCATGGGCGCGATGCTAGAAGCCCCGCCCGCCGCCGTCAACGTCCCGCCCGGTCAGGTGATCGCGATCGGGCTCCCCGCCGATCCCGTCGCCCCCTTGATCGGCATCGGCGCGAAGACGTACACGAAACGGTATTTACCATCTTTGATAAGTTCGTCGAAAAAAAGATTCTCGTGATTCAGAATGCCCGATTGCGTGATCAGGATCTGGTGGACGATGAAGGCGAGCTTCTCGTTCGGGTTGGGGACCACCTCGGTCGCCCAGGTGTCCGCGCCGGTGACGCTGATCTGCTTTTCGACCAGCCAGCGCGCGACGTCGACGCCGATGCCGGGCTCGCCGCTGTTGAAGCGGTCGTTGTTCTTCATCCACAAGCTGCTCCAGCCGGTGTTGAAGAACACCGCATCACCCGGCTTGATGTCCTTCTCCTCCATCTTCTGCTTCTTGAGCGCGTCGAGCACGTGGTTCGGCTTGATCTCCTGGCCCTTGTCCCACATCTGCCCGGTCAGGCCCTGGACGTCGATCAGGTGCGCGCGGGTGAAGAACGGCTTCAGCTTCTCCACGCCCAGCTTGCCGAGCCCGTAGGTGCCGCCGACCTGCTTGCCGGTGAAGCCGTTGTAGTAGCGGTGCTCGGTGGCGTCGCCTTCCTTGCCCATCTGCGTGCCGATATGGCCGAGCCCGTCGAACTGCGTGCCTACTTGGCCGATTTCGGTGGAAAGGAACTCGTCGTTGTAGACCAGCTTGTTGTCGCCGAACGGTCCGCCGGTCGGCCCGCCGGGAATGCGCAGCGCGAACACGCGCGCGCCGAACAGCGGCATGCCCGCCTCGTAGACCCGGCCGATCCGGTAGATCTTGCCGTCGCGGATCCACTTGGCCGCGTCCTTCACCTTGTCCGGCGTGATCCAGTTCGAAGCACCCGCCTCGTCGTCCGGGCCCCAGCGCGACGGCCACCAGGGTGCGGCGGCCTGGGCAAGCTGGGTTGCGCCCGGCGCCGGCGCGGCCTCGGCCACCTGGGTCGCGCCCGCGGCGGTAGCGACCGCGCCCGCGGCGGCGGTCTTCAGGAAATCGCGCCGCTCGGGCGAAGCCGGCCGCTCGGTCCCCGGCGCATGTTCCTCGAACTTGCTGAAACGCATGGTCCGTCCTCCCTCGAAAGCCGCGCGCGGCGGAAATTATCGTTGCGCGCATTGTTGCCGATTGCAGGCGGGCACGCAACCGGGCAGGCTGTGACAAACGCATGCAAGCACACGGCCCGCAGGGGAGGGGCGCATGGGCCTGTTCGATCCCGACCGCTCGGCCGAGCGCGTGCCCGTTTCGCTGGTGACGGGCTTCCTCGGCAGCGGCAAGACCACGCTGCTCAACCGCCTGCTGCGCGATCCGGCGATGAAGGACTCGGCCGTGATCGTCAACGAGTTCGGCGCGGTGGGGCTTGACCACCTGTTCCTCGAGCGCATCGACGGCGAGACCGTGCTGATGGCGAGCGGCTGCCTGTGCTGCACCGTACGCTCGGACCTCGAGAAGAGCCTGACCGAACTCCACTGGAAGCGCCGCGAGGGCAAGGTACCGCCCTTCGCGCGCGTGCTGGTCGAGACCACCGGCCTGGCCGACCCGGCGCCGATCCTGCAGCTCCTGCTCAACAATCCCTTCGTCGCCGCCGGCTATCGCCTGGACGCGGTGGTGGCGACGGTCGACGCGGTCAACGCCGGGCGCCAGCTCGACGAGCACCAGGAAAGCGTCAAGCAGGTGGCGCTGGCCGACCGGCTGGTCGTGACCAAGGCGGACCTTAACCCCGACACGGCCCCGCTGGAGGCGCGGCTCCGGGCGCTCAACCCCGCCGCTCCCCGTCATCGCGCCGCGCACGGCGCGATCGCCGCGGACAAGCTGTTCGGCGCGGCGCTCTACGATCCCGCCACGCGCACGGCCGATGCGCGGCGCTGGCTCAACGCCGAGGCCTACGGCGACGCGGTGCCACGGTCGGCCGGCGGCGAGGAAGAAGATCACCACCACGGACGCCACGATCACCACGACCACGCCGGTCACGGCCCCGATGGGGCCGACGTCAACCGCCACGACGCGCGCATCGCCGCTTTCTGCCTGATCGAGGAACGGCCGGTCGACTGGGACCGCTTCCACCGCTGGCTCGGCCAATTGCGCGCGGCCAAGGGCGAATGCCTGCTGCGCGTGAAGGGCATCCTGAACCTCGCGGGCGAGACGAACCCGGTGGTGATCCACGGCGTGCACCACGTCTTCCACCCGCCGGTGCAACTCGAGCGCTGGCCGGACGCCGACCGCCGCTCGCGCGTGGTCTTCATCACCCGCGATCTGCCGGGGGAGACGATCAAGGCGAGCTGGGAGGAGGCGCGGGACAGCTGACTTGGTCCCAGAATGAGATCAGACAGTTGCTCCCAAATTGAGAACATGGTACTGTTGCGCTCTGCATCGGTCGATTGGAATCGTCCGTCGTGCGGATTGTTGCGGTCTCGACGCTTAGTGCATTCTGGAACAAGCCGGGACGCGGCGATTCCGAGCAGCCGTTGCGTGCGTGGGTGCACATCGTGCGTGCGGCGAACTGGTCGAAGCCCACGGATGTGCTGCGCGTCTTCTCGAGTGCCGATGTGATTGGGAACGAGCGCGTCGTGTTCGACATCGGCGGCAACAAGTATCGGCTGATCGCCGCCATCCACTATCGCGGAAAGCGGGTCTACGTGCGGTTCATCGGCACGCACGGCGACTACGACAAGATCGACGCCACAACCGTCTAGGACGAACGCCATGACCATCCGACCGATCCGCACCAAGGCAGACTACCGCGCCGCGCTGAAGGAGGCGGAGCGCCTGTGGGACGCCGAGCCGGGAACGCCCGCGGGTGATCGCGTGGACGTGCTGACCACGCTGATCGAGGCCTACGAAGCCCGGCATCACCCGATTCCGGCGCCCGATCCGATCGCGGCGATCGCGTTCATGATGCGGCAGAAGGGCATGACGCGCCGCGACCTGGAGCCGGCGATCGGCAGCCGGGGCCGCGTGTCGGAAGTCCTGTCACGCAAGCGTCCCTTGACCTTGCCGATGGTCCGAGCGCTCGCTGCGTTGCTGGATATCCCGATCGATGTCCTGGCCCAGGCATATGAGACGCGCAAGGCCGCATAGGCACCGGCCCCAGCCGGGTCCGTGGCGATCACCGGCGACATCACCACCAAGCCGCGCAACAAGGTGAAGCCCGAGGTCGAGCGGCCGCGGCTCTACAAGGTGATCCTGCTCAACGACGACTGCACGCCACGCGAATTTGCGGCGGCTAAGGCCAAGCTCCGCCTGTCGGACGACCGAGCTACCGCGCGATGATGACCGCGCCGCCTGAGCGCCGGCGTGGTCGCGGTCTACGCCACGGGCGTGGCCGCGACCAAAGCGACGCGCGCCGCAGAGGATGCGCGGCAAGGGATGCCTCCGCCGTTCACGGCAGGGCCGGAAGGGCAGGGCGCGGTCACCAGCGGCTCTGGGTCGGGTCGAGCGCCGAGAACGCCTCGATGGCGTGGCGGCGCACGCCGCTCCTGGGCTCCGCCGGCGCGTAGACGCGCTCGTCGATGCTCGCCAGCTTGTCACGCTCCGCCAGCGAGGCGACGCTGGCGCCGAGGTCGCGCAGCAATCCATCATGGATGCCGTAGATCCAGCCATGCAACTGCAGCTTCTGGCCGCGCGCCCAGGCCTGCTCGACCGTGGGGATGGCGGCGATCCGGCGCACCTGCATCTCGATGTTCAGCTCGCACACCCGGTCGAGCCGCGCCGCCGGGTCGGCGATCGCGTCGAAGGCCGCCCGGTGCTTGCGGTAGAGCATGACGATCGGCTGCAGCCAGTGGTCGACCAGCGCCGAGCGGTCGTCGCCCAGCGCGCGCTGGATGCCGCCGCAGCCGTAATGCCCGCAGACGATCACGTGCTCGACCCGCAGGATGTCGATCGCGTATTCCAGCACCGCCAGCAGATTCATGTCGCTGGTGTGCACCATGTTGGCGATGTTGCGCTGGACGAACACCTCGCCGGGGTCCAGGCCCAGCACGTCGTTGGCCGTCACGCGGCTGTCCGAGCAGCCGATCCACAGGTACTTGGGCGTCTGCTGCTCGGCCATGCGCACGAAGAACGTCGGGTCGTCGCGCGTCTTGCGCTGGGCCCATTGCACGTTGCGGTCGAACAGGTGATCGAGGTCCATCGGCGCATCCAAGGCTCGGCACGAGACTAGCCAAGCCGCGGCCGCGCGGCCAGCCCGCCCAGGGCCCGCCCAGGGCCCGCCCGCGGGCCCGCCCGCGGCCCAGCCGGCGCGGAAGCGGCTGACCCATGGCCGCGCCGCACTCTACCCATGCCCGGCCTCGGGCGTTCGCGCCGGGCCGTGGCCAAGTCCGAGCAGGCTGAATACGCGCCGGCGCAGCGGGCGTGCCCAGGGGCCGCCGATTCCCACGAAGGACAGCGCGAACATCGTCGGCCATGCCCACCATCCCACGCGCGGCACCACCTCCTGGCCGAACAGCGTGGTCACCAGCAGCGCGGCCGGAACGTAGAGCGCGGTGACCAGCGCCGAGCGAAGCGCGAAGCGCGGGAAGCTTACCCCCATCATCCCCAGGCCGCTGAACGTCGGCAGCAGCACGGCCGGGCCGGGAAATGTCCGCGCCACCACCACGACCAGCAGCAGGTGCTCGTCGAGCCAACGCTGCGAGCGCAGCGCGTGATCGGTCCTGAGCCAGCGTTTCAGCGCCGGCACGCGCCGCGCGACCACGCCCAGCCCATACACGCCCCAGTCGCCGCTCATCACGCCGGCAACCAGAACCAGCACGACGGGCAAGGCCGGCAGCCCGTGCTCGGTGATCAGGTAGCCGCCGGCGACCATGGCCGTCTCCTCGTGCACGATGCTCATGACATACATGCCGATCAGAAGCACGACCGGGCTGGCGGCGAGGCTCGCGCTCGATGGATCCAACGGTCACGTCCCGCTGCCGATCCGCCGGACGGTTTCGTCCTGCGGCGGACGTCCCCGCGGACGGTAGCCGACCTTGCCCCGATTACCAATGCGGCGGGCGCGGGCCCGTTCACGCCGTTCGGCCGGGCTGGCGCCGCCGCGCACGAAGCGCGCGTGGCGATCGCCGTGCGGGCCCGAAAAATCGGGGGATCCCCCATTGACACAGGACGTATCATACGATACATTACGCACCCTCGATGATCCTGTCAAGGAGGCGTTGC
Source organism: uncultured Rhodospirillaceae bacterium (assembly GCA_964393375.1). Taxonomy (GTDB): domain Bacteria; phylum Pseudomonadota; class Alphaproteobacteria; order JAEULC01; family JAEULC01; genus JAEULC01. The sequence goes on from CAYMTM010000037.1 coordinate 23,523, forward strand.
GATCGACCATCATCACGGGGACGGCAGGAACCCGGGCCTTGGCCCGGCGATGATCCCCGACAACCGGGCGGGCGATGTCCGGGAACATGACTACCGCCCGCCGCTGCACGGCGGGCTCGTGTCGAACGAACTGGATTCATCCGTCGCGGCGGGCGCCGCGGGGCATTCTCGGCGCGATGCGGCCCGTTCAGGGCTCAACCGATCGACCCACCCGCCGGCGCCGCCGCGAAAGGCCGTGCGATCGCGGCCCATGGCGGGCGGCGGCGCGAGGCCATTGGCGCTCGAGCGGCTCGACGACTATTCGGAGGATTCGCTGCTCGCGGAGATCAGGCGCGTTGCGGCCTTGGTGAAGGGGCCGGTCTTCTCGGTGCACGATTTCCGCGCCCATGCGCGGTGTTGCTACCGCGTGGTGTGGCAGCGGTTCGGCAGCTGGCGCGCGGCGCTGGAGCGCGCCGGGCTCAAGAACCGGCATAGCGGACGCGAAGCCTCGGCGCGCATGAAGCTGCGCCTGTCGCACCGCATGAGCGACGACGATCTGCTGGCGGAGTTGCGGCGCATCGCGCGCGAGAAGGGCAGCGACGGGCTCTTGACGGTCGACCTGCAGCGGTTCAAGGGGCCGGGACCGGAGGTCTTCACGCGCCGCTTCGGCTCCTGGCAGGCCGCGCTCGACCGCGCCGGCCTGAAGCCTTGCGGTACGGGCAGACGATACACCGACGAGCAATGTATCGAAAACCTGCGCGTGCTGTGGGCGCATTACGGCCGCCAGCCGCGCGAAACCGAACTGCGCCTGCCGCCATCGACGGTCAGCCTCGCCGCCTACCGGCTGCGCTGGGGAACGTGGCGCCGCGCGCTCAGGGCCTTCGTCGACCGTGTGAATGCCCTGCCGGGCGATCCGCTGGAGGCGCTGGTCGAACCCTGGCGCGAACGGCTGGAGCCGCGGCCGCCGCTCGCACCCGCGCACCAGCGCCATGTCGGCAGCGTGCTGCGCTACGCGGTGCTCAAGCGCGACCGGTTCCGCTGCGTGCTGTGCGGCGACAGCCCGGCGGTCGATCCCGCGTGCGACCTCGAGATCGACCACATCCAGCCCTTTTCCAAGGGCGGCAAGACCGTCGCCGGGAACCTGCGCACGCTGTGCCGGCGCTGCAACCAGGGCCGCGGCAACCGCGGCGCGGCGTGAGGATGCGGCCTACTCCACCTTCTTCAACGTGCCGCCGAAGACGCAGTAGCCCTTCATGTCGAAGCGCGCGCGGTCCGGCGCGATCTGGCCGCTGACGGTCATGACGCTCGCTTGCAGGTCGACCTTGCCGCCGAAGCTGCCGTCGGCGGCGAGCGGGAAGTCGAAGTTCCGCACCACGCGGCCGACCTGCAGCCAGTGGCCGAACACGCGCCCGCCGTCGACCGTGACGTAGATGTCCATCGTGTAGCCCGGGCATTTCGAGCTGCCCGGCACGTTCTGGCCCTGGCCGTGCCAGGTGTATTTCACCGGCTCGGCCGCGGCCGGCCAGGCGGCCAGTGCCAGCAGCGTCGCGCCCATCGCGGCCAGGCATCGCATCGTCATGCGGCGGGTCTCCAACCTTGTCAGACGGGATCGAGCCAGGTTTCCGAAAAGGCGAGAAAGGCGGTGCGCCCGCTGTCGCGCCCGAAGAACGGGCGCTGGAACACGCCGCCCGGCAGCGCCTTGCCGTCGAGCTTCAGCGTGGCGGCATCGGCGTTGACGAACAGGCTGTACATTTGGTGCCTGCCGGTGGCGGACTGGGCGGGCGGCACGTCGACGCACACGGGCGTGCCCAGCTTGCTCCAGCTCATCTCGACACTGCGCCCGCCGCCCGCGATCGCCTCGCGCCAGGTCGATCGGATATCGCCGGATGTTTCGGCCTTGTCGAGCTTCAGATAGGAAAGCGCCTTGACGGCCGGCTTGTCCTTGAAGGCGCCGAAATGGGACAGGAAGTCCGACACCAGCCAGCGCGCCAGCTTCTCGTTGTCGGATATCACGAAGTTGCCGGCCGCGGCGCCCTCGGCCTTGTCCGGCTGGGCGCAGACCACCACCGCCTTGCCCGGCCCGTGCGGCGACAGCACGACGCGGAAGAACGAGGCGAGCGCGGTGAACTTTCCCTCGGCGCTCTCTTTCAGGTAGATGCCGGGGTTCTCGCCCGACCACGACACGCGGTTGGGGCTGAAGGGCGATGCGGCGGCCATGCGTTTCCTCCCGATGTGGCGTCGCCGATCTTGCCGGGGCGGCAAGGGCGCAGCAAGGGGCGCCCCGGCGCCGCGGCGGCCCGGCAGGATTTGCCGCACCCGTGGGGGTTAACCTTTCCCCAAGGTTGTTGCGGCAATCTGCCCTGCTTTGAGGGAAAGAGGGCCGATTCCCGCGATGCCGCCTCCGGCCGTCGAATCGCTGCTGTCCGGCAAGGACGACCTTGCCCGCTCGGCCATCGCGCGCCGCGTGGGCGAGCGCCTGGTGGCCGGCGGCATGGACGATGTCGAGCGCAAGGCCGCCGAGGCGCTGGCCAGGGCGCTCGCCTTCGACGCGGTCGAGCGCGTGCGCACGGCGCTGTCCTATGCCGTGAGGCACGCCAAGCATCTGCCGCGCGAACTGGCGCTCAGGATCGCGCACGACGTCGACGCGGTCGCCTGCCCCTTTCTCGAAGCGACGGACGTGTTCTCCGAGGCCGACTGGCAGCAGCTGGTGCTGACGGTCGCGCGCAGCGCCCTGACCGCGGTCGCGCGGCGCGCATCGATGCCCGAGGGCCTGGCGGTCTCGCTGGCGGAGATCGGCGACGCCGCGGTCGCCGAAACGCTGGTCGCCAACCCGGCGGCGCCGATGACCCGGCGGGTGTGCGGCACGCTGATCGACCGCTTCGAAATGCGGCCGGCGGTGATGGACCGGATGGCCGAGCGCGACGACCTCATCGCCGAGATCGCCGTGCGGCTGACCGCCAAGGTCTCGATGGCCGCGCGCCAGAAGCTGCTCGCCCGCTACAAGCTGCCCGACCACACCGAGTTCGTCGCCGGCGAGGCCGAGCTGGGCGCGCTACTGGCGCTCGTCCGGCGCACGCCGCCCGAAGGCATGGCGGCGCTGGTCCTTGCGCTTAGGCGCGACGGCAAGCTGGGCGGCTTCCTGCTGCTGAAGGCGGCGGGCGAGGACCTCATGGGGTTCCTCGCCGCGGCGCTCGCGGAGCGCGCCCAGGGGCGGCTGGAGCATGTCCGGGGCGTGCTGCTGCACGGCGGCGCCAAGGCGGTGGTCGAGCTTTTGAAGCAGGCGCGCGTGCCGGCGCCGCTGCACGAGAATTTCTGGTCGGCGCTGAACTCCGCGCGCAACAAGAAGGAGTGGACGATCCACTGACCGGCCGTTCCGGTTTGGCTACGGCGGCCCCCGGCGCGTAAGCTTCCCCGACGCGGCAATAGGGGGGCCCGATGGGAATCGCGACAAACCCGGCCCGGCGCGTGCAGCCCTTGGCGTTCGACGTCCAGGGGCGCATCGCGGCGATCGACCGGAAGAAGCTGCGGCAATACCGCCTGGCGCGGCTGCGCGCCGAGCTGGCGAAGAACGATTTCATGGGCTGCCTGCTCAGCGATCCGATCAACATCCGCTACGCCACCGACAGCCGCACGATGCAGGTCTGGACGCTCCACGCGCCGGGGCGATGGGCTTTCGTGCCGACGCAAGGTCCGGTGATCCTGTTCGAGTTCTCCAGCGCGAAGCACGTGCACGGATCGCTGGAGACGGTCGGCGAGATCCGCAGCTCGACGCCCTGGATCTATTTTCTCGCCGGCCCGCGCTGGGAGGAGAAGGCCGCGCAATGGGCC
>CAYMTM010000038.1:0-26617 GCA_964393375.1 uncultured Rhodospirillaceae bacterium
AAACTTCTTCCTCGCAGCCGGATATGGTGCAGCTTGATCGGAATCAGCTCTAGCGGGCTCGCTCACACCGGCCGCAGCAGCGCGTGGCGCTTGCGGCCGGCCGACAGCTTGATCACCCCGTCCGCGTTGATGTCCGCCAGCGTCAGCCGACGGTTCTCGTCGGTCACGACCACGTCGTTCACGCGCGCGCCGCCTCCCTTGATCATCCGCTTGGCCTCGCCGTTGCTGGCGGCGAGGCCGGCGCGCACATTGGCCAGATAGACCGGCACCCCGGCTTGCAGCTCGGTGCGCGCGATTTCGACGGTCGGCAGTGCCTCGCCGATGCCGCCTTCCTCGAAGGTGCGCCGGGCCGTCTCGGCCGCCTCCTCGGCCGCTTCCCTACCGTGGCAGAGCGCGGTCGCCTCGTTGGCAAGAATCTTCTTGGCCTCGTTTATCTCGGCGCCCGCGAGCTTCTCCAGCCGCTCAATCTCCCCGATCGGCAAGTCGGTGAACAGGCGCAGGAAGCGGCCGACGTCGGCGTCCTCGGTGTTGCGCCAGAACTGCCAGTAGTCGTAGGGCTTCAGGCGCTGGGCGTTGAGCCACACCGCCCCCGCCGCCGTCTTGCCCATCTTGGCGCCGGCGGAGGTGGTGATCAGCGGCGTGGTGAGGCCGAAGACGGTGCGGTTGTCGATGCGGCGGTTGAGATCGACGCCCGAGACGATGTTGCCCCACTGGTCCGATCCTCCCATCTGCAGCCGGCAGCCATAGCGGCGCCCCAGCTCGAGGAAATCGTAGGATTGCAGGACCATGTAGTTGAACTCGAGGAAGCTCAGCGGCTGTTCGCGGTCGAGCCTGAGCTTCACGCTGTCGAAGGTCAGCATCCGGTTGACCGAGAAATGCCGACCGATCTCGCGCAGGAAGGGGATGTAGCTGAGTCCGTCCAGCCAGTCGGCGTTATTGGCCATCACCGCGTCGGTTGGCCCGTCGCCGAACACCAGGAAGCGATCGAAGATGCGCCGGATGCCGACGATGTTGCGGTCGATCTCCTCGTTGGTCAGCAGCTTGCGCGACTCGTCGCGGCCGGAAGGATCGCCGACCTTCGTGGTGCCGCCGCCCATCAGGACGATCGGTTTGTGCCCGTGCTTCTGCAGCAGGCGCAGGAGCATGATCTGCAGCAGGCTGCCGACATGCAGGCTGTCGGCCGTGGCGTCGAAGCCGATATATGCGGGGATCGGCCCTTCGGCGGCGAGGGCGGTGAGCCCCTCCTCGTCGGTGCATCCGTCGATCATTCCGCGGGCGCGGGCGGCGGCGACGAATTCGGCGCGGGCTGCCATGGATTTGGCTCCGGGTCGGGCATTTGCTAGAAGGCCGCGTGGTTTACCTTATGGCCGGGCGTATCTCAACAGCGCTCGTCCGAGCGGGGTCGGGTGGCGGCGCTTTCCTGGTGCATCGGCATGATGAGCGGCACGTCGCTCGACGGGATCGACGCCGCGTTGCTGCGCGGCGACGGTGAGGCGCGGAACGAAGCCGGTCCCGCCATCACGGTGCCCTATGACGAGCCGTTCCGGGCGCGCCTGCGCGGCGTCCTCGGCGGCAAAGGGGATGTCGCGGGCGCCGCGCGCGAGCTGACCCAGCGCCACGCCGCGGTCGTGCGCCTGCTGCTGGCCCAGGTAGGGCTGCGCGCGGCCGATGTTGCGCTGATCGGCTTCCACGGCCAGACCATCCTGCACGATCCCGCGAAGGGCAGGACTTGGCAGATCGGAGACGGGGCACTGCTGGCGGCCGAAACCGGCATTGACGTGGTCTGCGATTTCCGCTCGGCCGACATGGCTGCCGGAGGCCAGGGCGCGCCCTTGGTGCCGCTCTTCCACGCCGCCCTGGCGTCCGGGCTCGAGAAGCCGCTGGCGGTGTTGAACGTCGGCGGCGTGGCGAACGTCACCTGGATCGGCAGCGGCCGTGAGCCCGACGGCAATCCACGTCTTCTCGCCTTCGACACCGGCCCGGGAAACGCGCCGATCGACGACTGGGCCCTGCGACATACCGGGGCGGCGGTCGACCGCGACGGCGCGCTGGCGCGCGCCGGGCGGGTGGACGGTGCCGCCCTGGCCAAGCTGCTCGATCATCCATACTTCGCCGCGAAGCCGCCCAAGTCACTCGACCGCGATGCCTTCGACCTGTCGCCGGTCGCGGCACTGGGCGCCGCTGACGGTGCGGCGACGCTCACGGCGTTTGCCGCCGCGGCGGTCGCCCTGGCGGTGCCGCACTTTCCGGAGCGCCCCCGACGCTGGATCGCCACCGGCGGCGGGCGGCGGAACCCCGCCTTGCTGGCAGCGCTTCGCGAGCGGCTGGAGGCGCCGGTCGACACCGCCGAGTCGGCAGGCTGGGACGGCGACGCGCTGGAGGCCCAGGCGTTCGCCTATCTGGCGCTGCGGTCGGTCAAGGGACTGCCGCTCAGCCTGCCGACCACGACCGGCGTCGCACGCCCGACGACCGGCGGGCGGTTCTTCCCTGCGTCGGCGCCGCGCTAGCGGCCTGCGGCGGCCTTCTTGGTCGGGGGCTGCTGCTTCTCCGGCTGCAGGCGGTGCGTCAGATATTCGGTGACGATCTCGGCCAGCTGGTCCATCTGGTCGGCGAAGAAGTGATTGGCGCCGTCCGCCACCTTGAACTGGATGTGGATGTCCTTCTGGTGCTTCAGCTTGTCGACCAGTTTCTGCACCGCCTCCTGGGGCACCACGTCGTCGTTGTTGCCATGCACGATCAGGCCCGAGGCCGGGCAGGGCGCCAGGAAGGTGAAATCGAACAGGTTGGCGGGCGGCGCCACGGCGATGAACCCGCTGATCTCCGGCCGGCGCATCAGAAGCTGCATGCTGATCCATGCGCCGAACGAAAAGCCGGCGATCCAGCACCCCCGGGCGTTCGGGTTGTAGGTCTGCAGCCAGTCGAGCGCCGAAGCCGCGTCGCTAAGCTCGCCCTCCCCGCGATTGAACGTCCCCTGGCTGCGCCCGACGCCCCGGAAATTGAACCGCAAGGTCGAAAACCCAAGGCGCGCAAAGGTATGGAACAAGGTATAGACGACCTTGTTGTTCATCGTGCCCCCGTACTGGGGGTGCGGATGCAAGATCAGCGCAATGGGGGCACTGGGGTCCTTGCTGTGCTGGTAGCGGCCTTCGAGCCGCCCAACCGGTCCGTTAATAATTATGTCGGGCATTAAGTGACTCGCTGCTCGGCCGGGTCTGGGCACTGTATCCGACGCGATTTGTAGGGCATCATCCCCAGAGTTCCTAGAACGCCTGCGATAAAACTTGACCTACCTAGTAGGACAACTTATATCTTTTGCCAGGACTGCCGAACTTCCCCGGGGTGGGGCTGGCCGGCAGGGCTGGTTAGGCGCCGACGGCGCCTAGGCCCTATATCATAGGGATGGGCTATGGTTTTCAAGCGACTTCGCGAGGAAATCGACGGGACGATGCGCAGGGACCCGGCCGCCCGGTCGCGGCTGGAAGTGGCGCTGCTCTACCCCAGCGTTCACGCCGTCCTGTTGCACCGCCTGGCGAACGCGCTGTGGCGGCGGAACTGGAAGTTCCTCGGCCGCGCCATTTCGCAATTCGCCCGCGCCGTGACCGGAATCGAGATCCATCCCGGCGCGACCATCGGCCAGCGCTTCTTCATTGACCACGGCATGGGCGTCGTCATCGGCGAAACCGCCGAGATCGGCGATGACGTGATGCTGTATCACGGCGTTACGCTCGGCGGCACCTCGCTGAAGCAGGGCAAGCGTCACCCGACCCTGGAGAACGGCGTCATCGTCGGCGCTGGCGCCAAGATCCTGGGCCCGATCACGATCGGCGCCAATGCGCGGATCGGCGCCAATGCCGTCGTCGTCAAGGACGTGCCGGCGGGCGCGACGGCGATCGGCATCGCCGCCCGGGTGGTGCCGCCGCGCGAGCAGCGCGGCGAGTTCGTGGCCTACGGCACGCCAACCACCGACCTGCCCGATCCGGTGGCGCGCGCCATCGGCGGGCTGGTGGACCAGATCGACCGTATGGCGGCCCGGGTTACGGAGCTGGAAAACCGCCTTGGCGACAGGGCAAGCGCGGACCCGGCGGCGGAAGCGGACCGCGTGACGAAGCTGCCGATCCGCACGCGCGGCTGACGGCGCGCCGGAAGTAGGAAAGGAACGAGACGATGAAGCTCAGCACGAAGGGACGGTACGCCGTGATGGCGATGGTCGACCTGACGCGCAACAGCGACGGCAGTCCGGTGGCGCTTGCCGACATTGCCGAGCGCCAGGAGATCTCGCTGTCCTATCTGGAGCAGCTCTTCGCCAAGCTGCGCCGCGGCGGGCTGGTGCGCAGCGTGCGCGGCCCCGGCGGCGGCTACCTTCTGGCGCACGCCGCCGACGCAACGCGCATTTCCGACATCATCCTGGCGGTTGACGAGCCGATCCGGGCGACGCGCTGCGCGCCGGGTTCCCCCTCGGGCTGCCGCTCCAACAAGAGCCGCTGCCTGACCCACGACCTGTGGGAGGAGCTGGGCAACCAGATCCATCTCTATCTGAGCTCTGTCACGCTGGCCGATGTGTGCGCCCGGCGCATCCTTGGAACCAGCGGCGTGATCAGCCAGCCGCAACAGCAGCACCAGCCCTTGCCCGACACGCCGCCGACTGCGGCGGTGGCGGCGCAGTAGCGAGAGGCCGGGAGCCGTCCATGAACGACGCGCCGATCTATCTGGACCACAACGCCACCACGCCGGTCCTGCCGGAAGTCGCGGCGGCGGTGGCCGACGCGCTGGCGCGGACCGGCAATCCCTCGTCGGTGCACGGATTCGGCCGCGCGGCGCGCCAGGCGGTCGACCGGGCGCGCCGGTCCGTGGCGCGGCTTGTGGGCGCATCGCAGGACGGCGTCGTCTTCACGTCGGGCGGCACCGAGGCCAACAACCTGGCGATCGCGGGTGTCGAGCCGGAGCGGATCCTGGTCTCGGCCGTCGAGCACGACAGCGTGCTGCGCGCCGCGCCTGATGCGGAGCGTGTTCCGGTCACTGCCGACGGCGTCATCGACCTGGCGGCGCTGGAAACGCTTCTCGCCCCCGGACAGGGGCGGCGGACGCTGGTGTCGATCATGCTGGCCAACAATGAAACCGGCGTGATCCAGCCCGTGGCCGAAGCCGCCGCCATCGCGCGCCGCCACGGCGCGCTGGTGCATTGCGACGCGGTGCAGGCCGCAGGGCGCATCCCGGTCGACCTGGCCGCGCTCGGCGTCGACCTGCTGAGCCTGTCGGCGCACAAGGTCGGCGGGCCGGCGGGCGTGGGGGCGCTGGTGCTTCGCGCGGGTCTTGCCCTCGTCCCGATGCTGCGCGGCGGCGGGCAGGAGCGCTGGCGGCGCGCGGGCACGGAGAATGTACCGGGCATCGTCGGGTTCGGCGTTGCCGCCGAGGCCGCCGGATGTGTGAACGGCCGCATAGCGGCCCTGCGCGGGCTGCGCGACGATCTGGAGCGCCGCATCCGGGACATCGCGCCGGAAGCCCCCATCTATGGAGCCAAGGCGCCGCGCCTGGCCAACACGAGCTGCATCGGCATGCCGGGCGTGAAGGGCGAGACCCAGGTGATGGCGTTCGACCTGTCGGGAATCGCGGTCAGCGCCGGTGCGGCCTGCTCGTCGGGCAAAGTGACGCCGTCGACGGTGCTCGCCGCCATGGGCATAGCGCCGGCGGCAGCGGGCGAGGCGGTCCGCGTGAGCCTGGGATCGGGCAACGGGGCCGGCGACGTCGAGCGGTTCGCCGTCGCGTGGAAGGACCTCTATGTGCGCGCGCGCCGCCTGAAGGCGGCGTGACGCCGGGACGACAAGGCAATGATCAAGGGAGCCAACAACGTGGCCCAGGGTGAGACGAAGGCGAACGGCGACAACCGGCCGTCGCTTCCGATCTATCTCGACTACCAGGCGACCACGCCGACCGATCCGCGCGTGCTGCAGGCCATGCTGCCCTGGTTCACCGAGAGGTTCGGCAATCCGCATTCGCGCAACCATTCCTATGGCTGGGAAGCCGAGGACGCGGTCGAGAAGGCGCGCGCCCAGGTCGCCTCGATCATCGGCGCCGACGAGAAGGAGATCGTGTTCACCTCGGGCGCGACGGAGTCGAACAACCTGGCGCTGCAGGGCGTGGCGCGGTTCTACAAGGAGCGCAAGAACCACCTGATCACGGTCGTGACGGAGCACAAGTGCGTGCTCGACACGATGCGGCACCTGGAACAGGAAGGCTTCCACGTGACCTACCTGCCGGTCGCCAAGGACGGGCTGGTCGACCTGGAACAGCTCAAGGCGACGATCACCGACAAGACCGTGCTGGTCTCGGTCATGGCGGCCAACAACGAGATCGGCGTGGTCCAGCCGATCGCCAAGATCGGCGCGATCTGCCGCGAGCGTGGCGTGTTCTTCCACACCGACGCGGCGCAGGCGGTCGGCAAGATACCGCTCGACGTCAAGGCGATGAAGATCGACCTGATGAGCATTTCCGGCCACAAGATCTACGGGCCGAAGGGCATAGGCGCCCTCTATGTCGGCCGCAAGCCCAGGGTGCGCCTGCAGGCGCTGATCCACGGCGGCGGGCAGGAGCGCGGCATGCGTTCGGGCACGCTGCCGACGCCGCTGTGCGTCGGACTGGGCGAGGCCTGCGCCATCGCCCAGCGCGAGATGGGTGCGGAGGCCGAGCGGCTGAAGCGGCTGCGCGACCGTTTCTATGCCCAGATCAAGCAGCGCCTGCCAGAGGTGTATCTCAACGGCGACCTGGAACACCGGCTGCCGGGCAACCTCAATCTCAGCTTCGCCTATGTCGAAGGCGAGGGACTGATGATGGGCATCAAGGACCTGTGCGTGTCGTCCGGCTCGGCCTGCACGTCGGCGTCGCTGGAGCCGTCCTACGTTCTGCGCGCATTGGGCGTCGACGAGGAGCTGGCGCATACCAGCTTGCGGATCGGATTCGGCCGGTCCACGACCGAGCAGGAGGTCGACTACGCCGTCGAGCACATCGTCGACAGCGTCAACCGCCTGCGGGCGATGAGCCCGCTGTGGGAGATGGCCCAGGAAGGGATCGACCTGAAGTCGATCCAGTGGGCGGGGCACTGACGGCACCAAGAGGCGCCGGAGCGCGCCACGAAAGTACGCATTGGAGGGTGAGCACATGGCCTACAGCGAGAAACTGCTCGACCACTACGAGAACCCCCGCAATGTCGGGTCGCTGGACAAGAACGCGGAAGACGTGGGCACGGGGCTCGTTGGCGCACCGGCCTGCGGCGACGTGATGAAGCTGCAGATCCGCGTCAACGAGCAGGGCGTCATCGAGGATGCCAAGTTCAAGACCTTCGGCTGCGGATCGGCGATCGCCTCGTCGTCGCTCGCGACCGAATGGATCAAGGGCAAGACCCTGGACGAGGCGGAGACGATCAAGAACAACCAGATCGCGCAGCACCTGGCCCTGCCGCCGGTCAAGATCCACTGCTCGGTCCTGGCCGAGGATGCGATCAAGGCCGCGATCGCGGACTATCGCGCCAAGCATGCCCGCAAGTCGCAGGCGGCGGAATAGGACGGACGCAGAGCAGGATCGAGGACCATGGCCCGTCCCCAGGCAATCAAGATCACCGACGCCGCGGCCAAGCGCGTGCAGGCGCTGCTGGCCAAGCGCGGCAAGCCGTCGGCCGGCATCCGCATCGGCGTCAGGACCAAAGGCTGCTCGGGCCTGTCCTACACGATCGAATATGCCGACGAGCGGAACAAGTTCGACGAGGTGGTCGAGGACAAGGGCGTCACCGTCCTGATCGACCCAAAGGCGACGCTGTTCATCCTCGGCACCGAGATGGACTACGTGGAGGACAAGCTGCAGTCCGGCTTCGTGTTCAAGAACCCGAACGAGAAGGGCCGGTGCGGCTGCGGCGAGTCGTTCCACGTTTGAAAATCCCGCAAGGGGCTGTATCGACGCCGGCCGGTGCGGTCCCTAACCCCCGGCCGGTCAAGTTTGAGGGCTGAATTCCGCGATGGACCAGGCGATCACGCATAGCGCTTCGGCGCGCGCAGCCGGCACGCCCAGCTGCTGGTCGTGCCAGGCTGCCGGCGCAGGCGGGCTGTTCTGCGCGGCCTGCGGCGCGGTACAGCCGGCGGGCCCGGTCGACCACTTCGCCAGGCTCGGATTGCCCCGCACCTTCGCGATCGACGAGGCCGAGCTTGACCGACGCTACTTCGCGCTGCAGCGCCAACTCCATCCCGACCGTTTCGTGCGGCGCCTGCCGCGCGAGCGCGCGATCTCGCAGTCCCAGGCGGCGAGCCTGAACGAGGCCTACGAGGCCTTGCGCGATCCGCTGCGCCGCGCGGTGTACCTGCTGCGTCTCGACGGGATCGAACTCGAGCCTGCGAGCGGCCAGACGATCAGCGATTCCGACCTGCTGGCGGAAGCGATGGAGATGCGCGAGGCGCTGAGCGAGGCGGCCGATGCCGCTTCGGTGGCGAAGTTCGCCGGGCGTGTCGAAACCGCCCGCCAGACGGCCATGGCAGCGCTGTGCAAGGCGTTCGCCGGGGGCGGCAGCGAGGCCGCGCGCAAGGCGACCTTGCGCCTGAAGTACCTGGCGAAGCTGGGTGACGACATCCGCGCCCGACGCGCGGCAATGCGCGCGGGCGAGACCAAGGCCGCGTCGTGAACCTGTTGCAGATCCACGAGCCGGGCGAGACGCCGCTGCCGCACGAGGGCGAGCGCAACACCGCCGTCGGCATCGACCTCGGCACCACCAACACCGTCGTCGCCATCGCTGCCGCGGGCAAGCCCGAGGTGATCCGCGGCGAGGACGGCCGGGCGCTTATCCCCTCGGTCGTGGCCTACCGCCCGGATGGCACCGTGGTGGTCGGCGAGGCTGCCCGCCGCCACGTGCTCGACGCGCCCGAAATCGTGGTTTCCTCGATCAAACGCCTGATGGGCCGGGGCCTCGCGGACATCAAGCAGCTCGCCGGCTCGCTGCCCTACGATATCGCCCCGGCGCAGCCGGGCGAGGGCGGCATGGTGCGCTTGGCGGTCTCTGGACGCCGCCTGTCGCCGGTCGAGGTTTCGGCGGACATCCTGCGCGCGGCCAGGGCGCGCGCCGAGGCTTCGCTCGGGCGGGCGGTCGACCGCGCGGTCATCACCGTGCCGGCCTATTTCGACGACGCCGCGCGCACCGCCACGCGCGACGCGGCGCGGCTGGCGGGAATCGAGGTGCTGCGGCTGGTGAACGAGCCGACCGCCGCCGCGTTGGCCTATGGCCTCGACAAAGGGGCGGAAGGGCTCTACGCGGTCTACGACCTGGGCGGCGGGACCTTCGATATTTCGCTTCTCCGGCTCGAGAAGGGCGTGTTCCAGGTGTTGGCGACCGGCGGCGATGCGGCGCTGGGCGGCGACGACTTCGACCACGCCATCGCCGAGCGCTTCCTCGACGAGCGTCGCGCCGCCGGCAAGATCGCGACCCTCGAGAGCGCAGACGCCAAGCAGCTGCTGGTCACGGCGCGCCTGGCCAAGGAGTGCCTGACCGAGAAGACCGAGGGACGCTGGACCGTCGAGGTTGGCGGCGAGGTCACGCACCACCCGCTTGATGTGCCGACGCTTGAGCGCCTGATCGCGCCCTACGTGGACCGCACGATCCGGATCGCGGCTGGCGTGTTCGAGGATGCGGAGGTCGAGCCCAACTCGATCAAGGGCGTGGTGCTGGTGGGCGGCTCGACCCGCGTGCCTGCTGTGCGCCGGGCGGTCGAGACCTTCTTCGGCATGAAGCCGCTCAGCGACATCAATCCCGACGAGGTGGTGGCGCTGGGCGCGGCGCTGCAGGCAGAGGCGCTGACTGTCGGCTCGGACAACCTGCTCTTGGACGTGACGCCGCTTTCGCTCGGGATCGAGACGATGGGCGGGATCGTCGAAAAGGTGATCGAGCGCAATACGCCCATCCCCGTCGCGCGCGCGCAGGAGTTCACGACCTACCAGGACGGGCAGAGCGCGATGATGATCCATGTCGTGCAGGGCGAACGCGAAACGGTCGACCAGTGCCGCAGCCTGGCCCGCTTCGAGCTGAAGGGCATCCCGCCGATGACGGCAGGCGCCGCGCGCGTGCGCGTGACCTTCGCGGTCGACGCGGACGGGCTGCTCACGGTCGCGGCGCAGGAGAAATCCACCGGCGTCGAGCAGCGCGTCGAGGTCAGGCCGTCCTACGGTCTCAGCGAGGACGACATGGCGCGCATGCTGCGCGAAAGCATGGAGCACGGCGAAGCCGACATGGAGCGCCGCCTGCTGATCGAGGCGCGGGTCGAGGCGCGGCGCGTCTTGCTGGCGCTGGCCGCGGCGCTCAGGAAGGACCGCGCTCTGCTCGGCGATGCCGAGTACGCCGATATCGAGGCCCAGATCGGTCGGGTCGAGGCGGCGCTGGGTGGCGAGGATCGACACCTGATCCACGGTTCGGTCGAGGCGCTGGAGCGGATGGTCGGACCGTTCGCCCAGCGGCGGATGGACAAGGCGTTCGCCGAAGCGCTGGCGGGCAAGAGCGTGGAGCGCCTTGCCGCCGCGATCGGCACGAAGGAATAGGTCGCCCCGGCAGGAACCGGGCGACGCATGGAGAATGCTCTGAATGCCGAAGATGACGTTCGTCGAGCCCAACGGGACCAGGCACGAGGTCGATGCGCCCAAGGGCCTGTCGGTGCTGGAGATTGCGCACAAGCACGGGATCAACCTGGAAGGCGCGTGCGAGGGTTCGCTCGCCTGTTCGACCTGCCACGTGATCGTCGACCGGGACTGGTACGACCTGCTTGCCGAGGCGAGCGAGGACGAGGAGGACATGCTGGACCTGGCCTTCGGGCTGACCCATACCTCGCGCCTCGGCTGCCAGATCATCATGACGGACGAACTGGACGGGCTGACCGTCACCCTGCCGGCGGCAACGCGCAACATGATGGTCGACAAGGCCTGACGTCGCGAACAAGGGAGGCGAACCGCCATGGGCCTGCGCTGGACCGATATCCACGACATCGCGATCCTGCTGGAGGAGCGTCATCCGCAGGTCGACATCATGGGCATCCGCTTCACCGATCTGTGGAAATGGGTGCAGGAACTGCCGGGCTTCGAGGACGATCCCAAGAAGTCGAACGAGAAAATCCTCGAGGCCATCCAGATGGCCTGGCTGGACGAGCGCGGCTGAATGCCGCCGTTCAAGGACCCCGCGCCGCCGGGCGGCGTGTTCGACCGGCTGCGCGCCGCCAACCGCGCGGCCTGGGAGGCCTACGTCGCGCACGACTTCGTCCGCCGGCTCGGCGCCGGCACGCTGCCCGTGCCGGCCTTCCGCTTCTACCTGATCCAGGACTACCTGTTCCTGATCCAGTTCGCGCGCGCCTACGCGCTGGCCGCCTACAAGGCCGATACGCTGGAGGATGCGCGCCAGGCCGCCCGCTCGATGCGCATCATCCTCGACGACGAGATGAGCTTGCACGTGAAGTTCTGCGCGGGCTGGGGCCTCGGTCTTGAGGACATGCTGAAAGTGCCCGAGGCGCCGCAATGCATGGCCTACACGCGCTTCGTCCTCGAGGCCGGGCATGCCGGCGACATTCTGGATCTGCAGGTGGCGCTAGCGCCTTGCGTGGTCGGCTATGCCGAGGTCGCCAACCGGCTGATGGCCGACCCGGCGACCAGGCTCGACGGAAATCCCTACCGCGCCTGGATCGAGGCCTATGCCGGGGCGGAGTACCAGGGCGTGGCGGCGGCGGCCGTTTCCCAGCTCGACCGGCTCTATGCGCACCGGGCCGGGCCGGGCCGGGACGCGGGCCTGGCCCGGCTGTTCGGGGCGGCAACCCGGCTGGAGGCGGATTTCTGGCAGATGGGGCTGGACCGGGCCTGATCTGCGGCCGACGCATGGTGAACCGCCTAACAGCGTTGATGCAGCGGCTTCGTTAGGGTCGTCTCATGGATGCAATCCCGCAGCGAAGGGAGGCGTTCCATGAGCAGACTCAACATGATCGCACTGACTTGCGCCGCCCTGCTGTCCATCGCGCTCGCCGCGATGACCCAGCCCAAGCCGACGCTGCTGAGCGCCGACATACGTCCCTGGCCGCAGGACCCGGTACCGCTTACCCGTCAGCTCGGCGTCGTGCCGGCGCGATAGGGGCTACTTGAACGTGGCGTTCAGCATGCCGAGCAAGTGCTCGCCGCCGGTGATCGGCTTGTGCTTCGGCGGGTTGTCCGGCCCCTGGCAGCTGGGCAGACATTCGATTGTCGCATCGTAGTCCGGATCGAAGAAGAACGGGACCGAATAGCGTTCGCGTCCCGAGCGGTTGATCACGCGGTGCGGGGTCGCCTGGAAACGCTCGTTGGTCCAGCGCGCCATCTGGTCGCCCAGGTTGATGACGAAGGTGCCGGGGATCGGCGGCGCCTCGATCCATTCGCCGGCCGAATTGCGCAATTGCAGCCCGCCGACCTCGTCCTGCGCCAGAATCGTCAGGCAGCCATAGTCGCTGTGCGCGCCGCAACCGATCTCCTTCTCGTCGATCGCGCCGGCCTGCGGCGGATAGTGCAGCAGACGCAGATAGGCCAAGGGCTTCTTCGTCTTGTCGGCAAACCAGTTCTCGTCGAGGTCGAGCGACAGGGCCATGCCGCGCAGCAGTGTTCGCGCCAGATCTTCCATCGCGGCGTAGTAGGCCAGGATCGACTCGCGAAAGCCGGGCAGGTTGTCGGGCCACTGATTGGGGCCATGCAGCGGCTTGCCGGCGCGCACGTCGGGGTCGTCCGGCCCCAGCTCGCGCATCAGGTCGAAGCCTTCCTTCAGGTCGCCCAGCGCGGTGACGTCGGTCTTCTCCTCCTTCAACGGGAAATAGCCGCGGTAGTTGGGCGAGGCCTTGAGCGGGATCTTCATCTTCTCGGCCAGCGGCAGGGCGAAGAACCGCTTGGCCTCGGCGAAGGTCCTGGCGATCAGTGCTTCGGGAATCCCGTGATTGGCGATGTAGAGGAAGCCCACCTCCTCGCAGGCCCGGCCGATGGCGGCCGCGGTACGCTGCTTGGCGGCTGCGTCGGCCCCCCGCATGGGTCCCAGGTCGATCACGGGGACACTGTCGAACGGAACCCGCTTGGCGCCGATCCCGGCCGCCGCCCGTTCCTTGAGGCCAAACGCAACGGTCATGTGCCGCCCCGCCAGATCGTTTGCCTACGAACAATTCAAGCCCGGACCAGGCGCGCCGTCAAGGGTGTGTATAGTGCGGCAATGGAGGGGGTGGGGTAATCGCTGGGTTCGCCGGGCTCGATCGGCGGGTGCAGGCGATGCCTGCCTGGCGCGTGCGTGATGGCCGTTGCTGGCGCGGCGCCAGTTCTGGTCGAGCCCCGCTTCGGTTATCGTCGGACCAACGATGTAGGAAAAGGGGCTGGGACATGGACGCCGACGAGCTGCGCGCCCTGCAGGCGCCGTTGAAGAGCAAGTATCGCGACGATCCGAAGGCCGGACTGGTCACCTTGCACGCGGAGGGGCTGCTGGACCAGTCGCAGCTCGCCTGCCGGGTCGAGACCAGCCGCGCGTTGGTCGAGGCGGGGCTGCATCCCGCCACCGGCGGCAACGGTTTCCAGGCCTGCTCCGGCGATATGCTGCTGGAGGCGCTGGTGGCCTGCGCCGGGGTGACTTTGAGCGCCGTGGCGACGGCACTCGGCATTACGATCAAGAGCGGCCGGGTGCTGGCGGAGGGCGATCTCGACTTCCGCGGCACGCTCGGTGTCGCCAAGGACGCGCCGGTCGGGTTCCGCGATATCCGCCTGCGCTTCGACGTCGACTGCGATGCCTCGGGCGAGCAGCTAGAAACTCTGCTGAAGCTGACCGAGCGGTACTGCGTGGTCTACCAGACCCTCGCACGGCCGCCGGCTATGGCCTTGTCCCTGAACGATTAATCGGCAGCAACGGCCGCCTTGTGCCGGCCGCTTTTCGGCCTATATTCGCGCCCGCATGAATACCCTGGGCATCGACAAGCGGCCGGGCGACACCCGCGTGGTGGTCGCCATGTCGGGCGGCGTGGACAGCGCCGTGACCGCGGCGTTGCTGGCCGACCAGGGCTACGACGTCGTCGGGATCACGCTGCAGCTCTACGACCAGGGCCGGGCCGCGCCCGCGCGCGCCAAGTCCTGCTGCGCCGGGCGGGACATCGCCGATGCCCGCGCGGCGGCCGTGCGGATTGGCATCCCGCACTACGTGCTGGACTACGAAAGCCGGTTTCGCGCGAACGTGATCGACGATTTCGTCGACACCTACCTGGCGGGCGCGACCCCGGTGCCGTGCGTGCGCTGCAACCAGACCGTGAAGTTCCAGGATCTGCTGACGACCGCGCGCGAACTGGGCGCCGACGCGCTGGCGACCGGGCACTATGCGCGGCGGGTGATGGGCGCCGCAGGGCCCGAACTGCACCGGGGGGCCGATCCCGCCCGGGACCAGAGCTATTTCCTGTTCGCGACGACGCGCGCGCAGCTCGACTTCCTGCGGTTCCCCCTGGGCGCGATGGGCAAGGAGGACACGCGCGCGCTGGCCCGGCGCTTCGCCCTCGACCTGGCGGAAAAGCCGGACAGCCAGGACATCTGCTTCGTGCCGGACGGCGACTACCAGCAGGTTATCGAACGCCTGCGCCCTGGCGCGATCGAGCCGGGCGAGATCGTGCATGTCGACGGCACTGTCTTGGGCCGCCATGCCGGCGTCGCGCATTTCACCGTGGGCCAGCGCCGCGGGCTCGGCATCGACAGCAAGCCGGGCGAGCAGGGCGAGAAGCTGTACGTGGTCCGCCTCGACCCCGCATCGCGGCGCGTGGTGGTCGGGCCGCGCGCGGCGCTGGCGCGGAACGTCGTGCATGTCGCTCGGGTGAACTGGCTGGTCGATCCGCCACGCGCCGGCGCAACCCTGCGTGCCGATGTCAGGCTGCGCTCGACGAGCGCGCTCCTGCCGGCGTCGATCGCCGCGCACGACGACGGCGGCGCCGTCGTCACCCTCGACCGGCCGGCCGAAGCCGTTGCACCGGGCCAGGCCTGCGTGTTCTATGCCGGCGACCAAGTGCTGGGCGGCGGGTGGATCGCCCGCGCCGAGGCCGCCGCCGAGACGGTCTCGTACCAGGCCGCAGAATAGGCGGACAGGGCCGGGTTTGCTTGACAGGGCAGGGGCTTGGCCTTAAGCCCTGCCGGCCTGCGTTGGCGGGGTAGCTCAGGGGTAGAGCAGGGGAATCATAATCCCTTGGTCGGGGGTTCAAATCCCTCCCCCGCTACCAACGCATTTCCCGTATCGTCCTACGTGCTTGAATGCACGATCTGGGGCTGCATTCCCCAAGCGATCATCGCAAAGGGGCGAGCCGTGACGGAACCTGACCAGATGCAACTGCCCGTCGAACCCACGGTCGTGGCGCCCGACGGGTCGGATGTGAGGGTGCTGCTGGGCTTGAAGGGCGGCGGGATGGCGCATTTCCAGCTCGGCGCCGGGCAGGTCTCGACCGCGGTCACCCATCGCACGGTGGAAGAGATCTGGTTCGTCCTTTCCGGTCGCGGCCAGATGTGGCGCAAGCACGATGGCAGGGCGCGCGTGATCGACCTGCATCCCGGCACCTGCCTGACGATCCCGCTCGGCACCCATTTCCAGTTCCGCGCGCTGGGCGCCGAGCCGCTGGCCGTCGTCGCCGTAACGATGCCGCGCTGGCCGGGGGAAGGCGAGGCGGTCGTCGTTGCGGGCAGGTGGCCGCCGACGGTGCCTTGACGGGTCCCGTCGGGGCGCGGGCGAATCGATCCCTATCCGCGGCGGGCAGCGCGCACTTGAAATGGCGGTGCGCCGGTCGATATCGCCGTCGGCGCGGCCGCGCCGACGGGCGCGCGCCGCATTTCGCGGATATTCGGCCACTATTTGCCGCGCGGCGTGAGGAAATGCCTGATACTAGGGCGTTTCTTGCATGACACTGCGCTTCATTTGTCGGCGCCGTTCGGCCGCCGGCGATTCGCGCGTCGCCGCGGCCGGCCGCGCGTGTTGCCCACAGCCGCACCGCTTGCGCGCCTTGAGGCGCTGTGTCATTCGACAGGGGCTACCGGTTCGCTGGTACCAACGAAGGAGAGATGGAATGGCTGAAAAGACAACGCCGACGACGGTCACGCTGAAGCACCTCGCGGCCGCCCTGGCGGAAAAGCACGACATGCCGAAAAAGACTTCCGAGGCCGTGCTGAACGATTTGGTGGCGCTGATCACGAAGAGCCTGAAGAAGGGCGAGCGCATCCGCATGCCGGCGCTGGGGATCCTGCAGGTCCGCAAACGCGCCGCGCGCATGGGCCGCAATCCGGCAACCGGCGAGGCGATCAAGATCAAGGCCAGCAAGAAGGTGGCGTTCCGCGCCGCCAAGGAACTCAAGGAAGCGGTCTAAGCGGCCGATTCCTTCCGTCCTCGCGCCTCGCCTATCCCGGGCGCGGCCCGGGAGCGGGGCGGGAGACGGAACAGGCTTACGGGCCGGGGAGATTCCTTCACCTCCCCGCCTTAAGCTCCATCTCCATGCGTACGCGTTCGGCAAGGTTGCGCGCGCCCCTGCGGTTGGTCGTCCTGATCTCGACCGTGCGCGGCGATAGGCCCTGTCGCTGGGCGATTTTCTTGTTCGGCAGGCCCTTGGAGGCCAGTTCTATCATCTGACGGTGGCGGTCGGATAGCGACGCATGGCGGGCGCGTAGCTTCGCCAAGCGGCTCGACTCGTCCTGGCGCGGCCGTAGCTTGGCAGCGGTGTTGCGAGTCGCCGCGAGCAGACCTGCGTAGTCGTACGGCTTTTCGATGAAATCCGCTGCGCCGAGCTTGATGGAGCGGATCGCCATGTCGGCGTCGCCATGGCTGGCGACCAGCACCAGCGGCGTTGCGCCGGGTTCCTGGCCGCGCCGACGCCGGCCACGAACAACAGCACCGGAACGAAGCCGAAGCCCGATGACGGGCTCCGGGACGTGATGCTGAACCGGGCAAGAGGTCGATGAAGCTCACCCGGCCAAGCGGGATGCAGCCGACCAAACAGGCGACGCCGATGATCGGTGCCGCCGGCAAGAAGGTGCCCGGAGCCATGGCGCCCGCTCGATATTCCCAGCGAGCGACATGCATCCTTGGTGCCGCCGTTCCATCGGCTCCTGCCGCTTGGGACTGATCCCTAGGGATCGATCCCGAAGCCTGGCACCCTAGGCGGGGAACCTGAATTGTGCTACCGCCGGCCGATCATCGGTACGTCACACGACAGCCGGAGGTCCGACATGGCCACGATGGAACATGCCGCCCTGCCGCGCGGCAATGCGGGCAGCATCGTCATCCCGTGCGCCGAGGCGACGAACCGCGTCGCGACCGCCTTTCGGTCCGCCCTGCCGCCGGTCCGCACGACCGTCGCCGACGACGGCTATCACGCCAACCGCGCCCTGCGGAGCGACGAGTGCCGGTTGTTCGTGACAGACCGCGTGCCGCCGCCGTGGCCAGGACCGGACACGTTCCGCCGGCTGCGCGCGCGCAACCCGGATCTTCGCACCGCCTTTCTCGAGGGCGCGCGACGCGGGGATGTGGGCCTGGCGAAGATGACGGGCGCGACAGACGTATTGGGCCAGTCGCTCTGCCGGCGGGGCGTGGCCGAGGCAATCGACGCCGCCATGCGCAAGTCATGACCCTGGCGCCGTCGACCGCTCACCTGGTGGCGACGCTGCTGTTCGCCATCGCAATCCTTCATACGTTCTCGACCAAGGCGTTTGAGCGTCTGGCCCACGCACAGCCGAACCATGCGGGGGTCTGGCATCTCCTGGGCGAGGTCGAGGCGGTATTCGGGTTCTGGGCGCTGATCCTGCTGCTGTTCCTGGCGGTCCATACCACGCCGGGCGATGCGATGGACTATCTGAAGGCGCGGAATTTCACCGAGCCCGCGTTCATCTTCGTGATCATGGTGATCGCGGCCACGCGGCCGGTGCTCGATTTCTCCGGCGCGTTGCTGCTATGGCTTTCGCGGCTGGTGCCCTTGAGCCCGCTGGTGGCGTACTACGTGACGGTGCTGACCGTCGGTCCCCTGCTCGGCTCGTTCATCACCGAGCCGGCGGCGATGACGCTGTCGGCAATGCTGCTGCGCGAGCGCTATTTCAGCCTCCAGGCATGGGGGCCGTTCAAGTACGCGACCCTAGGGGTCCTGTTCGTCAACGTGTCGATCGGCGGCACGTTGACACCCTATGCCGCGCCGCCGGTGCTCATGGTGGCCGACCGCTGGGGCTGGGACATCGCCTTCATGATGCAGAATTTCGGCTGGAAGGCGGCGCTGGCCTGCCTGGTGAACGCCGTCGGCGCGACGTTCGTCTTCCGCGCCTATCTCTCGCAGTTGCCGAGGCTCTCCGCCTCGCTTGCGCGGCTGGAGACGCCTATACCGGTCGTCGCGGTCCACCTCGCCTTCCTGGTGGCGGTCGTCGTGTGCAGTCATCACCCCCTGGTCTTTATCGGGATCTTTCTCTTCTTCCTGGGCTTCGTCGAGGCCTACCGGCGTTACCAAAGCCCGCTGATCCTGCGCGAAGGGCTGATGGTCGGCTTCTTCCTGGCCGGGCTCGTGGTACTGGGGCGGATGCAGGACTGGTGGCTGCAGCCCCTGCTCCAGGGCATGAACGCCACGGCGCTCTACTACGGCGCCACGGCGCTGACCGCGATCACCGACAATGCGGCGCTGACCTATCTGGGATCGCTGGTCGACGGCATATCGGATGCGGCCAAATACGCGCTGGTGGCGGGCGCCGTGAGCGGCGGCGGCTTGACGGTGATCGCCAACGCGCCCAACCCTGCGGGATTCGCCATCTTGAAAGGCACGTTCGAGGACGGCGCCATCAGCCCCCTCTGGCTGGCCTTGGCGGCCATGCCGCCGACCCTGGTCGCAATTGCCGCGTTCCAACTGTTGCCAAGCTGAGGGCCGGTCCGGCTAGCCGGCGGTAAGCACGTCCTTGATCAGCAGCGGGATGGCATCGAGGGACCGGAGCGTCTCCTTGAGCGCTGCCCGCTGGCGGCGTGTCAGGCGCAGTACGTCCACCCGGGTCGACGGCGGGACGCCGGCGGCAATGTCCACCAGTTGCTGGTCGAGAACGAAGCGCAGCAGGGATTCGTGCGCCTGGCGCAGGCGGTCGGCCTCGTCCTTCTGGACAGCGCCGGCGGCCGCCACTGCCGCCAGCCGGTCCGCCGACCCGGTTTCCAGGACCCGGTGCTTGAGGGCGGCGACGCGCGCGAAGGCGACAAGGGGGAAAAGCCCGCCCTTCTTCAGGTCGACGCGCCCCTCCACGCTGCGGAACCGGCCTAGCATGGTCAGCGCCGAGCCAGCCTCTTCCGCTTCCTTGGCCAGCATCCGGAGGAAGGCGGGCGACGATGCGGCGGCCTGGGCGGCGGCGGCGCGTAGCGCATCGGCCAGCCCCGGATCGCCGTGTGCGCGGCGGAAATCGTAGAAGATGTCGACGCTCAGCAGGTTTTGGCCTTCCGGGCTGCGGATCCAGCGCTCGATCTGTGCCTGCCAGCCGTCCAGGCTGTGGCGCCACGCGGACTTGGCCGCCATCACCCCGCCCTTGCAGTAGGGGATGCCCGCGGCATTGAGCGTATCGGCTACGCGTTTGCCAAGTTCGGCGAACCAGCGGTCGTCGGGATCCGTGCCGGCATGGACGATGGCGTTGTCCTGGTCCGCTGCAAGCAGGCTCTCGCCGCGCCCGCCGGAGCCCAGCACGAGCAGCGCGTAAGGGGCGGGGGCGCTGCCCCAGCCGTCGCTTTCCATGGCCGCCTCGGCCAGCTGGGTCGCCCGCGCGGTCGTGTCGCGCAAGACGCCGGCGATCACGCCGGCGACCTTGAGCGCCGAAACCTCGTCCTCGAGCAGCGACGCGGCCAGGGCGGGCAGGGCACGCTGCACCGTCTCAAGCGCGCGGGAATCGGCCGCCGTGGCGATCGCGTCGCCCAGCATGAGCGCCTTGTTCGCGCGCAGGCGCAGCAGCGCGCGCGCGGAGACGACCCCCACGGCGCGTCCGGCCGTGTCGACCGCCGCAAGATGGCGAAAGCCGAGCCGTTCCATGCGCCCGATCGCGACGTAAAGCAGGGCATTCTCGGGCACCGTCGCTACCGGGGTCGACATGATCCTGGCGACCGTGTGCGCCAGGGCCGCCGCGCCGTCACGCGCCACCGCGTCCAGCACATCGCGCTCGGTGACGATCCCGGCGGCGAAGCCCGGTCGCCCGTCTTCCACCAGCAGAGCGCCGATCCGCAGCGCGCGCATCCGCTCCGCCGCCTCCTTGACCGTGGCGCCGGCTTCGACGAACCGCGGCGGCGTTCCCATCACCGACCGCACGCGATGGCGATAGGGAAAGCTGTCCAAGCGTTGAGTGCCGCCCGCGCCGGGTGCGGCGGTTTCGCTCTCGTCTGCGAGGGCGGCCATCGCGCGGTGCTCCTGGTCCATCGGCGGGGCGCTGCGACAAGCGCGTCGTGGCGTCGCGCTTGCGTCGCGGCTAGAATACGGCCAAAAGGATGCCCGCCGCCAATGCGGAAAGGCGGACGCGAAGACCAGGGAGGATCGCCAATGGCACCGTCGGCAAGCGAGCTTCTCCCGGCAGGCGACTGACCGCCGCCTGCGGCACGGTGTCCACATGGCGTCGCACCGGTTGCTCCTGCCCTTTCTCGTCGCCGGACTCGTCAGCACGGTCCTGTGCGTGACCCTTCTCGTCCTGGCCGGGATGGCGGGCGGCGCGGGCAAAGACGCGGGTGGCGTCGTCGCCGGCAATGCGATCCTGGCCGGGATCGTCCTCATCGGCGGTTACGCCGGCGCTTGGTTTTGGGTGCGTCACCGCCTGCGCCGGCGCGCGACCGCGCTGGCCGAGGAAACCCAGTTGATCGCCCGGGCCAACCCGCGGCACAGTGTGGACGTCGTGCACTATGCCGATCTGGACCCGGTTCCCGCGGCGGTCAACGAGATTGCGGCGAAACTGCGCGAGGCGCGCGATGACGCCGACGGCAGGGTGGCGGCGGCGACCGAACGCCTGGCCGAACAGAAGGGGTGGCTCGAGGCGATCCTGACCGACCTGACCGAAGGCGTGGTGGTCTGCAACATGAACCACCAAGTACTGCTCTACAATCAGGTCGCGCGGAAGCTGCTGCAGGTGGCCGGCGAGATGGGGCTGGGCCGCTCGCTGTTCAATCTGGTGACGCGCCAGCCGATCCTGCACGCGCTCGAGCTGCTGACGTTCCGGCTGCGCACGCAAGGGCCGCCGGACGCCGGCGACGCGACCGCGCCCGTGGTGTGCGCCTCGGGCGACGCGCGCAACCTGCTGCGCGGACGGATCGGGCTGATCTTGAACCCGCAGCGCGATCCGGCCGGCTACGTGCTCACTTTTTCCGACGTGACGCAGGAGATCGCGACGCTCGGCAAACGCGACGCGCTGCTGACCTCGGCCACCGAGGGCATGCGTGCCCCGTTGGCCAACCTGCGCGCGGCGGTGGAGACCGTCGCGGCCTTTCCGGCGATGCCGGCGGACGAGCGGGCACGCTTCGACCAGGTCATCGTGCGTGAGAGCAATGCGTTGAGCGAGCGGCTGGAAACGGTGGCCGCAGGCTACCGCGACCTGGTCGCGGGCCATTGGCCGATGTCGGCGATCTACTCGCTCGACCTGCTCAATTGCGTGGTCCAGCGCACCGGCGAGGACAGCAAGGTGTCGCTGGTCGGCCTGCCGGTCTGGCTGCACGGGGACAGTTACGGCCTGATGCTCGCGCTGACGGCGCTGTTGGCGCACCTGCGCCGGCGCGTCGGCGGCGGCGCCATCGACCTCGGCACGGTGCCGGGCGAGCGACGGCATTATATCGACTTTGCCTGGTCGGGCGCGCCGGTTCCCTCGGCCGAGATCGACCGCTGGATGGGCGACGCGCTCGATCCTGCCGCCGGCAGCCTAACGTTGCGGGACGTGCTCGACCGCCATCGCAGCGAGGTGTGGAGCCAGCCGGCCGCGCCGGGGCGCGCGATTCTGCGTATCCCGATCGCGGCGGCCGAGCGGCCGCCGGTAGACGTCGACAGTACCCGCCGGCCGCCGCGGCCGGAGTTCTACGACTTCTCGCTGATGCACCAGGCGCTGCCGGGCGCCGCCCAGAGCGACCGCAAGCTCGCCGAGCTCAGCTACGTCGTGTTCGATACCGAGACGACCGGGCTCGACGCCGCGCGCGGCGATGAGATCGTCTCGATCGCCGGCGTCCGCATCGTCAACAAGCGGATACTCACCGGCGAGACGTTCGACCGCATCGTCGATCCGAAGCGTCCGATCCCGGCAAGCTCGACGGCGTTCCACGGCATCACCGACGAAATGGTCAAGGGCAAGCCGCCGATCCATGTGGTGCTGCCGCAGTTCCGCTCCTTCGTGGCCGACAGCGTGCTGGTCGCGCACAACGCGGCCTTCGATCTCAGCTTCATCCGCCCGAAGGAGGCCGAGGCAGCCGTGCTGCTGCGCAACCCCGTGCTCGACACACAGCTGCTCGGCGCGCATATCCTTGGCCACGTCGACGACAATTCGCTCGACGCCCTGGCACGTCGCCTCGGCGTCGACATCGTGGGGCGGCACACGGCGGCGGGCGACGCCCTGATGACGGCCGCCGTCTTCCTGCGCCAGATCGATCTGCTGGAGGCGCGGGGGATCACGACGCTTGGCGAGGCGATCAAGATCTGCAACGTGGCGATCGAACGGCGGCTGCACCAGGTGCAGGCCTGAAGCCCGGTCCGCGCCGGCTGCGGAGCTAAAGCGTCTGGCCGACGAGGTCGATCTGCGTGCGCTTGCGCAGCCGGTCTATCATGCGCAGCGAGTCGAGCAGCCGCGCGCGGCCCTGGGCGGACAGGGAACTGGTCTCGACATACTCCCCGGGCATCCGGCCGCCCTCGATATCGGCCACCTGCTGGCGCAGCATCAATGTCGCGATGTGGTGGTAGGCGTCGACCAGCCCTTCGACGTCTTCCGGCACCAGCACTCCGCGCTCACCCAGCCGGGCGATCCGCCCGAGCGTCGATGTCTCCTCGATTCCGGCTGCAAGCGCCAAGAGCCTGATGCAGCCGACCAGCGGCTGGCGGCCATGGATCTTGAGCTCGATCCGCCCGCGATGGAGCGAGTCCGCGCCCTCTCTGGCAAAGCGGCCGAACAGGTTCAGCGCGACGCCGCCCATGGTGTCGTCATGCGCCATGGATTGCAGCAGCGCGCGGTGGCGCCGCGACAGGTCGGTGACATGGCGGCGCAAATGTGCGGCCATTGCCGGATCGCCGTGGACGGCCTGGAAGTCGAAGAAGATATCGGCCAGCAAGGTCGCCCCACCGCTGCGTCGCTTCGCCCAGAAGACGATCTGGTCCTGCCACTGGGTCAGCGTCTTGCGCCACAGCGGATTGGTTGCCATGACGCCGCCCTTGCAGAACGGGATGCCGGTCGCATCGAGGTCCCGCGTCATCCGTTCGGCCAGTTCGACGAAGAACCGGTCGATCGGCCCATGCTCGTCGTCCGGATAGTCCGCCAGCACGAAGCCGTTGTCCTGGTCCGGGTCCAGGAGGTTTTCGCCGCGCCCGCCCGATCCCATGATCAGCACGCACAGGGCGACCGGCGGCCTACCCCATCCCTCGTCCGCCATCGCCGCCAGCGAGCGATCGACGATGCGGCAGTAGAGGTCCCGGTTGATTTCGGTCAGGAAGGCCTGGATTTCCGGCGCCGGGACGCCCTCGTCGAGCATGTCCCGGGCAACCGCGACCTGTGCCGACTTCGTGGCGCGAAGGCCGTCGTTGCTGTCATCATGCACCAGGACTTCCAATCGACCGGCCACGCCCTGCGCGATTGCGCCCAGGCCGGCCCCGAGGTCGAGCAGCCCAAGCACCCGGCCATCGGCATCCGTCACCAGCAGGTCGCGCAGGCGTTGGTGCCGCATTCGCGCGAGCACACGAAACAGGCGCTCGGTCGCCAGAACGGTCGGCACCGCCCGGTTCATGACCGTCTCGACCGGCGTTCCCGGCGGCACCTGGAATGCGATCCGCCGGCTGACGTCCTGTTCGGTCAGGAGTCCGATCGGCCGGCCCGATTCGTCGACCACGACAACGCAAGCTGCGGCAAGCGCGGCCATCCGTGCGACGGCGGCAGCGCAGTCCGTACCGACCGGGATGTGCGCCGGCGCCGCCGCCATGGCATCCGCCACGGTTAAGCGAAAGGCGGCGGTAGCCCAGGGCGTGCCGCGCGCCAGGCGTGCCGGCCGATCCTGCCGGCCGGGGTCGGCAAGGGCGGGCGACCGTCCCATTACGGCGGCGCTCCGGCCGCGGCCAGCTGGCGCGCGATGGCGGCGGTATCGACCTCTCGCCGCAGCCGGTCGGAGAACCACACGAAGCGGAACTGTACGGCACCATGCACCACCGGCGCGTCCAGCTCGCGATAGCGCTGGTGGATCGGGAGCACCTCGAACAGGCGCGCGGCCGCCGCATCGGCGATCTCCACCAGCGAGGGCGACGGTTCCGCCCGCCCGGCCCGCAGCCGTTCCGGCAGGGCGGCCTTGAGGTCGCCCCAGCCCGCCGGCCGATGTTCGGGCGGGGGCTGGCTGTCCAGGCTGCGGGCATAGAGGCGGGTCAGGGTCGCCTCCACCGCTTGTGGGTCGCCGCCGGCCTCGATCAGGCGGCGCTGCGTCAGGACCATCAGCCCCGTCAGGACCGCCGCAAAGCCCTCCCATCGGCAGATTGCGACCGCCTCCCTGTATGCCTTCTCCTCGGAAAGGGCGAAATAGGCCAAACCTGTCTTGCCGCGGCAATAGTCGTCGACGCATTTTTGGGCAATGAACATGGCCAGCCGGGACACGAAGTCCCCCAGCTCGTCGACGGTCCGGACCGAGATGCGCCGGCCGGTCAACCAGTCGCCCAAACGCCACGCCATGGTGGTCAGGCCCTCCCGCTGCAGCAGAAAGTTTAATGATTGTAGCAGCTAGCCGTTGTAACGGCTTGAGCAAGATGGTATCAGATTCCAAAGGTCGTACGGTTGAGATAGGTGGGCGGGGAAGCGGTCGAACTACCGCAGCCGGTCCCGCCGAGAGGGGCCGTCGACGGAGACAAAATAACAAGACCGCTCTATCTCGGGGTTTCAGGAGGGGAACGCAAATGGCTCAAATGACCGCACAACAGCGTGACGCCTATTGGAAGAAGACGTCGCGGCTGATGTGGACCATCATGATCCTTTGGATCTTCTTCAGCTTCGTGGTCCATTTCTTCGCCGTCCAGCTCAACAACATCGTGATCTTCGGCTTTCCGCTCGGCTTCTACATGGCCGCGCAAGGCTCGCTGATTGCCTACGTCGTCTTGTGCTTCTGGAACGCATCGGCCCAGAACAAGATCGACGAGGAATTCGGCGTGGCCGAAGACTGATCGGGCGAGGGGGACCAGGCTATGACCTACAGAGTGGGCACCAAGGGTTTCGTCGCCAATCTCGGCAAGATTTACGGCGACTATACCGGCGGTTTCATCATATTCACCATCCTGCTGGCGCTCGCCGAGCAGATGGGTCTGCCGAACAAGATCATCGGCTATGCGTTCGTATTCCTGACCATCGGCGTGTACGCCTATATCGGCATTCTTTCGCGCACGATGGATATCTCCGAGTACTACGTGGCCGGCCGCGTCGTGCCGCCGTTCTACAACGGCATGGCGACCGGCGCGGACTGGATGAGCGCCGCCTCGTTCATCTCGATGGCGGGCGGGCTCTATCTCGGCGGCTACAACGCGCTCGGCTATGTGCTGGGATGGACCGGCGGCTACGTGCTGGTCGGCATCCTGCTGGCGCCGTATCTCCGGAAATTCGGCCAGTTCACCGTCCCGGATTTCCTGGGGGTGCGCTATGAGGGCAACACCGCGCGGATCTGCGGCGTGATAGTGCTGTTCTGCGCGTCGTTCACCTACATCGTCGCGCAGTGCTTCGGCATCGGAATCATCACCTCACGCTTCCTCGGCATCCAGTTCGAGGTGGCGATCTTCGTCGGCCTGCTGGGCATTCTCGTGTGCTCGATGCTCGGCGGAATGCGGGCGGTAACGTGGACCCAGGTGGCGCAGTACATCATCCTGATCATCGCCTACCTGGTGCCGGTGGTGTGGCTGTCGACCAAGCTTTACGGCCTGCCGATCCCCGAGCTGACCTACGGCCAGGCGCTCACCAAGATCGCCGAGCTGGAAAAGCAGCTTGGCATCGTCAAGCCGCATGTCGGGGCCTTCACCGATGCGGCCGGCAAGTTCAGTTGGGTCGAATTCAACAATTTCTGGGCGCTGTGCCTGTGCCTGATGGTGGGCACCGCCTCGCTGCCGCACATCCTGATGCGGTACTTCACGACCCCGAACGTCCGCGACGCCCGCGAATCGGTCGGCTGGAGCATCTTCTTCATCTTCCTGCTCTACTTCACCGCTCCGGCCTATGCCGCCTTCGCCAAGCTCGAGGTCTACCAGAACGTGATCGGCCAGCCGATCGCAAGCCTGCCTGCCTGGGTCCAGAACTGGTCGCAGGTCGGCGGGCTGCTGACGATCAAGGACGCCAACGGCGACGGCAAGCTGCAGCTGGCGGAGTTCGTCATCAACCAGGACATCATCGTCCTGTCGATGCCCGAGATCGCGGGGCTGCCCTACGTGAT
>CAYMTM010000039.1:0-26594 GCA_964393375.1 uncultured Rhodospirillaceae bacterium
CTCCAGACCGCTCGTGCGGATCACCTCGGCCTTGAGTTCCCGGCTGCCCAGGATCTCCAGTTCCGCCTTGACGATCTGTTCGCGATCGAAGGAAAGCCCGGGCACGTTCTCGCCGACCTCCGGGCGGAAAACGTACTCGCGGCCCAGCAGGACCAGGAGCCGCGCCTCGGCCTCGTAGGTCGTGCGCGTCACCAGCGCCGCCGCCACGCCCAGGAGGACGGGTACCAGGAACGCCACCAGGATCGCCCAGCGGTCGAAGAAGACGATCGTGAGGATGTCGCGCAGCGTGACCTGGGGCGAGGCGAAGCCCGCGCCGTAGGGCGGCGCGGATGCGGCCTCGGCCGCATTGGCACGCGGCCGGTCCACGACGATGTCGCCATCCTCGCTGAGGCTTGTCATCCGCTGGGCGCTACCCTGCCCTACCTGCGCCGATTCCCCCGAATCGGCCCGATTTAGCGTTTGGCATGCGTGAATTCAACAATATATAGGTTTCAGGCCACCACGGCGACCGCAAACTCCCGTTGGGCCGGTCAAATTCGCCGGCATGACCCGCCGGTGCCATGGTAGTTAACCGGTGGCACCTGCGGTGCCCCTGTCCGCCCGTCTCAAGGAGCCGTCCCCATGTCCGAACCTTGTGAGCTGAGCGCCGTCGAGGCCCGCAGGCTGATCGGCGCCAAGAAGCTGTCGCCCGTCGAGTTGCTCGATTCGTGCCTCAGGCGCATCGACCAGGTGAACCCGGCGGTCAACGCCGTGGTGGCGATGTGCGTCGACCGCGCCAAGGAAGAGGCCAAGAAGGCCGAACGGGCCGTGATGGCCGGCGACAGGCTGGGCGTGCTGCACGGGCTGCCGCTGGGGGTCAAGGACCTGGAGGAGACCGAAGGGCTGCGCACCACTTTCGGTTCGCTGATCTTCAAGGACAACGTGCCGGCCAAGGACGAACGCGGCACGGCCGTGCTGCGCGCCGCCGGTGCGATCGTGGTTGGCAAGACCAACACGCCGGAATTCGGCGCCGGCGCCAACACGACCAACAAGGTCTATGGCCCTTCCCGCAATCCCTTCGACCCGGCACGCACCTGCGCCGGCTCTTCGGGCGGCTCGGGCGTGGCGCTGGCGACCGGCATGTTCCCGATCTGCACCGGCTCGGACACCGGCGGCAGTCTGCGCAACCCTGCCGCGTTCTGCGGCATCGTCGGCTTCCGAACCTCGCCCGGGCTGGTGCCGAACGAGCGCCGGCCGCTCGGCTGGACCAACCTGTCGGTGCGCGGGCCGATGGGAAGAACAGTCGCCGACGCTTGCCTGCTCTTGTCGTGCCAGGCCGGTTTCGACGCCCGCGACCCGCATTCCAGGCCGGTTGACCCCGCGATTTTCCGCACCCCGGACCCTGTCGACCTTTCGTCCCTGCGCGTCGCCTACACGGTTGATTTTGGCGGCCAGGTGAAAGTCGACCGCCGCATCCGTGATACGTTCCTCGACCGCATCCGCCGCATCCGTTCCGTTTTCAAGTCCTGCGAGGAACGTCATCCCGACGTCAGCGGCGGCGACGAGGTGTTCGAGGTGATCCGCGCCCAGAACTTCCTGGCCGCGCACCTGGAGAAGTACCGCACCAAGAAGGACCTGCTTGGTCCCAACGTCACCGCGAATGTCGAGCAGGGCCTGACGATGAGCGGCGAGGACGTGGCCAAGGCACATGTCCGCCAGACCCAGATCTTCCGCAACTACCAGGCGCTTTTCCAGGAAATCGACGTGCTGGTCTGTCCATCGATCGCGGTGCCGCCCTTCCCGGTCGAGCAGCTCTTTGTGAACGAGATCAACGGCGAGAAGCTACGGACGTACTTCCACTGGCTGGCCTCGGCCTACATGGTGACCCTCTCGGGCAATCCCGCCATCGCGATCCCCTGCGGGCTGGAGCCGACCGGCACCCCGATGAGCCTGCAGATCGTCGGGCCGCATTGCGGCGACAAGTTCGTGTCCTCGGTCGCCCACGCGCTGGAACAGTACCTGGCCGGCGATCCCGCCACCGCGCGCCCGGTGCCCGACCTCAAGAAACTGATGGGAAAATGACGCCATGGGCGCGCGCATCCTGATCGGCCAGATCAAGCACGAAACCAACACTTTCAGCCGCCTGCCGACCGACCTCGACTCCTACGGCCGCCGGATGCTCGCCTATGGCGAGGATGTCTTCGCCCGCCTGGGCGGCACCCGCACCGAGATCGGCGGCTTCATGGAGGCCGCCAGGCGCGAGGGCTGGACCCTTATCCCGACCCTCGCGGCCGACGCCACGCCCAGTGGCAAGCTGACCGCGTCGACCTGGGCGAGGCTTTCCGGGGCCATCGTCGAAGGATTGGAGCGCGCGGGCAAGGTGGACGGCGTGCTGCTGGCGCTGCACGGCGCGATGGTGACCGAGGATCAGGACGACGGCGAAGGCGATCTTCTGAAACGCATCCGCGCGCGCGTCGGGCCCGATGTGCCCGTGATGGCGACCTTGGACCTGCATGCCAACGTAACCGAGGCGATGACCGACAACGCCAACGCGCTGATCGCCTATCGCACTTATCCGCATATCGACCATGTGGAGCGGGCCGAGCAGGCCGCCGCGCTGATGAAGCGGACGCTGGAGGGCAGGGTGCGCCCGGTCTCGGCCGTGGCCCGGCGCGCGACCCTGGACGCCGTCGACCATGGCCGAACCCACGCCGGTCCGAACGAGGCGGGGCCGATGGACCGCATCCTGGCGCGCGCCGCCAAGATCGAGACCGAGCCCGGACTTCTGGCGGTCAGCGTGCACGCCGGCTTCGGCTGGGCCGACATCCGCGATGCCGGCCCCTCGGTCGCGGTCTGCGCGGACGGCGACCGCGCCCGCGCCAGGGCCGTCGCCGAAGCGCTGATGGACGAGGTATGGCAGACGCGCGGCCAGGAGACGGTCGAGCGCCACGACCTGGCCACCTGCATCGCCGAGGCCAAGCGGGCCGGCGACAAGCCGCTGGTCCTGGCCGACTTCACCGACAATCCGGGCGGCGGCGGCTACGGCGATGCGACCGCGCTTCTTAAGGCCATGATCGAGGCCAAGCTCGACAACGCCGCCTTCCACGCTATCAACGACCCCGAGGCCGTGTGCCAGGGACGACAGGCGGGAAAAGGCAGCACGGTCACACTCGATCTCGGCGGCAGGATTGATCCCGCCTATGGCGCGCCGATCCGCGTGACCGGAACGGTGGCAAACCTGACCGACGGCAGCTTCGTGTGCGATGGTCCGATGCACAAGGGCGTGCGCCTGTCGCACGGGCCTACCATGGTGCTGAGGATCGGCGGCATCGAGGTCGTCGTCACGACCAACCGGATGCAGACGACCGACCTTCAGGCCTTCCTGTCGCAGGGGATCGATCCGCGCGGGCGCGCGACCATCGCGGTGAAATCGACCCAGCATTTCCGCGCGGCCTACCAGCCGATCGCGCGCAAGGTGATGCTGGCCGATGGCGGCGCGCTGTGCTCACCCGACTACCGGCGCTTCTCCTACCGCAAGCTGCGCCGGCCGATCTGGCCCCTCGACCCGGTATGAAGTCGATTTATTTCAAGGGCTTGCGGATCGACCGGCTCTGTCGACGCGGCATCACCGGGGTGTAACCCCTTCTTTACGTTGCGCCGATACGGTGCTGGCAGGTGGAACAGCGGCCGGATGCATGGGCCGCCCGCCCCAAGCCGCAAGGCGCCAGGCAGAACGCTGGAGGTTGCCGATGCTCTATCACCTGCATGAAATGCAGCACATGGCGATGATGCCTGCACGCATGCTCGCCGAGATGCTGAGCAATTCGCTGAAGAACCCGTGGAACCCGATGGCGCATATGGGGTTCGCGCGCAGCATCGGCTCGGCGGCGGAGGTCTTCCACCAGATGACCGAGCGCTACGGGCGTCCGGCCTGGGGCATCGAGCAAGTCGAGATCGACGGGAAGACCGTGCCGGTGGAGGAGGAGGTGCTGATCCGCCGCACCTATTGCCACCTGCTGCACTTCCGCGCCGGCGACAAGCGCAAGCATCCGCGCCTGCTGATCGTCGCGCCGCTGAGCGGCCATTTCGCCACCCTGCTGCGCGGCACGGTCGAGGGCCTGCTGCCCTACCACGACATCTACATTACCGACTGGCAGGACTGTCGCCACATCTCGACCGCAACCGACCGCTTCAACCTCAACGACTATATCGACTACATCATCGACTTCCTGCATTTCCTGGGCCCGAACACGCATCTCCTGGCGGTCTGCCAGCCGAGCGTGCCCAGCCTGGCGGCCGCCTCGGTCATGTCCGCCTGGGGCGATCTGTGCGCGCCCGCCAGCATGACCCTGATCGGCGGGCCGATCGACACGCGCGAGAACCCGACCGCGGTCAACAAGCTGGCGCTCGAGCACCCGATCGAGTGGTTCGAAAGCAACGTGATCACCACCGTGCCGCCGCCTTACGTCGGCGCGGGCCGCAAGGTCTATCCGGGCTTCATCCAGCTCACCAACTTCATCTCGATGAACCTGGACAAGCACAAGGAGTCGTTGAACCAGCTGTTCGAGCACCTGGTGCGGGGCGACGAGGAAGAGGCCGAGAAGCGCAGCAGCTTTTACCGCGAGTACTTGGCGGTGATGGACCTGCCGGCCGAGTTTTACCTGCAGACGGTCAAGACCGTGTTCCAGGACCATGCCCTGCCCAAGAACCAGATGATCGCGCGCTGGCATCCCGTGCTGCCCGAGAAGATCAAGCGCACCGCCATCCTGTGCATCGAGGGCGAACTCGACGACATCTCCGGCGTCGGCCAGACCAAGGCGGCGCTCAAGCTGGCCAAGGGCCTGTCCTCGGACAAGAAGCGCTACCACCTCCAGGCTGGCGTGGGCCATTACGGCGTGTTCAACGGCGGGCGTTTCCGCCGCGACGTCGTGCCGGTGATCACCAAGTTCGTCCGCGAGCACGACCACGAGAAGCGCGCGCGGCCCTTGAACGGCGCCAACGGGCGCAAGCGCGCCGGCAAGCGCGTCAACGGCCGCCGCTCCTAGCGCCTCGCAGCCGGGCGTGCGACGGATTCCCCGGCCGCGCGGCATTGCCGCCGGAACCCTCGTGGAATCCGGCAGTTAGCCCCAGTTCTCCGGCAACCGGGAACACCGGCCTGGTGCCGGCCGTTCTCCCTGCGCGACGCCGCGTCAACCGCATTGGGCAAGCGGGACACGCCGTGCTATCGTAGGTTTGGTTGGAAGATCGGGGATCGCGCCATGCGGATCGCCGTGATGGGAGCAGTCATCCTGATTGCGACGGCAGCGGCCGCGCCAGGTCGTTGCGGCGATGCACCATCCGCCCTCGCTCAATCGCCCGCGGCAGGTGCGCCCGCCGCCGGCGCCGCCCGACAGGCCGTACCCGCCGTTGGCGTCGAGCGCCGCACTGCGGACCCGGCCGTCTGCGCAAGCCTTTGCCGCCTGTTCGAATTCCTGGGGTCGCTGGAGCGGCGCAAGCCTGCCGATTCGCCACCCACCAGCTGACATCCGACCAGCCGTCGCCGCCCTCGACTTGGGTCCCCGGTTCGCTGCATTATCGACGCCATGGCCAGAATATCGGCCCCGACGCCACCGGGCGCCGGAACGAGAAACTGACGGAGGGGAGCAAATGAAAGCGTATTCGCGCTCGCTGGGGACCATGGCCCTGGCGGCCTGCATCGGCATTGCCATCGCCGCACCTGCCCGGGCGCAGACGATCGAGTTCGTCGCCGGCCAGCTCGGCGGCGGATGGTACGTCATGTCCACCGGGATGGCCAAAATCATGCAGGACAAGAACCCGGGCCTGACGGTCAAGGTCGTGCCGGGCGGCGGCACCGCGAACCCGACCAAGGTCGAGCAGGGCCAGAGCCAGCTCGGCATGGGGCTGGACATCTTCGCCAAGGCCGCCCATGACGGCACCGGCATCTACGAAGGCAAGCCGCACAAGAAGCTGCGCATGGTCGGTCAGAGCTTCTCCGACAACTACTTGCATTTCCTGCGCGCGGCGGGGGCGCCGGAAACGCTCGATTCGATCATGAAGAAGAAGGACATCAAGATCGGCGTGACCAAGGCCGGTTCGTCGGACGAGATGACCTACCGCTTCGTCATGGAGCACTACGGCCAGTCCTATGACAAGCTGCGCGCCAATGGCTGGAAGATCGTGCAAGGCGACTACAACGAGCTGTCCTCGGCATTCAAGGACAAGCAGGTCGATTACATGTTCATCGTGCTGGGCATCCCCGGGGCGGCGGTGATCGACATGGCCAAGGGCCGCAAGGCCGAGCTGATGCCCTGGCCGGAAGAGCTGGCCTCGACCCTGGCGAAGAAGTACGGCTACTCGCGCGGCGCGTTCCCCAAGACCACCTATCCGGACGCGCAGACGGCCGAGGTGCCGACCATCATCATGGCGACGACCCTGATGACCAGCGCGGACGTGCCGGACGATACGATCTACAAGGTGACCAAGACGCTGTGCGAG
This sequence comes from uncultured Rhodospirillaceae bacterium, assembly GCA_964393375.1. GTDB lineage: Bacteria > Pseudomonadota > Alphaproteobacteria > JAEULC01 > JAEULC01 > JAEULC01. The sequence continues at coordinate 6,475 of CAYMTM010000039.1, forward strand.
AACCAAGCCGAGCTGCCGAAGATCCATGCCAGCATGGAGGTCTTCAGCTGCAAGACCGCGGTCAAGACGCAGCCGATCCCGGTGCATCCCGGCGCCGCCAAGTACTACAAAGAAAAAGGGTTGATGTAGCCCGCACACGGGCACGGCTGGCCGGCGCCGTCATCGAGGGGAGGGACGGCGCCGGCTCTCGTTTCTGGGGGATGAAGGTCGATGCGTGACATTCGCGGACGGGTCGGCCTCGCCGTCGGCTTGTGGGCGGCGGCGGCAACGCTGTTCCATCTGTGGACGGCGGGGTTCGGCTTTTTCGAGCCGCGCACCCAGCGTTCCTTCCACCTGTTGTTCCTGCTGCCGCTGGCGTTCCTGCTTTATCCGGCCGACCCAAAGCGCTCGCCCAAGGAGCGCCCCTCCTGGCTCGACTTCCTGTGCGCGCTCGCCGCGGTGGCGGTGAACTTCTATTCGTACTGGGAGGCCAACCGCATCAACCTGCGCTTCGAGAACGTGGATGCGCTGACGCCGGGCGAATGGATCGCCGGCATCGTCGCGACGCTGCTGGTGCTCGAGGCGCTGCGCCGCGCGGTCACGCCGGTTTTGGCCGGGCTGCTGGCGGTCGGCATCCTCTACCTGTTCGTGACCGAGCACATGCCGGGGATGCTCAACTACCGCAACATGTCGACCGAGGAGATCGTCGAGACGATGTTCCTGCTGAACGGCATGGGCATGTACGGCTCGATCACCGGCATATCGGCGACGCTCGTGGCGATTTTCATCGTCTTCGGTGCCTTCGTGGACGCAAGCGGCGTCGGCCGGCTGTTCCACAACCTCGGCACGCGGCTCACCGGGCGCCAATCGGGCGGTCCGGCCAAGGTGGCGGTCGTTTCTTCCGCGCTGTTCGGAACGATCAGCGGCTCGTCGACCGCCAACGTGTTCACTACCGGTTCGTTCACCATCCCGGCCATGGTCCGGCTCGGCTACCCACGCCATTTTGCCGGCGGTGTGGAGGCGGCGGCCAGCGTCGGGGGGCAGATCATGCCGCCGGTCATGGGCGCCGGCGCTTTCGTGATGGCCGAGATCACCAACATTCCCTATACGAACATCATCTATGCAGCGTTCCTCGGCGCGGTCTGCTACTTCTTCATGATCCTGGTCAACGTGCACTTCGAGGCCAGGCGGCTGCAACTGCGCGGCTGCGACCCGCGCGACATACCGGCATGGAGTGCGGTCGTCGCCGACCTGCATCTGCTGCTGCCGGTCCTGGTGCTGCTGGCGCTGCTCGGCGTTGACTACTCGCCGCACTACGCCGGATTTTGGTCGATCGTGACGGTCGTGGCGACCAGCTGGTTGCGCAGCGGCACGCGCATGATGCCCGCCGCTATCTGGGGCGCCCTGGTCGCCGCCGGAAAGAACATGGTGATCGTGGCGCTGGCCTGCGCCGGTGCCGGCATGTTTGTCGCTTGCCTGACCGTGACGGGCATCGTGATCGCGATATCGACGGCGATCACGTCGGTTTCCGAGGGCAACGTGCTGATCGCGGGCTTCATGCTGATGATCACCACGTTGATCCTGGGCATGGGAGTGCCGACCACGGCGGCCTACATCATCGGGGCTTCGATCGGCGCGCCGATCCTGATCGGGCTCGGCGTGCCGAAGCTGGCGGCGCATCTGTTCGTGTTCTATTTCGCGATCCTGGCCGATGCCACGCCGCCGGTATCGACCGCATCCTATGCGGCCGCGGCGATCGCCAAGACCGGGCCGATCAAGACCGGCGTGTCGGCCTTCCGCCTCGCGATCGCCGGGTTCGTGGTGGGGTTCAGCTATCTCTATACGCCGAGCCTGCTGATGCAGGGTCCAGGGCTGGAGATCCTTGGCCAGATCCTGGTCAACCTGCTGGGGCTCACGATCGTCGCCATCGGCCTTTCCGGATTCGGTCGCGGTCCGATCGCCCCGCCGCTGCGCATCGTTTTCGCCCTGGGCGGGCTCTTGGTGGTGTTGCTGGAGACGTGGAGCGTTTGGCCGCGTATCGTGCTGGAGATGGCGGTCCTGGCGATGCTGTTCTGTGCGCCGCAGCTGTTCGGCCGTCCGGTAGTGGCGCGACCTTAGGAAGGAAGGCGGGGCATGACCACGCGCACCAACACGCCTGCCCGTATCGCCCATGGCGGCAAGGCCGTCTACGGCGCCAGGCTCGGCATCCTGATGCTGGAGGCGCGCTTCCCGCGCATCCCCGGCGACATGGGCAATGCGCTGACCTGGCCCTTCCCGGTCCTCTACAAGGTGGTGCGCGGCGCCTCGCCCCAGCGCGTGGTGCGCCAGCGCGCGGAGGGACTGCGCGACGCCTTCATCGACGCGGCGAAGGAGCTGGTGGAGGACGGCGCGGACGGCATCACGACGAACTGCGGCTTCCTGTCGCTGTTCCAGAAGGAGATCGCCGCCGCCGTAGGCGTGCCGGTCGCCACCTCCTCGCTGATGCAGGTGCCGTTCGTCGAGCGCCTGCTGCCGCGGGGCAAGCGGGTGGGCGTGCTGACCGTCTCGCGCCGCACGCTTCAGCCGGACCATCTGGAGGCCGCCGGCGTCGCCGCCGACACGCCGGTGATGGGCACGGAGGACGGCGAGGAGTTCACCCGCGTGCTGATCGACGGCGAGGCCACGATGGACGTGGAAGCCGCGGAGCGCGACATCCTGCGCTTCGGCTCCGAACTGGTGGCGCGAAATCCCGAAGTAGGGGCGATCGTGCTGGAATGCACCAACATGATCCCCTACGCCCGGGCGCTGAGCGAGAAGGTCGGCCTGCCGGTCTACGACATGTACAATTTCGCCTGCTGGTTCCACGCCGGCTTGGCGCCGCGCGACTTCGGCCCGCCCGGCAGCGCGGCCAGGGAGTGGCGTGAGCGCTAAGCGTGGAACACGATCGTCCCGCCCAGGCCCGGCCCGCCGTCCACCGAGATCACGCCTGGAACGCTCTTGTCGGCCGTCACGCCGCGCTGGTCTAAGAACCGCTCGGTCTCCTTGAGGTCGCGTACGCGCACGCCATAGGCGGCGACGAAGGGCAGCGGCGCGTTGCCGGTACGCGGGGTGTCGGGTCCGCCCAGCATCGCCGTGCCGCGGTCCAGGCGGAACACCGCGGTCTGGTCGGGCCGGCGCTCGGCCTTGCGGCCAAGGAAGCGTTCGTAGCGTCCGACGGCCTCATCGAGATCGGCGACGACGACGATCACCGAGGCCAGCGCCTGGGCGCCATTGTCGTGGTGGACCCAGCGATCCTGCCACAGCAGTTCGGGCGTGTGGTGGATGCAGTACTGGATACGCCCCTCGGCCATGCCGCCCGGCGCCGCGCGCACCACCGAGAAGCGCGCCAGCCCCTCGCCGTCCGGCGTGCCGATCTTGCGGGACAGCGCGACCGCGGGCGGGGGGTCGAAGCCGTTCTGCTTCAGGCGGGCGACCACGCGTTCGGGGTCATGCTCGCCGAAGCAGACGATATGCAGGCCCACGTAACGCGCCATGCCTTCGCGCAGCGCCTTGGCGTTGGGCGTCTCGGCGCCGGGCTCGACGCCCAGGATCTCGATATAGCCCTCGCCCAGCATGACGCAGCGATTGCCGGTGCCGGCGGGCGCCGGCGGATCGCCCGGCTTGGGCGGCAGGCGCTGGCTGGAATAGGGCGTCAGCGTGAAGCCGAGCTGCTCCATGCGCCGGGACGCCGGCTCGATATCTGGTACCCAGTGCGCGACATGGTCGAGCGAGATGGCGCCCGGGCCGGGCACCTGTTTCTCGGCGGCGCTCATCGCAAGGTCTCCACGGCGTAGTGGCACACGCGGTCCTCGTCGACCTTGACGCCGAGGCCGGGCGCGCGCGGTACCACCACCCGGCCCTTGATCGCCGGGAAGGGTTCGGCCAGAAGATCACGCTCGAGGAAATAGGTCGCCTGGTAGAACTCGCAGCCCAGCGAGATGTTCGGCGTGGCCGCGATCATGTGCGTGCCGGCGAGATGCGCGATGCCCGTCTCGAACATGTCGCCGCCGTAGCAGGCGATGCCCGCGGCCTCGCAGATCGCCGCGATCTTGCGTCCCGCCATCATGCCGCCGTGTTTCATGATCTTTATCGAGACCAGGTCGGCCATGCGCTGGCCGGCGACGGCAAGCGCGTCGGTCGGGGTGAACACGCTCTCGTCCGCCAGGATCGGGGTGTCGAGCGCGCGGGCGATCTCGGCCAGCGCCGCGCGCTGGTGGCCGGGCACGGGCTGCTCGATGAAGGTGGGTTTGAACGCCTCGACGTCGCGCAACTGGCGGATCGCGTCGTAGGCCGCCATGCCCTGGTTGTAGTCGATGCGCAGTTCGGCATCCGCGGGTATCTCCTTGCGGAAGCGTTCCATGCGCTTGAGGTCCGCCGCGTGACCGGCGAAGCCGGTCTTCATCTTGAACAGGCGCAGCCCCTCGCCGTAGAGCCGCTTGATCGTTTCCATGTCGCGGTCGAAATCGGGATCGGCGACCGAGAAGGAGAGCGGGATGTCGTCGCGGCAGCGCCCGCCCAGAAGCTCGGCGACCGGCAGCCCGGATGCCTGGCCCAGGATATCGAACAGCGCCATCTCCATCGCCGCTTTGGCTTCGGGATGTCCGACCACGGCGTGGTCGGCCTGCACCATCAGCGCCTCGATTCGCGTCGGATCCGCACCGATCAGGATCGGGCGCAGGTAGACATGCAGCGCCGCCGCCGTGGCCTCGATCGTGCCGGTGAAGACGGCCCAGGGCGCCGCGTCGCCCCAGCCGGTGATGCCGGCATCGGTCTCAACCTTCACGATCGCGTTCTTGACCGCGCCTTCGACGTCGCCCGAGCCGTGCCGGCGCTTGATGCGCACGGGAATGCGCGTGACGTAGACGGTAAGGGCGGCGATGCGGATCGGATTCATCGGTTCCCCGGACGGGCAGGCCTGGGTGGGAGGAACACGTTGCCGCATCCGGCCGGGCGGGACAAGCAACCGGGCGTTGACCTGCCATGCGCGGCGCGCCTAGCGTCGCTCCATGAGCGAGGCCCCGATCGTCGTCGTCGGCGCCGGCCCGGCCGGCGCCTCGGCGGCGCTGCACCTGGCCGATTCCGGCGCGCGCGTGCTGCTGGTCGACGACAAGGCCGAAGCCGGCGGAACCGCCTTTCCCGCCGCGATCGGCGAGGAGGGCGAATTCCTGTGGCCCGACCGGGCCTATCGCGGCGCGGCGCTGCGCAAGGGTCTTGGCGACCGCGCGGACTGGATCGACTTCCGGCCGTTGCATCGCGCGGAACGGGTCGCGCCCGGACCCTCGATCACGATCCGTGACCTGGCGCGCAACACGGTTTCAACCTTTACGCCGCGCGCCGTCATCCTTGCAACCGGCGCCAAGCCGATCGGCGCCGACATTCCGGGTGCGAGCCTGCCCGGCGTGATCGGCCTTGAGGACCCGGCCGTTCTCGTGGCGATGGCGCGCGAGCGTCCTGGCGCGAGGGTGGTGATGGCCGGTACGGGACCGCTGCTGTGGTTCGCGACCGCCTGGGCGGTGTCCGCCCGGCTCAACGTGATCGGCATCGTCGATGCCGCCGGCACACCCGGTCTGCGACAGATCGGCGGACTGCTGCGCCGACCGGGCCTGGCGGCGCAAGGCTTGGGCTGGATACGCACGGCCTGGCGATCCGCCGCGCCGATTCGGGCGCGGTGCTGCGTGACGGCCGCCCTGGGCGATACCCGGGTTCGCGAAGTGGAAATCGCCGCCTTGGACGGCGCCTGGCGTCCCGTCGCAGCACGCCAACGCATCGCCGCGGAGTTCTTGTGCATCGGGTACGGACTTCGGCCGGCAAACGGGATGCTGGAGGATGCGGCAGTCGCCATGGAGCGCGACCCCGTTACCGGATTTTCGACCCCGCATCGGTCGAAGGATCTGGAAACCGGCATCCAAAGCGTGTTCGCGGCGGGCGATGCCGGCCGCCTGGGCGGGCTGGATGCGGCGCTTGCCGAGGGTGCCATCGCCGCCGAGGCCGTATTGCGGCGGCTCGGCCGCTCCATCGGTACGCGGTTTGCCAGCGCGGCGGCGGATGGGCGCCGGCAATGCCGTGCGCTGACACCCTTTCTTTCGGCGTTGAATGAATGGGGCGGGCCGCGCCCGGGCCTGGTCGCCGGCGTTCAGCGTGCCAGGTAGCACATATTGGCGAAGCTGGTGCCGTCGCCCGCCGGTTCGAAGTCGATGGTGATGCGATAGTCCTTGCGCGCCTTGAACTGCAGCACTTCCTTGCCGTCGCGCGCGTAGGCCTTGTCCGGCGCGAGCGTGAAGCGCCGCGTGGCCGCCGTCAGCAGGTCGAGTTTGCGCACGCCGAACATCGACGCGCAGCAGCGCGTCTTCAGGCTGTCGTAAAACACCAGTACCTGCTCGGGCGGCTGCTCCGGCGTTGTCCAGGCGAAATCGAAGCCGCCGCCGATCAACGAGGCCTGCAGCGGTTTCCATTTCTGCTGCTGCGCGCGTGTCAGCACGTCGGCCGGCTGGGCGCGGGTCTGGTAGCAGGCATCGGCAAAGGCGACGGTCAGCGTGTTCTCGATGACCCGTTTTTCCGGGTCCCAGGCATTGATGGTCGCCGGGCCCGGAAAGACGACCTGGGTGCTGGTGTCCTTCGGCACACGCGGCCCACCGCCGGGCGCGGGCGGTGCAGTTGCCAGCGCCGCCGGGGCCGCCGGCTGTATCGCGGACAGGGGCGCGGACTGCACTGTGGGCTGCGGCGCGGCGGGTGCCGGCACCGCTGCCGGCGCCGGGGGCTGCGAGGCCGCGGGTCGCTGGGCAGCGGCTTGCTCGGCAGTGGGTTGAGGAATGGGCGGGTTCGGCGCAGGAACCGTCGCGGACGGCGTTCGGGCGACAGCCGGCGGCGGCGGCGGCATCGGCCTGACATCGGACAGCGTCAGCGACACAGGCCCGCGCGCCTTCACGTCGGCGCCCTGGCGCAGCCGCAGGGTCGCGGTGCGGTTGTCGTAGGCCAGCGAATAGACCCGCGTGCGCCAGCCGTTGACGACTTCGTCCACCGCGGCGGCGACCGACAGTCGCTCTTCCAGCAGGCGGGCGAAGGCCGCCACGTCGACATCCTGCGCGACCACGCCGCAATGACCCTTGGCGTTGAGCCCGAGGACGATCGAGCCCCTTTCCGACGGAACGTACCAGGCCTCGTCCGTCCCCAGCCGCTTGACCAGGTCGGCGGCCACGGGGGCGTATTTCATCTCACGCGCGCCGTCGCGTACCAGTTTCGGGTTGGCCATGTTGGCAAGACAGTGGACGCGGAACCCGTCGAAGGTCTCGCGCGCCATCGCTTCGACCGCCTCGGCGGGTTGCCCCGCCGCAGGCGACCACCCGGCCAGCGCGCCGGCAAAGGCCGCGGCGGTCAGCGCCAAGCACGATCGCGGTGTGCGCATGGGGTTCGGCCGACGGGCTCCGTCAAGCGGGGGGACGCGGGCAGTGAGAGCCCCCGGATAACGCGAAAGCATGGCGAAATGATGGACGGCCCGCTGCGGCAAGACAAGCTTCCCCGCGGCTGCAGGCATGATCTAGACTGGGCGCGGCCGGACCAGCGCCGTCCAGGAAGGGTGTTCGCCCCGTGTCCAAACCCCTTCGGTTCGCAGCACGTTCGAAGCGTTGCCGCCGCGGCGCCGCCGCGGCGGCGGTCCTGGCATTCCTGGCCGGCGGCATCGCGCTGGCCCAGGACGTGCGCTTCTTCCGCATCGGCACGGGCTCGACCAGCGGGTCGTATTTCCCGGTGGGCGGGATCATCGCCAGCGCGATCTCCAATCCGCCCGGCTCGCGCGAGTGCGAGAAGGGCGGCAGTTGCGGCGTGCCGGGGCTGCTGGCGGTGGCTCAATCCACCCAGGGGCCGATCGAGAACATCGCGCTGATCGCCAAGGGGTCGCTCGATTCGGGAATGGTGCAGGCCGATCTCGCCTACTGGGCCTTCCACGGCACCGGGCTTTATGCCGACAAGGGCGCGGTCAAGAACTTGCGCGCCATCGCCAATCTCTATTCGGAGATGGTCCACGTGGTGGTGCGCACCGGCGCGGACATCCAGGGCATCCGCGACCTGAAGCTTCGGCGCGTGTCCCTGGGCGAACAGGCCTCGGGCACGCTGGTAAGCGCACGGTCGGTGCTGCGGGCCTATGGCCTGAGCGAACTGGACGTGGTGCCTTTCTATCTGCAGCCCGGGCCGGCTGCAGACCTCCTGGCCAAGGATGGGATCGACGCGTTCTTCGTCAATGCCGGCCCGCCCGCCTCGGCCGTTGCCGAGCTTGCGCGAACAACGCCAATCCGCTTGCTGTCGATCGCCGGCGGCGAGCGCGAGGCGCTGATCAAGGATTTCCCCTTCTTCTCCGCCCGCATCATCGCCGGCGGCACCTACGAGAACGTGCCGGGCGTCGAGACCGTGGGAATCGGCGTGCAGTTCCTGGTCGCCGCCGAAGCCAACGAGAAACTGGTCTACGGCATTACCCGGGCCCTATGGCATCCCAGCACGCAGAAGCTGTGGGAAAACGCGGGCGTAGTCGGACAGTCGATCAAGCTCGGATCGGCGCTCGAGGGCTTGGCCGTGCAGCTCCATCCAGGGGCGGCGCTGTACTATTTCGAGAAGAACATGGTGCCGGGCGACGGCAAGCTGGCGCCGCAGCAGTGACGCCTCAGGCCGTCGCGATCCACTCCTGCATCGCCGGCAGATCGTAGATGGCCTTCACGTAGGCGGCCGAGACATCGTCCAGCGCGACGCCGTACGTGGTGAAGCGTGTGGCTACCGGTGCGTACATCGCATCGGCGATGGTGAACTTGCCGAACAGGAAGGGACCCCGCGCGGCGCCGCGCGCCTTGGCGCCATAGTCGCGGCGGCACTGGTTCCACAACTGCTTGATCCGCGCGATGTCGGCCTCCAATTCCGCCTTCATGGGCGGGGTCGGATGGCGCGCCTTGACGTCCATCGGCATGGCCGTTCGCAATGGCGCGAAGCCGGCATGCATCTCGGCCGAGACCGACCGGGCCGTGGCGCGCGCGGCCTTGCTCGACGGCCACAGCCCGGCCTTGGGAAACGTCTCGGCCAGGTATTCGCAGATCGCCAGCGAGTCCCAAACCGTCACGTTGCCGTGCTTGAGCACCGGCACCTTGCCCGTGGGTGCGTAGGACAGGGCCTTCGCGCGCGTGTCGGGCCGGCGCAGGTCGATCAGCGTTTCCTTGAACGGCTTGCCGATCGCCTTCAGCACGAGCCAGGGCCTGAACGACCAGGAAGACCACGCCTTGGTACCGATCACGAGTTCCAATCCGGCCATGACGGCGCTCCGCTTGTTCGGGGGCCGAATTGTTGCCGTGCCCGCAGCGGCCCGGCAAGTCCGCCCGGCCGTCCCTGTGAATCTTGCATTTCAATCATGTGAATCATTTGAGTATTTCGACAGAGTATCGAAGTTTATCTTTGACAATACATAAAACTATTGTATGGAACGAAGTGAAACGGCCCGTACCTTGGCAGGTATCGAGACGACGCCATGGCTCCCGACGGCATCGACCGGCACGACCGGCCTTCGCGGCGCTACCGCAGCATCTTCATCTCCGACATCCACCTCGGTACGCGCGGATGCAAGGCCGAGTTCTTGCTGGACTTCCTGCGTCACACCGAATCGGACCATCTCTACCTGGTCGGCGACATCATCGACGGCTGGCGACTGAAGCGGTCCTGGTACTGGCACCAGACCCACAACGACGTGGTCCAGAAGCTCTTGCGCAAGGCGCGCAAGGGCACCAGGGTCGTCTACGTACCCGGCAACCACGATGAGGTGCTGCGCGACTACCTGGACGTCCACCTCGGCGGGGTCGAGGTGATGGGCGAGGCGGTCCACCATACCGCCGACGGCAGGCGCCTGCTGGTGATTCACGGCGACGCTTTCGACGGCGTGGTGCGCTACGCCCCCTGGCTGGCGCGGCTCGGTGATCACGCCTATACCATGGCGCTGGCGGCCAACAGCGCTTTCAACCGCGTGCGCCGGCGTCTTGGCTATTCCTACTGGTCGCTGTCGGCCTTCCTCAAGGGCAAAGTCAAGAACGCGGTGCGCTATGTCGACGATTTCGAGTTGGCGCTGGCGGCCGAAGCGCGACGGCGCGGTATGGACGGCGTGGTCTGCGGCCACATCCACAAGGCCGAGATCCGCACCATTGACGGCGTCCTCTACTGCAACGACGGCGATTGGGTCGAGAGCTGCACCGCCCTGGTCGAGACCTGGGAGGGTGCACTCTCCATCGTCCATTGGGTTAGCGAGCGGCAGCTGAACCTCTACGAAACCGTCGGATGAGCCCGGAGGCGATGCGCATCGCGATCGTGACCGACGCCTGGTGGCCGCAGGTGAACGGGGTGGTCCGCACCCTGACCCAGACGAAGCGCGAACTGGAAGCGCTGGGCCATGCGGTCCAGATGGTGACGCCGGCGGAATTCCGCACGCTGCCCTGCCCGACCTATCCGGACATCCGGCTGTCCGTTCTGCCGGGGCGTCGCGTTCGGCGCCTGATCCAAGAATTCCGGCCGGACGCGGTCCATATCGCAACCGAAGGCCCGCTGGGCTGGGCGGCGCGGCGCTATTGCCTGAAGCGCGGGATCGGCTTCACCACGGCCTATCACACGCGTTTTCCCGAATATGTCTGGCATCGGATGCGTGTACCCCTTTGGCTGACCTATGGACTGCTGCGCCGGTTCCATGGGCCGGCGACCCGGGTGATGGTGCCTACGGCCACCGTCCGGCGCGACCTGGAGAGCCGCGGCTTCCGGCGCGTCGTTCTGTGGTCGCGCGGGGTCGATACCGCGCTGTTCCAGCCGGGGAACCATGCGCGGCTGGATGGGCCGCGGCCTATCTTCCTTTATGTCGGCCGCGTCGCCGTCGAGAAGGACGTCGAGGCGTTCCTCCGGCTCGACCTGCCGGGCACGAAATGGGTCGTCGGCGAGGGACCGCAGCTGGGCGAGCTGCGCGCCAAGTATCCGACGGTGCGCTATCGCGGCATCCTGCCGCAGGACGAGCTGGCGAAGGTCTACGCGTCCGCCGACGTGTTCGTGTTTCCCTCGCGCACCGACACGTTCGGGCTGGTGCTGCTGGAGGCGATGGCCTGCGGCCTGCCGGTCGCGGCCCTGCCCGTGACCGGGCCGGTCGACGTGCTCGGCGGATCGCGGGGTGCTGCGCTCGACCACGACCTGCGGGCTGCCTGCCTGAAGGCCCTCACGCTCTCGCGCGAGGCGGCGCGCGAGCATGCGCTGGGATTCTCCTGGTCCGCTTGCACGCGACAATTCGTCGGCCACCTGCGCCCGCTGTCGGTCTAGCCGTTCAAGAATCCGTCACGAAACGGAAACCCGCGCGCCACCGCGCGTGGCGATGATTCCGTCCCGAGAGAGAGACAGAACCCCACCAGCGCGAAGGATGACGACATGGACGGCATCGACCGCAAAGGCGATGGACTCGCCCGCATCGACGACGGCGAGACCATCGGCTCCAACCCCTCGACCGAACCCGCGATCGGCGAAATCATCGCCCGTCGCCTGAGCCGCCGCGATGCCGTGCGAGCGCTGGGCGCCGGCACGGCGGTCGCAGCCCTGGCGAAGACCGGCGCGCTGGGCGTCGCCGAGGCGATGGCTCAGGCCGGCGGACCGTCCTCCTTCACCTTCAAGGAAATAGCCCATAGCCTCGACGACAGGGATCACCTGCCGGAAGGCTACGAAAGCCAGTTGCTCATCCGCTGGGGCGACAAGGTGGTGGCCGATGCGCCGGCCTTCGACGTCAACAAGGTCACGGCCAAGTCCCAGGCCCTGCAGTTCGGCTACAACTGCGACTTCATCGGCTATCTGCCCTTGCCGATGGGCTCCAACAACTCCGAGAACGGCCTTCTTTTCGTCAACCACGAGTACGTCAATTCGAACCTGATCTTCGCCGGCCTCGGCGCCGGCCGTACCGCAGCGCTGGACACCACGAAGGAACAGAGCGAGGCGGAGCTGGAGGCGCACGGCGCGTCCATCGTCGAGATCCGCAAGACGGGCGGGCGCTGGCAGGTCGTGGAAGGGAGCAAATACAACCGACGCATCACCGGCACCACCCCGATCGCGATTTCAGGACCGGCGGCGGGGCATGCGCGCATGAAGACGTCGGCCGATGCGACCGGCACGAAGGTGCTGGGCATGCTCAACAACTGCTCGGGCGGCATGACGCCCTGGGGCACGGCGCTCAGCGGCGAGGAGAACTTCAACGGCTATTTCGGCGGCGATGCTGCGTCTACGCCCGACGCAGCGATGCACAAGCGCTACGGCATCAGCAAGAATGCCTGGTATTCCTGGCCGAAGCACCATGCGCGCTTCGACGTGACCAAGGAGCCCAACGAGGTCAACCGCTTCGGCTGGATCGTCGAAGTGGACCCGCTCGATCCGACCTCTGTTCCCATAAAGCGCACCGCGCTCGGCCGCTTCAAGCACGAGGGCGCCCATTCGCTCGTCAACAAGGATGGCAGCGTCGTGATCTATATGGGCGACGACGAGCGCTTCGACTACGTCTACAAGTTCGTCACCCGCGGCAAGTACGATCCGAACAACCGCGCGGCAAACATGCGCCTGCTGGATGACGGCACGCTTTACGTCGCGCAGTTCAATGACGACGGCAAGGTCGCCTGGCTGCCGCTGGTGCACGGGCAGGGACCGTTGACCGAGGCCAACGGCTTCAAGGACCAGGGCGAGGTCATGATCTACGCCCGCAAGGCCGCGGACCTTTTGAAGGCGACGCCGATGGACCGGCCCGAGGATGTCGAGCCCAACCCCGTCACGGGCAGTGTCTTCGTTCTCCTGACCAACAACGCCAACCGCAAGGCCGACCAGGTCGACAAGGCCAATCCCCGCGCGGGCAACGCGCACGGGCAGATCATCGAGATCGTGCCGCCCGGTGGTTCCGGCCAGGATGCCGACCACGCTGCCGCGGAGGCGACATGGCGCATGTTCCTGGTCGCCGGCAAGCCGGGCATCGACGCAGGCGCCATGTACCATCGCGCGACCTCGGCCAACGGGTGGCTGTCCTGCCCCGACATGTGCGCCTTCGACAGCAAGGGAAGGATGCTGATCGCGACGGACGGCGCGCCCGCCGCGGCGCAAGTGGCCGATGCCGTCTACCTGACCGACGTGCGCGGCTACGGTCGGGCGCTGACCAAGTTGTTCTACAACGCGCCCACGGGGGCGGAGATCTGCGGTCCGTGCTTCACGCCGGACGACAAGACCCTGTTCCTGGCGATCCAGCATCCGGGCGAGGATCCCGGCTCGACCTTCGAGAAGCCGTCGACGCGCTGGCCCGATTTCCAGGCAGGCATGCCGCCGCGTCCGTCGGTGATCGCGATCGTCAAGAAGGACGGCGGCACGATCGGAAGCTGACATCCCCCGACCGGGCGAGCCCCCTCGTCCGTCCCACCCGCTCGTCCTTCAGGGGCGTCGAGACACGTAGTCCGGCGCCCGTTTTCTTTGCCCGGCCCGCCCCCTTTTCGTCGACGGCGTTTCCGGGCATGGTGCGGCCCCGGCCCAGGGGAGACACGCATGCTGGATTGCTTCGCCCCGCGCGCGAGCGCGGAAACCGTACCCATCGTTCCGGTTGCCGACCCGGTCCTGAAGCGGACCTTGGATCGCGAGCCGACCAAGGTTGTGGCGTGGCTGGAGTCTACCGGGTTCACCGGTGGAGCGGGGCAAGTGGCGATGCTGCCAGGTGACAGTGGCCGGCTGGCGCGGGTGTTCGTCGGCACCGATTCGGACGACTGGCTTTGGACGCTGGGCGAGCTGCCGTCACGCCTGCCGCCCGGTCGCTACGCACTGGAAGGGGCGGAGAACGCGCGGCAAGCCACGCGCGCGGCGCTGGGCTGGGCCCTGGGCAGCTACAGCTTCACCCGCTACCGCAAGCGCGAGCGCAAGGCGATCGACCTGGTCTGGCCCAAGGACTGCGACCGCGACCAGGTGACGCACACGGCCGAAGCGATCTACCTGGTGCGCGACCTGGTCAACACGCCCGCCGCCGACCTGGGGCCGGCCGAACTGGCGGACGCCGCCCGCGCCCTGGCGCGCAAATACCGCGCAAAGGTCCAGGTGACGGTCGGCGACGCGCTGCTGAAGCACAACTTCCCGATGATCCACGCCGTCGGCAAGGGCAGCGCCCGCGCGCCCCGGCTGATCGACCTCCGCTGGGGCGGCCGCGGGCCGCGCATCGTCTTGGTCGGCAAGGGCGTGTGCTTCGATTCCGGCGGGCTGGACCTAAAACCCAGTTCGGGCATGAAGCTGATGAAAAAGGACATGGGCGGCGCGGCGCACGCCTTGGGCCTGGCTGCGATGGTCATGGCGGCGAAGCTGCCGGTGCGCCTGCGCGTCATCATCCCGGCGGTCGAGAACATGGTGTCGGGCACCGCGTTCCGGCCGCTCGACGTGGTGCCGACGCGCAAAGGGCTTACGGTCGAGATCGGCAACACCGATGCCGAGGGGCGGTTGATCCTAGCCGACGCGCTGGCGCTGGGCGACGCCGACAAGCCGGCCCTGATGCTCGACTTCGCCACCCTGACCGGCGCGGCGCGGGTAGCGCTGGGCCCCGACCTGCCGGCCCTGTTCACCGATAACGACGACCTGGCGAGCGACATCCTGCGCCATGCCACGGCCGAGGCCGATCCCGCCTGGCGGCTGCCGCTGTGGCGCGGCTACCGTTCGGGCCTCGACAGCAAGATCGCCGACCTCAACAACGTCTCGGAAAGCGGCTTCGCCGGCGCAATCTACGCCGCGTTGTTCTTGAAAGAGTTCGTGTCCGAGGCCACGCCCTGGGCGCATTTCGACCTCTATGCGTGGAACAACCGCACGCGGCCGGGCCGGCCTGAGGGCGGCGAGGCGATGGTGTTGCGCGGCCTGTTCGCCCTGCTGCAGGAACGTTTCGGCGGTTAAAGCGTGCGCATTGCCCGCTTGCACAACCGATTGGCGCCACGTAGTTTCGCCCGACGCGCGCAACGAACGACCCGCGACCGGAAAGGATGCCGAAGAACCTCACTGCTCATGTAGGGCTGGACCTGTGGCGCCGTGCGCTGGTGGGCAGCGTGGCAGGCGACGGGCCCGACCTGACCGCGCGCCAGATGGCCCTGATGCTGACGGTCTACCTTACCCAACCGCCGCACACCGTGCGCGGCTTGGCCAGCGCGCTCAACGTTTCGAAGCCCGCCATCTCGCGGGCCATCGACCGCCTGAGCGAACTCGATTTCCTGCGCCGCAAACCCGACGAGGCCGACCGCCGCAGCGTGCTGCTGCAGCGCACCATCCGCGGTTCCGTGTTCCTGCGCGATTTCGGCGAGCAGATCGTGCGCGCCGGCAAAGCGGTGGAGGACTAGCGTCTAGTACCCCGCCGCCGTGTCGATCGTGTTCAGCAGCGCCCGGCCTGCGCGCAGGCGCTTGATGTTCTCGACGATCTGCGCCACCGACGAGCGCGGATCGGTCATCGCCGCGATATGCGGCGTCACCAGCAACTTGGGGTGCGACCACAGCGGGGAATCCGGCGGCAGCGGTTCGGTGCGGAACACGTCGAGCACGGCGCCGGCGAGCCGGCCGCTGTCGAGCGCCGCCAGCAGATCGCTTTCCACCAGTTGCGCCCCGCGCCCGATATTGATCACGTAGCTGCCGCGCGGCATGGCCGCGAACGCCTCGGCGTTCAGGATGTCCGTCGTGTCCTTGGTGAGCGGCAGCACGCAAATCACGATTTCGCTGCGCCCGAGAAACGGATTGAGGCCCCCCGGCCCGGCGAAACTCTTGACGCCCGCGATGTCCTTGGGCCGGCGCGACCAACCCGCGACATCGAAGCCGAGACCTGCCAGCGCACGCGCCACCGCACCGCCGATCTCGCCCAGCCCCATCACGCCTACCTTGCGGTCCGAAGTCTGCCGCAGCGGCTGTTCCGCCCATACCCTGGCGCGCTGCTGATGTTCATAGGCCGGGATCTGGCGGTGGAAGCGCAGCGTATAGAGGATCGCGTACTCGACCATCTGCGTCGTCAGGCGCGCGTCGATCATCCTGACGATCGGCAGATGGCGTGGCAGTGCGGGATCCTTGAACAGATGATCCACCCCGGCGCCCAGCGAGAAGATCACCCGGAGCTTGGGCAGCGAGGCCAACAGCCCGGGCGGCGGGTCCCATACCAGCGCGTACTCGATGTCCTCGGGGTTGCCGATCTCGGGATGGAGGCGGAACTCCAGGTCCGGCAGCGCCTTCCTGAATTCGTCCCGCCACCACGGGCCGCGGTCGCTTGTGGTCCGCATCAACAGGGCCATGAGTCTCTCGTCGCTCTACCGCCGAAGATCGCAGCGCGATACGCCCTAGGTCGCCGTGACGCCGGCCGGAGCGGCCTCGATGTCGAAAGCGGCGGCGATCAGCGCGCGCGTGTATTCCTCGCGCGGTCGCTCGAAAATGTCCAGGGCCGGACCGCGCTCGACCACCAGCCCGGCGCGCATGACCATCACCTCGTCCGCGAGCGCGCGGATCACGCGCAGATCGTGACTGATGAACAGGTAGGCGAGGCCGTGTCTGTCCTGCAGGTCGCGCAACAAGTCGACGATCTGCGCCTGCACCGACACGTCGAGCGCCGACGTCGGCTCGTCCAGCACGACGAAGCGGGGCTTCAGCACCATCGCGCGCGCGATCGCCACGCGCTGGCGCTGGCCGCCGGAGAATTCGTGCGGATAGCGGTGACGCGCCTCGGGATCGAGCCCCACCTCCTCGAGCGCCGCGACGATCAGCTTCTCGCGCTCCGCCGGCGTTCCGCCGATGCCGTGAACCTCAAGACCTTCGGCGATGATCTGGGCGATCGACAGGCGGGGGCTCAAAGAGCCGAACGGGTCCTGGAACACGATCTGCATCTGGCGGCGCAGCGGCCGCAACGACTTGAAGTTGCGCCCTTGCAATTCGTCGCCTTTGAAGCGGATCGACCCCTGGCTCTTGATCAGGCGCAGGACGGCGAGGCCGAGCGTGGTCTTGCCCGAGCCGCTCTCGCCGACCACGCCCAAGGTGCGGCCGGGCGCCAGGGACAGCGACACGCCGTCGACCGCGCGCACATGGTCGGTCGTGCGGCGCAGGATGCCGGTCTTGATCGGAAAATGGACCTTGATGTCGCTGGCGACCAGCATGGGCGTGCCGGCCGGCGGGCGGGCCGGGCGTCCTTTCGGTTGTGCGGCCAGCAGCTTGCGCGTGTAGTCGTGCTGCGGCCGCACAAAGACGTCGGCCACCCGCCCCTGCTCGACGATCGCGCCCTGGGTCATCACGCAGATCCGGTCTGCCAGCTTGCGGACGATCGTCAGGTCGTGGGTGATGAACAGGATCGCCATGCCGAAGCGCGCCTGCAGTTCCTTCAAGAGCTTCAGGATTTGCGCCTGGATGGTCACGTCGAGCGCCGTGGTCGGCTCGTCGGCGATCAGGAGGTCCGGCTCGTTGGCCAGCGCCATGGCGATCATCGCCCGCTGACGCTGGCCGCCCGACAATTCGTGCGGATAGGCGTTCAGGCGCTTCTCGGCGTCGGCGATGCCGACAAGGTGCAGCAGTTCGAGCGTGCGCGCGCGGGATTCCGCCGGGTTCATGCCGCGATGCAGTCGCAGCACCTCGCCGATCTGGCGCTGGACGGTGTGGACGGGATTCAGGCTGGTCATCGGCTCTTGGAAGATCATCGACACGCGGTCGCCGCGAATCGCGCGCAAGGTCGCTTCGCCGGCGCCGATCATCTCGGTGCCCGCGAAGCGGATGCTGCCGGCGGGATGCCGCGCCAGCGGATACGGCAGGAGTTGCAGGACCGACAGCGCCGTGACCGACTTGCCGGAACCGCTTTCGCCCACCAGCGCCACGGTCTCCCCCTTGTCGACGGTAAAGGAAACGCCCTTGACCGCGACGACGCGCTTGCCGGGCGTGTCGAACTCGACGCCGAGGTCCTCCACTTCCAGCAGTCTGGCCGTCATTTGCCCTGACCCCCGAAGGTCTTGCGCGGGTCGAAGGCGTCGCGCACCGCCTCGCCCACGAACACCAGCAGGCTCAGCATCACGGCGATGACCATGAAGCCGGAAATGCCGAGCCAAGGCGCCTGCAGGTTGCGCTTGCCCTGGTTCAGCAGTTCGCCCAGGGACGGCGAGCCGACCGGCAGGCCGAAGCCGATGAAATCGAGCGCGGTCAGGGTGGTCAGCGCGCCGTTGAGGATGAAGGGCATGAAGGTGAGCGTCGCCACCATCGCATTCGGCAGGACGTGGCGGAACATGATGGCGGCGTCGCCGACCCCCAAGGCGCGGGCGGCGCGCACATAGTCGAAGTTGCGCGCCCGCAGGAACTCGGCGCGCACCACGCCCACAAGCGCCATCCAGCTGAACAGCAGCATCAGGCCCAGCAGCCACCAGAAATTCGGCTGCACGATCGACGCCAGGATGATCAGCAGGTAAAGCTGCGGCAGCCCGCCCCAGATCTCCATGAAGCGCTGGAACAGCAGGTCGGTCCAGCCGCCGAAATAGCCTTGTACCGCGCCCGCAGCGACGCCGATGACGGAGCTCAAGACCGTCAGCACCAGCCCGAACAGAACGGAGATGCGGAAGCCGTAGAGAATGCGCGCCACCACGTCGCGCGCCTGGTCGTCGGTGCCGAGCCAGTTCCTGGCCGAAGGCGGCGCGGGCGCGGGCACCGGCAGGTCCTTGATGATCGTGTCATAGCGAAAGGGGACGATCGGCCAGACCATCCAGCCCTTCGCCTCGATCAGTTTTCGTACCTCTGGGTCGGTGTAGACGGCCTCGGTCTCGAAGATGCCGCCGAACGCCGTCTCGGGATAGGGCTTGAAAACCGGCATGTAGTAGCCGCCGTCGTACTTGACCAGGATCGGCCTGTCGTTGGCGATCAGGTCGGCGAACAGGCTGACCACGAACATCACGAGAAACAGCCACAGGGACCAAAATCCGCGCCGGTTGGCGCGGAAATTGTGCAGCCGGCGTCGGTTAAGCGGCGATAGCGCGAAACGCGACATGGGCTACGCCTCGCGCCGCGCGAAGTCGATGCGCGGATCGACCAACACGTATGTCAGGTCGCTGACCAGTCCCATGACGAGGCCCAGCAGCGTGAAGAAATAGAGCGAGGCGAACATCACCGGATAGTCGCGGTTGATCGCCGCCTCGAAGCCCAACAGGCCCAGCCCGTCGAGCGAGAAGATGATCTCGATCAGCAGCGACCCGGTGAACAGCACGCTGACGAAGGCGCCGGGGAAACCGGCGATCACGATCAGCATCGCGTTGCGGAAGACATGGCCGTAGAGCACGCCGCGTTCGCTGAGTCCCTTGGCGCGCGCGGTCATCACGTACTGCTTGTTGATCTCCTCCAGGAACGAGTTCTTCGTCAGCATGGTGAGCGTGGCGAAGCCACCCACCACCATCGCGGTGATCGGCAGGGTCAGATGCCAGAAATAGTCGATCCAGAAGGCCGGCTGGAAGGCGCGCTGGCTCCACGGCACGCTGGACCATTGGTCGGACCACAGGCCGCGCAGGGGAAACCAGTCGAAGTAGCGCCCGCCGGCGAACAGCACGATCAGCAGCACCGCGAACAGGAAGCCGGGAATGGCATAGCCGAAGATGATGGCGCCGCTGGTCGCGACGTCGAACCGGCTGCCGTCCCGCACCGCCTTCGCGATGCCGAGCGGGATCGACACCAGGTAGACCAAGAGCGTGGTCCACAGTCCCAGCGAGATCGACACCGGCATCTTCTCCAGCACCAGCCGGACCACCGTCTGGTCGCGGAAATAGCTGGTGCCGAAGTCGAAACGCAGATAGTTCCCCATCATCAGCACGAAGCGCTCGTGGATCGGCTTGTCGAATCCGAATTGCTTCTCGATCTGCTTGATGAACTCGGGATCCAGTCCGCGCGCGCCGCGGTATTTGTCCTGGCTGGTTGCGGTCGGCGCCGCGCCTTGCTGGCCCGCAGGTGCCAGCTCGCCGGTCTGGCCCGAAACCCGCGCCGTGGCCTCGACCGCCCGGCCCTGGATCTGGGCGATGATCTGTTCGACCGGGCCGCCGGGCGCCGCCTGGATCACCAGGAAATTGATCACCATGATCCCGAACAGGGTCGGGATCATCAGAGCCAGGCGC
>CAYMTM010000040.1:0-26497 GCA_964393375.1 uncultured Rhodospirillaceae bacterium
CACGCGGCATGGCTGGATCAGGCTTGCGCCCATTGTCCAATATTCCCCACTGCTGCCTCCCGTAGGAGTCTGGGCCGTGTCTCAGTCCCAGTGTGGCTGATCATCCTCTCAGACCAGCTACGGATCACAGGCTTGGTAGGCCGTTACCCCACCAACTACCTAATCCGACGCGGGCCCCTCCAAAGGCGATAAATCTTTGGCCCTCAGGCTTCATCCGGTATCAGCCGCAGTTTCCCGCGGTTGTCCCGAACCCCTGGGCAGGTTCCCACGCGCTACTCACCCGTGCGCCGCTCCCGGATCGCTCCAGGCGCTCGACTTGCATGTGTTAGGCATGCCGCCAGCGTTCGTTCTGAGCCAGGATCAAACTCTCAGGTTACCTCAGGACCCGTCCCCGCCAGCCCCAGCCAAAACACCCAGCCAATACCAGGCGCCCTCGCCAAAGCCAGCAAAAACAGACCCACAAGAAAAACCCGCCGTCCTTTCCTCTCTCACATAGCGTAACGCTCGCAAAAGATACCAAGAACAGCAGAACCCAAAGAAACCAAAACCCCAGGCCCGCCGCCCACGTATCCCTTCCGAATACTTCTTTTCTACTGTCAAACATCAATAGCCCCGGGCCGGAGAAGAACCCCCGGACCCGGGGCAGGGGCCGGCTTATACGCCCCGCCTCGCCGCAATGTCAAACCCTTTGTTCACGAACAATGACATTTCCCAACCCCCTGCAACTTCTAGGGAATCCACGAATCGCCTGTGGCCTCAAGGCCACAGCGCCAAGCATCCGCACAAGAGGCGAGCAGCCTTCGTTGACAGCCGAGTCTGCGCTTAGCAAGTTCGTTAACGAATAGGCGCGGCGAGGGCGGCAAGACCCCGCCGCGCGCGGGGTTGCCTTGGTCGCAAGGAGGCTGATTTTGCCGCCAACACAGCGGGCTATGTCGCTATGACCCTGCGGCCCATGGCCGTTTGCGGATTGCTGGTCGCCGCCACCAGCGGGGCTTTCGCGATTCACCTCCTCGCCCGGGTGCCGTCAACGGCGCCCGCCTCGCGGCCCGTGGCTCCATCGCACACAGCGCCGGCTGCCGCCGTTCCGGCACCGCCGGCCCTGGGGCCGGCCCCCCTGGCCAGCGAATCGCCCCCGCCAACCCTCCTCTCCGCCGGTGATCCGGCGCCTGCCCTGGGCTCCAGTGCGGCTCACCTGGCCCCCGTTGCGCCGAGCGCAGGAACCAGCCCTGCCGTCGACCGATCGGCGCAGGACGCCCTTGCGGCCCCGGCCCTCGACGACGACTCCGATCTCGCCCCTGAGACCGCCGAACTGCCGGACGGCGGGATCACCCGCCTGGTCGTCAAGGCGCAGCGCGGCGATACGCTGGCGCGCCTGCTGGTGGAAGCGGGCGTGCCCCGCAGCGACGCCCAGGCGGTCGTCGACAGCCTTGGCCGCGTGTTCGACCCGCGCGACCTGAAGCCCGGCCACGAGATCCAGCTGAGCTTCCAAGCCGACGCCGAGCCGGAAGCCCGCGCGCGCTCCCTCGGCCGCCTGCAGGGCGTCCAACTGGCCGCCGCGGTTGACCGCGACATCCTGGTCCGCGCCGCGCCCGATGGCGGCTTCGTCGCGGAGACCATGACCAAGCAGGTCAATCGCCTGGTGGCGCGCAGCAACGGCGAGATCGCCGGCGGCAGCCTGCTGACCGCCGGCATGGCCTCGGGCGTACCGGCCGGCGTGATGACTGAGATGATCCGCATCTTCAGCTTCGACGTCGATTTCCAGCGCGATATCCAGCCGGGCGACCGTTTCGATCTGATGTACGAGCGGTTCCACCTGGCCGACGGGCGGCTGGTGCGCGGCGGTGACGTTCTCTACGCGGCGCTGACCTTGAGCGGCAAGACGCTGCGCCTCTATCGCTACAAGGATTCGGGCGGGCGGTTGGACTATTACAACGAACTGGGCCACAGCGTGCGCAAGGCGCTGCTGAAGACGCCGATCGACGGCGCCCGCCTGACCTCGCGCTTCGGCATGCGCGAGCACCCGATCCTGGGCTACAGCGTGATGCATCGCGGCGTGGATTTCGGCGCACCCGCCGGCACGCCGATCTTTGCCGCCGGCGAAGGGACGATCGAGGATCTGGGCGAACGCAACGGCTATGGCCGCTACATCCGGATCAGGCATTCCGGGGCCTATGCGACGGCCTATGCGCATATGAACGCCTATGGCCGCGGCCTGAAGAAGGGCATGCGCGTGCGCCAAGGACAGGTGATCGGCTATGTCGGCGCGAGCGGCATGGCCACCGGCCCGCACCTGCACTACGAGGTGCTGCGCGACGGCCGGCAGGTCAACCCGGTGTCCGTGAAGTTCCCGACCGGCGAGAAGCTGGCCGGCATTGAGCTGGCGCGGTTCCAGACCGTGCGCAACGAACTCGACCGTTCGCTGCCCTCCGCACAAATGGCGTGGGATCGACCACAGCGCGTGGAGATCGGCGCCGGCCGCTGACGCGCGTCAGCCGAATCCCTTTGGCGGCACGAAGGCCTGAAACTCGCGTTCGAGCATCCGCGCGAGCGCGATGCACTGCCGATCCATGTACTGCGCGCCGATGATCTGCACCCCCACGGGAAGGCCGGAGGGCGCAAAACCGGCCGGCGCCACGGTCGAGGGCAGGAAGGCGACGCCGGAATAGCCCGCCCAGAACAGCTGGTCCGTCGTCGGCACGCGCTTGCCGTTGACCGTAATGAAGCGTTCGTGGCGCTCGCCCGCGTGGTCGTGCGGAAAGGCGGCCGAGGAGGCCGCGGGGCAGATCATCAGGTCGTAGTCCTTGAAGAACTCGGCCCATTTCAGCCGGAGGTGATGGCGCGCGTTGTTGAGCTTCAGCCAATTGCGGTGCGCCATGACGTTGCCGCGCGTCATGCGGGCGAAATAGCTCTCGTCACCGGGGTCCAGGGTCTTTGCCAGTTCCAGGTTGCGCTCGTACATCGCGTCGGTCTGGCGGCCCGAGGTAGCGGCACGCAGCAGCAGGATGTAGATGCGCTGGAGTTCCGTCGTGTCGATGTCCGGACGCGCCTTGTCGCTGACCTTGGCCTTCTTCTTCGCCAGGAATTCGGCGACCGCGTGCACGCGGTCCTGGACCTCGCGGTCCACCTCGGCATTCGGGTCGTCCAGCATCACCGCGATCTTCAGTTGGCGGAACGTCGTTTTCGCCGGCGCCGGCAGCGCCAGCTTCCACCCGGCGCCGTCAATCGGGTCGGGTCCCGCCATCACCTTGAGCGCGATGTCGAGATCGTCGGCCGATCGCGCCAAAGGACCGATCGCCGAGATATCGGTAGGCGCGACGATGCCCGGCATCGCCTGGCCGCGCGGCGTGCAGATGCCCCAGGTCGGCTTGTGGCCGAATACGCCGCAGTAATGCGCGGGATTGCGGATCGACGAGCCGATGTCGCTGCCCGCCTCGATCCCGGTCAACCCCGCCGCAAGCGCCGCCGACGAGCCGCCGGACGAACCGCCGGGTGTGCGCGTCACGTCCCAGGGATTGTTGGTGGTGCCGTAGATCGCGTTGTAGCTCTGCCAATCCGCCAGGTAGATCGGCACGTTGGTCTTGCCGAACAGGACGGCACCCGCCGCCAGAAAACGGTCGACCGCGATCGCGTTCTGCTTGGGAAAGTTGTCCTTCAGCTCGGGGACGCCCCAGGTCGTGGGCATGCCAACCACGTCGAAGGACTCCTTGATCGTCATCGGCACGCCGTGCAGGGGGCCCCAGACCTTGCCGCGCCTAAGCGCCGCATCGGCCGCCTTGGCGCGCTTGCGCGCGGCAGGCAGATCAGTCGCGATGATCGCGTTGATCTTCGGATTGTATTTGTCCATCCGCGCGACGTAGAGCTCGAGCAACTCCAGGCACCCGATCTTGCGGCGGCGGATGGCGGATGCGAGCTGCTTGGCGGACTGGAACGGCAGGTCGAGCATGGCTCCCCCTCTTGGCGTGGCGTGACGGTCCGGTCGCAGTATAGCGGGGCGCATGCTATGAGTCCGCCCGGCGCAAGGCGGGGGAAATCGCATGTCGGACCTGTTCTCGTTGAAGGATCACGTCGCCCTGGTCACCGGCGCCAGTCGCGGCCTCGGCCTAGCCATGGCGACGGCCATGGCGGAGGCGGGCGCGGCGGTCGTGCTCAACGGTCGCGATCCCAAGACGCTGGATGCAGCGGCGGGACAACTGAAGGCGCGTGGATTGAAGGCCGATACGGCGCCGTTCGACGTCGCCAATTTCGATGCGGCGGCCGAGGCCGTGGCGGTGGTCGCGCGCAGACATGGCCGGCTGGATGTCGCCGTGCTCAACGCCGGGATCCAGCACCGCGTACCGCTGCTGGACTGGAAGACCGAGGATTTCCGGCGCGTGATCGACACCAACCTGACGGCATGCTTCGTGCTGGCGCGCGAGGCCGCCCGCGCGATGATCCCGCGCGGGACAGGGCGTATCATCATGACGGGTTCGATCATGGGCATCGTGGCACGGCCCACGATTCACGGCTACACGGCAGCCAAGGCGGGGCTCGCCGGCCTGTGCAAGACCTTGGCGGTCGAACTGGGGCCGAAGGGCGTGACGTGCAACGTGATTTGCCCCGGTTTCTTCGACACCGAGATGAACACGGCCTTGTCGCAGAACCCGGAGTTCACGGCATGGGTCAAAAGCCGCGTGCCGATGGGGCGCTGGGCCAAGCCCGAGGAGATCGGCGGGGCGGCGGTGTTCCTGGCCAGCCGCGCCGGGTCCTTCGTCAACGGCCACATGCTGGTGGTCGACGGCGGTATGGTGGACATGGCCTGAGGCGGCACGGCCGCCGGCTATTCAGGCGTCCTGCGCGACCATCGCCAGGAAATCGCCCGGCTTGACCAGACAGAGATGGCTGCGGCCAAGCAGCACGCCATCGGCCCTGGCGCAGTAGACCGCGGGCGCATCACCCGGCCGGTCGATGTTGTAGATGCGCGCGATCGGTTGGCCGACATTCACCCTGGCGTCAATGTCGACCATCATTTCCAGCAGGCCGGCATGGTCGGCGATCACGTAGGCGTCGTCTGGCATCGTCATCATGCGCATGGGCGGCAGGCCGACCTTGGCCCGCGTCTCCGGCTCGCCCTCGACCAACGCAAAATGCTTCAGCAGATTTCTGACTCCGCGGTCGGCGATCGCGATGGTGCCCGCCGTCGTCGTGCCGCCGCCGCCGAGTTCGGTCGTCACGAAGATCTTGCCCATTGCCTCGACGGCCGTGTCGAGCATGCCTTCGGCGTCGAGCTCGCGCAGCACCAACCCGATCGGCGGATCGAAGGCGGCAAGCGCCTTGCGCGCGCGCTCCGTCAGCGCCTTGTCGTCGAGCGCGTGGATCGCCCCGAACGGCGAGAAATACATGGTCTTGCCGCCGGAATGGATGTCGCACACGCAATCCGCCAGCGGCAGGACGTGGCGGTAGAGAAAGTCCGCGACCATCCGCGTCACCGATCCGTCCCGGTCGCCGGGAAACGCACGGTTCATGTTGACGCCGTCGATCGGCGACAGGCGCGTTCCGGCGGCCACCGCCGGCGCGTTGAGGAAGGGGATCACGATTACCCTGCCCTGCACCTGCGCCGGTTCCAGCGACCGAATCAGCTTCACCAGCGCGATCGGCCCCTCGTATTCGTCGCCGTGATTGCCGCCGGTCAGCAGAAGTGTCGGGCCGCTGCCGTTCTTAATCACCGCGACCGGAAACCGCGCCGCGCCCCAGCCGGATTCGTTGCGGGAATGCGGCGCGGACAGGTAGCCGACCTGCTTGCCGGCCTTCTCGAAGTCGATGCTGATCGAGACCTTCGACGGCTTGGCCATGGCGTTACTTCAGGAAAACGTCGCGTGGGAACTGCGTCAGGCACTCGCAGCCCTTGTCGGTGACCAGGATGGTTTCGCTCACCTCCATGCCCCACCCGTCCATCCACATCCCGAGGATGCAGTGGACCGTATTGCCGGCGTCAAGCACGTTGCGATCGCCCTGGCGCAGGCTGATCGTGTGCTCGCCCCAGTCCGGCGGATAGGCGACCCCGATTGCGTAGCCGATGCGCGACTCCTTCTTGAGGCCGTAGCGTGCGATAACTGCGCGCCAGGCTGCCTCGACCTGCTCGCCGGTTACGCCGGGGCGGATGAAGCCGACCACCGCGTCCATTCCCTCGAGGACGGCCTTGGCCGTGTCGCGCAGCTTCTGCGTCGGCTTGCCGAGCTGCATGGTGCGCGCCAGCCCCGCCGTGTAGTGCCGGCAGGCGCCGGCGAGCTCCAGCGCGATCGTCTCGGTCGTCTCGAACCGCCGGTTGCCCCACAGGATGTGCGGTGCGGAGGAATTCTCGCCCGCGAGGATGGTCGGCGGCAGGGCCGTGATGTCGCCGGCGAACTCGGGGTTTCCCGCGGTTTCCGCCGCATAGATCCTGGCGACTGCATCGCACTCCCGCACGCCAGGCGCTATCGTATCGTAGGCAGCGCGCATGGCCGCCTCGGCCAGACGCGCCCCCTTGCGCATGTAGTCGATTTCCGCCGGGGACTTCTTCGCGCGCAGCCAGTTGACCATCAGGTCGGCGTCGACAATGGTCGCCTCGGGCAGGCCGTTGACCAGGCGGGCGTGGGCTTTGGGCGAGTAGTAGTAGCTCTCGAGTTCCACCCCGATGCGCCGCCGGCCCCATCCCCTGTCGCGGATCCATGCGGCGACCCAGTCCATCGGGTGCCGGTCTGCCTGCTGCACGTGGTCCTCGGGC
This sequence comes from uncultured Rhodospirillaceae bacterium, assembly GCA_964393375.1. GTDB lineage: Bacteria > Pseudomonadota > Alphaproteobacteria > JAEULC01 > JAEULC01 > JAEULC01. The sequence continues at coordinate 6,740 of CAYMTM010000040.1, forward strand.
CAGCCGAGCACGCGGCTGGCATCCATCCATGCCGTCAGCTTGCCGCCGAGCGCGTCCATCGCACGGCCGATCCAGTAGGGCTGCTCGTCCTCGATCGGCACCAGCACGACCTGCGGCGTGTAAAAGGACCAGCCATCGTAGCCCGTCAGGTAGTGCTGGTTGGCGACATCCGTGACGACCAGCAGGTCCATGCCCCGCTCGGCCATGCGCTGGCGCACGCGCGCCAAACGATGCTGGTATTCGGCCTTGGAGAACGGCAGTGGGATCATGAGGAACAGGTCTCGAAAGAGGAGAGGACGCTGAAGATATCGACGGATCGTCGCGCCGACAATGCGCGCAACAGGCTATGCCGGCTCGTCGCGGAGTCGCCCCCCGTTTTCGATCAGTTCGCCGCGCAGCGCCGTCAGCATGCGGCAGAAGGCGACTGCCGGCATGAAGGTGCCCGGCCGCTCGGGCCGGCCCGTGTCGTGGACGATCGGGCGCGGATGCGTGGCGGCGAACGCGCGCGCGAGTTCCTGGTGCGCCGCCAGCTTGGCGCGGATCGCGCGCAGGATCAGCGCGTGATGTTCGGGCCCGCCCAGAACGAAGCGGCGGCCTTGATATTCGGATTCCCGCAGGGTGCTGCTCAGCCCGAAGGCGTAGGCCTCCTTGCCCGGCATTTCCGCGACCTTCCGGCGCTGCGCCGCGTCGAGAAACTTGAGCCCGACATAGAAGCTTTCCACCGAGGCGTAGCGCCGCCCGTCGAGCGTGAAGGGCGTCGGCCCGAAATTCGACATCAGCCGCCCGACCTCCTCGGTGGCGGCGCTGGATATGTTGATCGGTTCGAGATCGCTCACGCCGCGTTGCGGCGCAGGTCGTCCTCGACGAAGCCCTGGACGATCTGGTCGAAACTGCCGTCTGCCTCGAATCCCAGCGCCCGCGCGCGCGCCGCATCGAAGCGCATCGGCCAGCCGGCGACGATGCGCCTGATATTGGCATCGGGCACGAACTTGACGCGGTCGACGGCCGCCTGCCCGCCCGCCCGCTTCAGCGCTTCGAGCATGGCGCTGACCGTGATGGTCAGGCCCGGCAGGAACAGCGCGCGGTTGAACCCGAAGCGGTCGGCCGGCAGGTCGTGGGCGTGCAGGAAGGATTCCACCATGCGCCGCGGCGACAGCACGTACATCTCGGTCGTAGGCTCGACCGGGCATTCCACGCTGTCGCCCTGCAGCGGCTCGCGGATGATCGAGCTGGCCCAGGTGGACGCCGCCTTGTTCGGCTTGCCCGGGCGCACGACGATTGTGGGCAGGCGCAGCGCGCGGCCGTCGATGAAGCCCTTGCGGCTCATGTCGTTGACCATGAACTCGCCCATCGCCTTCTGCGCGCCGTAGGAGGTCTGCGGCGTCAGCGGCGTGTCATCCTTGATGACCGGCGGCATGTCGCCGCCGTAGACCGCGACCGAGCTGGTGAATACCACGCGCGGCGGCCGGGGCAGGCGGCGGCAGGCCTCCAGCACGTGGCGCGTCCCGTCGAGGTTGACCCGCATCCCCAGGTCGAAATCGGCCTCGGCGCCGGCGCTGACTACGGCGGCCAGGTGGAAGACCGTCGAAATGTCGCCCGCTACCACGCCGTCGACCGTGGCCTTGTCGCCGATGTCGCCCGTGACCACGCGCACGCGCTTGTCCTGCACGATGTCGGCCGCGGGCGGCGCGACGTCGAACACGGTCAGGCGCGACACTTCCTGCCGCTTGCCGCCAGGCCCGGCGATCGCTGCACCAGAAAGCAGCTTGCGCGCCAGTTTCTGGCCCAAGAAGCCGGCACCGCCGGTGATCACGACATGCATGCGTCCCATTCCCCATTGCCGGTTGACCCGGCGCACCGGGCCGGCTGTGATCCGTCCAACGAGAGGGCCGACAATATCCATCGCGCGCGACGCGAACAAGCGCCCGCAGCGGCCCCTGGGAGAACCCGGACTTGACCTCGGCGGTTGCCATTCGTTCGTTGCCCGTCCAGGACACGCTGCGCGGCATCTTCCTGATGTGCGGAGCGTTCGTTCTGTTCTCCCTGCTCGACACCACGGCAAAGCTGCTGGGCCAGAGCTATCCGATGACCCAGGTCGTGTGGGCCCGTTATGCCGGGCATGGCGTCGTTGCGCTGCTCTTCATGTGGCTTTATTGGCGTCAGCGCCCGTGGCGGTCGCGCCATCCCGGCCTACAGGTCCTGCGCGGGCTGCTGCTATTGGCCGCGACGTCCTGCAATTTCGTCGCGCTCCGTTATCTCCAACTCGCGGAAACCGCATCGATCTACTTCTCCACGCCGCTGATCGTCGCCGCGCTGTCGGTGCCGCTGCTGGGCGAGCGCATCGGGCCGCGGCGGCTGGCCGCGATCGTGGTCGGGTTCATCGGCGTGCTGATCGTGATCCGGCCGGGCTTTGGACTGGTTCACTGGGCGGTCGCGTTCTCCTGCATGGTGGCGCTGCTCGGCGCCTGCTACCAGATCCTGACGCGCAAGGTCGCCGCGATCGACAGCCCGCATACGGCGCAACTCTACGCCGCCCTGATCGGCTGCGCGGCCACCACGCCGCTGATGCCGTTCGACTGGGTCATGCCGCAGGGCATCGGCATTGTCCTGATGCTGGCGATCGGCGTTCTCGGCGGGCTGGGCCATTGGCTGCTGACGCTGGCGCACGCCCACGCCCCCGCCCCGATTCTGGCGCCCTTCAGCTACACGCAGATCGTCTGGATGCCGGTGCTGGGCTACCTGGTGTTCGGCAATATTCCATCGCCCTGGGTACTGCTGGGCGGCGCGATCGTCGTCGCAAGCGGCCTTTACCTGCTGCACCGCGAGCGCGCGTCCAAGATTCTGCCGCCGGGCTGACTCGTCTATTCCTTCACGGCGCCGGTCATCGACGAGACGTAGTGCTCGACGAAGAAGGAATACAGGATCGCGACCGGCAGCGAACCCAGCAGCGCGCCCGCCATCAACGAGCCCCAGTGATAGACGTCCGCTTCGATCAGCTCAGTCACTACGCCGACCGGCGCCGTCTTGTTTTCCGCCGAATTGATGAAGACCAGCGCGTAGAGATACTCATTCCAGGACAGCGTGAAGGCGAAGATCCCCGCCGAGATCAGGCCGGGCACCGCGAGCGGCAGGACGATCTTCAGCAGGATCTGCAATCGCGTGGCGCCGTCGATCAGCGCGCACTCCTCGAGCTCGTAGGGGATCGACCGGAAATACCCCATCAACAGCCAGGTGCAGAACGGAATCAGGAACGTCGGGTAGGTGAGGATCAGGGACAGCGGCGAATCGAGGAGCCCCAACCCCGACAGCATCGTGTAGAGCGGGATGAACAGGATGCTCGGCGGCACCAGGTAGGCGAGGAAGATCGCCATGCCCACGTAGCGCGCGCCGCGGAAGCGCAGGCGCTCGATCGCATAGGCCGCACAGACCGCGCAGAAGATCGACAGGAACGTCGCCGTGACCGTGATCAGCAGCGTGTTCCAGACCCAGGCGGGGTAATCGGTCTCGAACAGCAGCTTGTGGATGTTCTCCAGCGTCGGCTCGTGAATCCAGATCGAGGACCAGCCGCGATAGGCGTAGAGCTCCTTATTCGTCTTGAACGTCGCGACGACCATCCAATAAAAGGGAAACAGCAGGATGAACAGAAACAGCGCCAGCGGAATGTAAATCGTCGCGACGCGATAGGGCACGGTTTCCAGGTAGGCCATGCCTTCGCGATTGGCCGCCGCCTTGGCGAGCGGCGAGTCGCTGGCGGCCGCGGCCTTGGCCAGCGCGTCACTCATCGCCGCCGCCCTGCTGCCACTTGCGCCGCTGCAGGCCGAAATAGCTGAACAGGATCGCCGACAGCAGGAAGGGAATCATCGCCACGGCCAGCGCCGCCCCCTCGCCCAGCGATCCGCCGATGATCGCGCGCTGGAACGACAGCGTTGCCATCAGATGCGTCGCGTTGATCGGCCCGCCCCTGGTCATGACCCAGATGAGCTGGAAGTCGGTGAAGGTGAACAGCACGGAGAAGGTCATCACCACGGCGATGATCGGGGTCAGCAGCGGGAACGTGACGTAGCGGAACCGCTGCCAAGCTGTCGAGCCGTCGATGGTGGCGGCCTCGTAGAGGGAGGGCGAGATGGTCTGCAAGCCCGCCAGCAGGGTGATCGCGACGAAAGGAATACCGCGCCAGATGTTGGCGGCGATGACCGACCATCGCGCATTCCAGGGGTCGCCCAGGAAGTCGATATGCCGCTCGATCAGGCCCAGGTCCCTGAGCGCCCAGCTGATCATCGAGTTCTGCGAGTCGTAGATCCACCAGAACGCGATCGCCGACAGTGCGGTCGGCACGATGAACGGCATCAGCACGATCGCGCGGATGAACGCTTTCCAGGGAAAATGGTTGTTCAGCACGAGCGCGAGCCAAAGCCCGAGCGCGAACTTCACGATGCTGGCGACCACCGTGTAGAGAAACGTGTTGAACACGGACAGCCAGAACACGCGGTCCTCGAACAGCCACAGGAAGTTGCTGAAACCGACGAATTGCCCCGGGCGCCCGATCTTTGCGTCGGTGAGCCCCAGCCAGACGCCCAGTCCCAGCGGATAGGCGAGAAATCCGAGCAGCATCGTGGCGGCCGGCAGCATGAACAGGAAGCCGAGCGCCGCCCGGCTGCCGTTCAGGCGGTCCATGAAGCCATAGACAGATCTTCCGCCGATCTCGGCTGGAACCGCCGCCATGATCCCTGTTCCTGCAAGTCAAGCGGGGGCGGGCGCTCCAGCAAAGACAGGCGCGCCCGCCATCGCATTGCTCAGGTGAGCTTGTAATACCGCTCGGCGCGCTTCTGCGCGTCTTCCGCCGCCTGTTTCGGCGTCTTGGCGCCGGTCGCCACCTCGGCCACCATGTTGACAGCGACGAAGTCCGCGAACACCTGCGAGGCCGCGTAACCGAGCGAGCCCGCATACGAGAACGGCAGGCTGCGTTCGGCCACGTCGCGGAACGGCAGCCGCTTCTTGTCCTCCGTCCAAACCTTGTGGTTGGCGTAGCCCTTGAGGGGATGCGACAGGTATCCGACAGCTCCCTGCAGGAACTTGTCGTATTGCGGCTTGTCCATCATGTAGGCGATGTAGGCCTTCGCCGCGTTCTTGAACTTCGAATACTTGTAGATGAAGAGCGGGAAATTGACGTGGAACTCCGTCGGCTTCCGCGACGCGCCCATCGGATAGAAGGCGTGGTCCGTGTCGTCGGCCAGCGCCTTGTTGCCCTGGGCCAGCGCGGCGGCATAGATCGAGATGCCGTTGTTGGTCAGGCTGCACTGGCCGTCGAGGAAGGCTTTGTTGTTCGACGGGTCGAGCCACGACGCTGCGCCCGGCACGAAGGTCTCCGCCAATTCCTTCGCGTATTCCAGCGCGGCGATCGTCTCCGGGCTGTTGATGACGACATTGTCCTTGGCGTCGACGATCTTGGCGCCATGCGCCCACAGCAGCCAAAGGACCCAGGAATTGCCGTCGCCCGAGGCGTTGCCCAATGCAAAGCCGCCGAGCGTGCCGTTCTTCTTCAGGTTCTGCATCAGCTTGCGGAAGTCCGGCAGGTTGTCGGGCACCTTCTCGAACCCGGCCTTCTGGATATGCGAGATGCGGTAATTGATCAGGTTGCCGCTGATCGTCGCGGGGATGCTGTTCCACCGTCCCCGGCGCTTGCCGTAAAGTTCGGCGATCGGATACCAGCCGCCGCCGCGCTGGGCGATCCAGTCGGCGACGTCGGTCACGTCGACCAGCGCATCCGGATAGAGGTGGTTGTCGGCGTGGATGTTCCAGATGATGTCCGGCCCCGAGCCGGCATTGGCCGCAACCGCCGCCTTCGGCCGCAGGTCCTCGAAGCCCAGACTGTCGACGCGGATTTTCACGCCCGTGGCCTTGGAGAAGGCGTCAGTCAACGCCTGGAAGTTTTCGCCCTCCGCCACGACAAACCGCTGCCAGCGCAGGATGCGCAGGCTGGCGCCCTTTTCCGGCTTCCACGGCGATTCCTGGGCGAAGGCATGCGCGGCGTCGAGCAGCACCTTGCTGCTGAGGCCGGCGGCGGCGGCGAGCCCGACGCCGGTCTTGATGGCGTCGCGGCGTGTAATCAGGGTCATCGAGCGTTCCTCCATATCTTGGTCGTTGCTGTGCCCGCTTGTATTCGTGCGGTTCCGGAAGCCGGCGATGCGCCGGCGCGTCAGCCCAGGCGCCGGCCCGAGCCGGCGTCGAACAGGTGTACCTTGTCGAGCATCGGCATCATCGGGACGCGCTGGCCCGGCTTGAAGCTGTGGCGCTCGCGGAACGCGGCCTGTATTTCGGTCTTGCCCAGCTTGCCCACCACCAGGGTTTCCGCGCCGGTCGGCTCGACCACCGCGACCTCGACGTCCAAGGCGCCGCCCCCATTGGCCAGCGCGATGTGATCCGGGCGAATGCCGTAGACGACCTTGGTGCCCTCCGGCGCGGCCGCGTTCGCGGCGATGGGCAGCGCCGTGCCGTCGGCCGTGACCACCTGCGCCTGGCCGCCGCTGCGCTTGACCGCCCCCTCGACCAGGTTCATCGCCGGCGAGCCGATGAAGCCGGCCACGAACAGGTTGTCCGGCCGGTCATAGACGTCCAGCGGCGCGCCCGACTGCTCGATATGGCCGTCGCGCATCACCACGATCTTGTCGGCCATCGTCATCGCCTCGATCTGGTCGTGCGTCACGTAGATCGAGGTCGAGTTCAGGCGCTGGTGCAGCTCGCGAATCTCGGTACGCATTTGCACGCGCAGCTTGGCGTCCAGGTTCGACAGCGGCTCGTCGAACAGGAACACTTGGGGATCGCGCACGATCGCACGGCCCATCGCCACGCGCTGGCGCTGGCCGCCCGAGAGCTGGCGCGGATAGCGGTCGAGGTATTCCGACAGGTTCAGGATCGTCGCCGCCTGGCGCACCTTCTGGTCGATCGTGCTCTTTTCGGTCCCGCGCAGCTTCAGCCCGAAGGCCATGTTGTCGTAGACCTTCATGTGCGGGTAGAGCGCGTAGTTCTGGAACACCATCGCGATGTCGCGGTCTTTCGGCGGCACGTTGTTGACCGTGCGCCCGCCGATCGCGATCTCGCCTGCCGTGATCTCCTCCAGCCCGGCGATCATGCGCAGCAGGGTCGACTTGCCGCAGCCCGACGGCCCCAGCAGCACGACGAACGACCCGTCGTCGATCGTCACGTCGATGCCGTGCACCACCTCCACGCTGCCGAAGCGCTTGAATACCTTGCGAACCTCGACCGAAGCCATGCTGCCCGCGTCTCCCCATCTGCCGGCGGCTTCGCGCGCCGACCTGCCGTCCCGTCCGCCGGCCCTTGTCGCGCCAATCCGGGGATGGCGGCGGGCCGGTTCGTCGCATGTCATACTAGTGCGATGAATTTCCTGTGCAATCGGAATCCGATCGCCACGCCGCTTGGCATCCCAGGATCAACGCCCGCAAGGGATCGACGCGCCGGACCGCGACCCCGAACCGCCCGAGCGCGATCGCGTGGCGGTCGGCCAGCAGGCCAGCGCCGACCAGCGCCACCGGAGCACCGAGCCGGCCAAGCCGCAGGCCCCGCGCCGCATCGTGGCCGATCAGGACGCCAGCCAAGGTAGCGCCCACCGCGCCGCGTCGCAGCCGGCCGTTTGCCGCCTCGGCCAGGACCCGCTCGAGATCGCTGCCCAAGTTATGGGCATCCTCGGCAATGCCCAATCCGCGTTCGAACGCCACGTCGTCGTCCTCGTCGCCTGCGTCCCCGGCAGGGCATCGGCCGAGCAGGTCCGACAGGGCGCGGCCGGTCGATGTCAGGGCAAGCCGCTCGATCCGCCCTTCCCGGGCATAGGCCCAGGCTACCGTGCCGTCACCGCCGCAGCAGCATACGAGGCGCCCGCGCGCCGGGGCGCCGCGCCATCCGCCGGCCTCCAGGGCGCCAACCAGCCGCCCAGCGCCGATCGCAGCGCCGGCCCCCGCCTCGCCCAGCCGCGGCAGGAACAATCGCCGCCCGTCGCCATCCGGGCGCGCGGCAAGGTCGCCGACGGCAATGGGACAGGCCTGCACCGGCGCCGTCACGGCGCCATCCACCACCAAAGGCCCGCTTTCCCAGCCGATCGCTTCGAGCGCCTCGGCCGCAATCGGAGAACCTGTACCGCCGTCGGCCCCCACCGGCCAGGCGCGCACGCCTGGACCGGCGGCATCGACGGCAAGCCACACGGCCGACGGCCGCCGGTGCGTGCCTCGCCTAGTGATTTTCCCTGGGCACGAAGCGGCCGCTCTTGCCGACCAGGAAATCGAGATCGGCACCCTTGTCGGCCTGCATCACGTGGTCGGTGTAGAGCTTGGCGTAGCCGCGGTCCAGATAGGGCTTCGGCGGCTTCCAGTTGGCGCGCCGGCGCATCAGCTCGGCCTCGTCCACGTCCAGATGCAGCCGGCGCTTGGACACGTCGAGCTCGATCATGTCGCCGTCCTTGACCAGCGCCAGCGGCCCGCCGATCGCGGCCTCGGGCGCGATATGGAGCACGACCGTGCCATAGGCCGTGCCGCTCATCCGCGCATCGGAGATGCGCACCATGTCGGTGATGCCCTTCTTCAGGATCTTCGGCGGCAGCGGCATGTTGCCGACCTCGGCCATGCCCGGGTAGCCCTTGGGTCCGCAGTTCTTCAGCACCATCACGCAGGTTTCGTCGATGTCGAGCTTCGGGTCGTCGGTGCGCTGGCGGCAATGCTCGATGTCCTCGAATACCACGGCCCGGCCGCGATGCCGGAGCAGCTTCGGCGTGGCGGCCGATGGTTTGATCACCGCGCCGTCCGGGCACAGATTGCCGCGCAGCACGGCGATGCCGGCCTTTTCCTTGAACGGCTTGTTCCACGGGAAGATCACGTCGCGGTTCCAGCATTCCGCGTCGGCGATCTCCTCGCCCAAGGTGCGCCCGCTGACGGTAAGCGCATCGCGGTGCAGCTTCTTGCCCATCTCCTTCATCACCACCGGCAGGCCGCCGGCGTAATAGAAGTCCTCCATCAGGTACTTTCCCGAGGGCATCAGGTTCACAATGCACGGCATGTCGTGCGCAAGCGCGTCGAAATCCTCGAGCTTGAGCTCGACGCCGAGCCGGCCGGCGATCGCCAGCAGATGCACGACCGCGTTGGTCGAGCCGCCGATCGCGGCGTTGACGCGGATCGCGTTCTCGAACGCCTTGCGCGTCAGAATTTTCGAGATGGTCAGGTCCTCGTGGACCATCTCGACGATACGACGGCCCGCCATGTGCGCCAGGACGTAGCGGCGGGAATCGACCGCCGGGATCGCGGCGTTGGTCGAAAGCGCGATCCCCAGCGCCTCGGCCATGCTGGCCATCGTCGACGCCGTGCCCATGGTCATGCAGTGGCCGGCCGAGCGCGACATGCAGGCCTCGGCGCCCATGAAGTCCTGCAGGGACAGCTCGCCCGCGCGCACCATCTCGCTGAGCTTCCAGACATGCGTGCCCGAGCCGATGGTCTGATCGCGCCAGCGCCCGTTTAGCATCGGCCCGCCGGACACAAGTATGGTCGGCATGTCCACGGAGGCCGCGCCCATCAGCTGCGCCGGCGTGGTCTTGTCGCAGCCCGCCAGCAGGATCACGCCGTCGAGCGGCGTCGCGCGCAGGGTCTCCTCGACATCCATGCTCATCAGGTTGCGGAAGAGCATTGCGGTCGGGCGCATCAGCACCTCGCCGGTCGAGAAGGTCGGGAATTCCAGCGGGAAGCCGCCGGCTTCGTAGACCCCGCGCTTGACGTGCTCGGCCAAGTCGCGGAAATGCGCGTTGCAGGGCGTCAGCTCGGACCACGAGTTGGCGATGCCGATGACGGGCCGTCCGTCGAACAGGTGATGCGGCAGGCCCATGTTCTTGGTCCAGCTGCGATGGGCCATGCCGTCGCGGTCCATCTTGCCGAACCACTCGGTGGACCTCAGCTTGCGGCGCATCTTGGCCATGCGATCTCACTCCCCAAGTTCCTTGATGTAAGCGCTTGAGCGGCGATTCTACAGGGCGCGACCGGCCCCTTCAATCGCGCCGCCAGGTCAGGACTTGCCGATGGGGAAATCGTTGCCCGCCCGGTCCTGCCCGCGCACGAGCCAGATCGGCCGGGTGGTGAAATCGACCACGTAGCCCTCGGTGCGGGTCTGGCGCTGCATCAGCGTGCGGTCGAACAGCGAGGTCGCGGGCATGTAGCGGATCGCCACGCCGGCGCGCCGTCTGGTGGAGCGGTTGGCGTTGGACCCGTGCACAAGGAAAACGTCGTGCAGCGAGAGCTGGCCCGCCTCCAGCTCCACGTCGCGCGCCGCGGCAGTGTCCAGCTGCCCGTCCTCCAGCACCAGGTCGAGCGCGAGGTCCGGCCGCGTGTCCTTTCGGTGCGCGTAGACGTGCCCGTTGCGGTGCGAGCCGGGAATGACGCGCATGCAGCCGTTCTCGGGCCGGCTGTCGTCGATCGCGATCCAGGCGGTGCAGGTCGCCAACGGCCGGATCGGCCAGTAGCGCCCGTCCTGGTGCATCGGCACTTCCATCCCGTCGCCCGGCGGCTTGCAGAACACTTGGCAGCCCCACAGGATGATGTCGGGCCCGATCACCTGCTCGACGATGTCGAGCAGGTCGGGGTCGTGGGCGAATTCCAGGAACGCGTCGTTGCCCCGGGTATTCTCGGGCCCCTTCCTGATATGCGCGCTGATCAGCTTCTCGGGCCGGATGGCTGGGTTGTCGGCCAAGAGCCGGTCGAGCGCGGCGCGTAGGAAGTCGAGCTTCCGCTTCGCCAAGCGCCAGCTCGGGACCACGTAGCCTTCGTCCCGATAGCGCGAAACCTCCTCTCCCGAAAGACGGGCCCGGGCGGCGGCGGCGTCGTTCATCGATAGGACCACCTCGCTAGGGCAACGGCCCGCCCGCAGCATAGGTGGCCCGGACTTCGGCCGCCAGCGGACGGCGGGTCAGAGCTTGAGAAGGCTGGGTAGCCACAATGAGAACCAGGGGACGTATGTCACGAGCGTGAGCGCGACCAGCATGGCGCCGAGGAAAGGCAAGAGATTGCGCGCGGCCTCCTCGATCGTCACTTTGCCGACGGCGCAGCCCACGAACAACACCGCGCCCACCGGCGGCGTGATCAGTCCGATTCCGAGGTTGACCAGCATAATCATGCCGAAATGGATCGGGTCGATGCCGAACTTGAGGACTACGGGCAGGAGAATGGGCGTGCAAATCAGGATCAGCGGCGCCATGTCCATGATGCAGCCGAGCACCAGGAACATCAGGTTGATCATGAGCAGCAGCAGGTACTTGTTCTCGGTTACGGTCAGGAAGAATGCCGTGATCTTCGCCGGCACCTGCATCAGCGCCATTATGTAGGCGAAACTGGACGCGAAAGCGATGAGGATCATGACCATCGACACGGTCTTGACCGTGCGGTGGACCAGGTGGTGGAGATCGCGCCAGCGATAGTCGCGATAGACGAACATGGTAACGCAGAATGCATAGACCACAGCGACGGCTGCGGCTTCCGTGGCAGTGAAGATGCCGCCCAGGATGCCGCCCAGAATGATGATCATGGTGCCCAGGCCCCACAGGCCTTCGATCATGATCTTGACTGCCTGGCGCAGCGGCACGACATGACCCTTGGGAAACTTGTAATGGCGGGCGTAGAGAAGGACCAGCGCGATGAGAGAGCCGCCGATCAGAAGTCCCGGAAAGAACCCGGCCACGAACAGATGCGCGATCGAGATCGTTCCGCCCGCCGCCAAAGAATAGAGGACCGCGTTGTGGCTGGGCGGTATCAGGATCGCCTGTACCGAGCCGGCGATCGTGACGTTGACGGCAAAGACGCGCGGATAGCCGTTGCGGACCATCTGCGGAATCATCACCGTGCCGATCGACGAGGTATCGGCCACTGCCGAACCGGAGATACAGCCGAACATCGACGAGGCCAGGATGTTGACCAGCGCCAAGCCGCCGCGGATAAAACCGACCAGCACGTTGGCCATCGCCACCAGCCGCCGGGCCATGCCGCCTTCGGCCATGATCGCGCCCGCGAGGACGAAGAACGGGATAGCCAGCAGCGAGAACTTGTTCACCCCGTCGGCCATCTTGATCATCACAGCCTGCCAGGGGATGTCGGCCCAGGAGGCCGCGATCAGTGCGGCCAGTCCCATGGCGTAGGCGACGGGAATGCTGAAGATGACGAGCGCGAAGAAACTGCCGAGCAGAATCAGGACTTCCACGGGCGCCCCCCTTTGAACCTACGTTCGACTCACGCAGGGCATCGCGCTAGTCCAGGCTTGGCGGTTCGCGATAGACAAGCGAGGTCGGCGGTGGCGGGCCGATCAACATCCGTTCGAGCATGAACAGCAGAGTTACCGCGCCGCCGACCGGCACCGGCAGGTAGGTGATACCGACCAGAAGGAAGGGGAACTCGGCGACGACCTGATGCAGCGTGGTCTGCACCAGCTCGGCGCCCCAGATCAGCATGAACAGGGCAAGCGCAGCGACGGCAATCTCGACGATGAACTCCGCCGCCCTCTGCGGGCCGACGCCCAGGTAGCGCACGAAAACGGTTACGCTGATATGCACGCCCGCGCGATAGCACGCGGCACCGCCGAGGAAGGTGAAGAAGATCATCATGATGGTGGCCATCGGCTCGGGCCATGCCAGCGCACTGTTCAGAACGTATCGGTAGAACACACCGACCGGCACCACCACGGTCATGACCGCAATGCAGAATCCGGCGACGCTGACGCAGAACAGGTAAAGCGCGTCCATTGCGCGCACATAGCCAGCCCTCATCGGCAATCTCCTCCCCGACCGGCGCCCGGACAGAAAACGGCCGCCGGTCGAGCCCGGCGGCCGTTCCTTCTGCCCGGCAGACTACTTGACGTCCTGGATCCGCTGCACCAGCGCCGCGTATTTCGCGCCGTACTTGTCCCAGACCGGCTTCACCGCGGTCTGGAATTTCTTCTTCTCCTCGGGCGAGAAGGAGATGATCTCGATGCCCTGCTTCTTCAGCTCTTCCATCGACGCCTTCTCGCGCTCCTGCCACAGCTTGCGCTCTTCCTGCTGGGCTTCCTTGCTGAACTTCCAGATCAAGTCCTGGTCGTCCTTGGAGAGCTTGTCCCAGCTGGCGCGCGAGAACACCAGGATTTCCGGAATGATCAGGTGTTCGCTGAGAGAATAGTACTTGGCGAACTGGTAGTGTTTGCCTGACTCGTAGGACGGCGGGTTGTTCTCGGCCCCGTCCACCACCCCGGTCTGAAGCGCGCTGATCAGCTGGTCGAAGCCCATGGCGATGCCGTTGGCGCCGATCGCGTTTGCGGTGTCCACGAAGATGGGGTTGCCCATCATGCGGATCTTCAGGCCCTTCAGATCGTCGATCGTCTTCACCGGCCGCTTGCTGTTGTAGAAGCTGCGCGCACCCGCATCCATCCAGCAAAGCCCGACCAGCTTGCTGGTGGGTGCGTCGGTAAGCTTTTTCAGCAGTTCGTCGCCGATCGGGCCGTCGATAACCTTGTTCATGTGCGCGACGTCGCGGAAGACGAACGGCATGTTGAAGACGTTCAGGTCGTCGACGATGCTTCCCATCGGCCCGACGCTGACGCGCGCGATCTGCAAGGCGCCGACCTGCGCCTGTTCGATCATCTCCTTCTCGCCGCCCAGCTGCATGGACGGATACATCTGGATCGACAGGCGCCCGTTGGTCGCTGCCTCCAGCTTCTTGCCCATGCGTACCACCGCCTCGACCGTGGGATAGCCGAGCGGGTGGACGTCGGTGGCCTTCAGTACCTGCTTTGCCTGCGCCAGCGCCGGGCTGGCGCCGAAACCGCCGACCAGGCCGATGGCGGCCGTGGCGGCGAGCAGACCGGTGAAACTCCTGCGTTGCATGAGCGTCTTCCTCCTTGTTATGCGTCATGTTGGACGCGCGGCCCATTCGGGCTTGTATGATAACCGGACAAGCATGCGGCCATATCACAGGCCCGCACGTGCTTCAAGATTCAACGTCGCTCCGGCCGAATTATTCTGGCCCTCCCGTTAAGACGCGGCGGACCTGGACGGCTCGATCTGCCCCGGCGGCGCTCACTCGGCGTGCTGTCTGTCGCCGTCGGGCGGCGATGCCTGCACACCCTTGGGTGGGTGGATCACGAAGCCGTCGTCGGGCAGGGTGGCCGCGCGCGCGGGCACGACAACCTGGCGGAAGCGCATGTCCTGGTAACGGGCATCGGCCTTGGGCTCGAGCAGCGCCAGCATGCCGGCATCGAGCGACGCGCCGCGCGACTTCAGGGTCATCTCGCCGACCGGCGTATTCCAGGATTGGATCTTGACGTCGATCACGCCGCCCAGGCGATGCTGCCAGCTGGTCTCCTCCTCGCCCGTCGGCGGCCCGTACTGGCTCTTGAGGACCTCCCCGAGTTTTTCGAAGTTCGCCGTCGGGAACGCCATGCGGAAGCCGACCAGCTTGCCGTCGAGATAGCGGTAGCTGACGAAGCTGACCTCGACGCCACGGTACAGCAGTTTCCAGACCCCGTTGACCATCCGGCGGATGCTGTCGTCGGTGCAATCGAGCCATCCCGGCAGGCCGGGCGTGCCGCGGCACAGCGTCATGCCGAACTGGTCTTTCTCCTCCGGATCGGGGAACATGTTTTCGATCGGGTCGCCGATCTTGTTGCCCATGAACGCGAACACGCCACGCTTGCCCGGCGGATCGCGGGTCGTCCACAGCTTCTCCTGGCCGACCATCTCGCGCTTGCCGTCGTCTTCGCTCGCCTTCCGCTGGCCTTGGCGCTCCATCGGCGAAAGCCCGCGGCGCGACTCGGGGTCGACGAAGGCCTCGCTGTCCGAAGGCTTCTTGGCCGGCAGCGCCTGAGGCACGGGCGGCGCCATCCACTGGTAGCGCAGCGGGTCGCGTTGGTGCGACCGCGGATCCTCGGCCAGGCCGGGCGCGCCCCAGCAGAACGCTGCGATGACCGTCGAAAGAGCGGCAGCGCGGCGCATCACATCGTCGCGCCGATCTGCCATGGCACGAATTCGTTGTCGCCGAACCCGAGTTCCTCGCTCTTCGACTTCCTGCCGGAGGCGACGTCGAGGATCAGCTTGAAGATTTCCTCGCCCTTCTCCTGGATCGTCACACCCTTGTCGATGATGTCGCCGCAGTTGATGTCCATATCCTCTTCCATGCGTCGGAACATCGGCGTATTGGTGGCCAGCTTGATCGAAGGCGCCGGCTTGCAGCCGAAGACCGAGCCGCGCCCGGTGGTGAAGCAGATGACGTTGCCGCCCCCCGCAACCTGGCCGGTCGCCGAACACGGATCGTAGCCCGGCGTGTCCATGAACACGAAGCCTTTCTCCTTCACCTGCTCGGCGTACTTGTACACCGCCGTCAGATTGGTCGTGCCGCCCTTGGCCGCCGCGCCGAGCGATTTCTCGAGGATCGTGGTCAGGCCGCCCGCCTTGTTGCCCGGTGAAGGATTGTTGTTCATCTCGCCGTCGTTGCGCGCGCAATAGTCCTCCCACCACTTGATGCGCCCGATCAGCTTGTCGGCAACCTCAGGCTTCACGGCGCGGCGCGTCAGCAGATGCTCGGCGCCATAGATCTCCGGCGTCTCGCTGAGAATCGCCGTGCCGCCATGACGCACCAGCAGGTCCGAGGCGGCGCCCAGGGCGGGGTTGGCGGTGATCCCCGAGTACCCGTCCGATCCGCCGCACTGCAGTGCCAGGGTTATGTGCTCGGCCGATACGGTCTGGCGCGTGATCCTGTTGGCGTCGGGCAGCATTTCCTTGATCTGCGCCACGCCGCGCTCGACCGATTTGCGCGTCCCGCCCGAGTCCTGAATCGTCATGACCTGGAAATGCGGCCCCGGCTTGATGCCGTACATGTCGAGCAGATAGGAAAGTTGCGCGACCTCGCAGCCCAGGCCCACCATCACGACAGCCGCGAAGTTCGGGTGGCTGGCATAGCCCCACAGCGTGCGCTGCAGGTTCATGTAGCCCTCGCCCGACCCCGCCATGCCGCAACCGGTGGAGTGCACGAACGCCGCAACGCCGTCGACATTGGGATAGTCCTTCAGCGTAGCGGTGCGGTTGAACGCATCGGCGATATAGCGCGCGACCGTCGCCGAGCAGTTCACCGATGTCAG
This sequence comes from uncultured Rhodospirillaceae bacterium, assembly GCA_964393375.1. GTDB lineage: Bacteria > Pseudomonadota > Alphaproteobacteria > JAEULC01 > JAEULC01 > JAEULC01. The sequence continues at coordinate 22,877 of CAYMTM010000040.1, forward strand.
GATGCCGATATAGTTGCGCGTGCCGACCCGTCCGTTCGGCCGCACGTAGCCTTCGAACGTCGCCCGCGCGTCCCCCGTGAAATACTGGGTCGGCCGGACGTCGCTGCCCACCGCATAGTCGCGCGCGAAGGTTTGGAAGGCCGTGTTGTGCACATGGACATGGTCGCCCGGCTTGATCACCTCCTTGGCGAAACCGATGATCTGGTTGAACTTGCGCACGGGTTCGCCGGATGCGATGGCGGCGGTCGCTATCTTGTGCCCGGCAGAGACAGCCGCCGCCACCGTGATCTCCTCGCCTGGCAAGACGACGCCTGCCAGCAGATCGGCTCGCGCAACCACGACATTGTCGGCGGCATTCAAACGGATAGTCAGCGGTGTCGCGGTCGACATGCGCGGTTCATGCTCCGGCTGGACAGGGCTGGGATTGGGTTTCCAATCTAGTCCGCGGCCCGGTCCCATGCAATTGGGCGCAGCGGGTTTGGACTCCTGCGGCCCTGCCGGCCTATGCTGCGCCGCCATCGATCAGGGGGAGGTCCGCGTGGCTGGAAGACTTGCGGGAAAATCGGCGTTCGTGACCGCCGCCGGCCAAGGAATCGGCCGCGCAACCGCGCTGGCGCTCGCCGCCGAGGGCGCCAAGGTCGTCGCCACCGACATCGACGACAAGAAGCTGGCCGACCTTGCCGGCGCGCAGGGGATCGTGGCGACCCATCGGCTGGACGTGACCGACCCGGCGGCGGTTGCGGCCTGTGCGCGCGCTGCGGGCCGGATCGATGCGCTGATCAACGTTGCCGGCTACGTCCATCACGGCACCATCCTGGAGGCCGAGGCGAAGGATTGGGCCTTCTCGTGGAACCTGAACGTGCTGGGCATGGTCAACACGACCAAAGCGTTCCTGCCGCAGATGGTGGCGAACGGCGGGGGCGCGATCGTCAACATCTCCTCGGTCTGCTCGTCGCTCAAGGGCATCGTCAACCGCTGCGTGTACGGCACCACCAAGGCCGCCGTGATCGGGCTAACCAAGTCGGTCGCGGTCGATTTCGTCGGCAAGGGCGTGCGCTGCAACGCGATCTGCCCCGGCACCATCCAGACCCCCTCGCTGGAGGATCGCATCAACGCCTTCGCCGACCCCGCCGAGGCGCGCAAGGCCTTCATTGCGCGCCAGCCGATGGGCCGCCTCGGCCGGCCCGAGGAGATCGCTCAGATGTGCGTCTACCTGGCGTCGGACGAGGCGGTGTTCGTGACCGGCCAGGCGATGGTGATCGACGGCGGCATCTCGATCTAGTCTCTCCCGATCCACGCCCGGGTCCATTGCCGCAGTGCAGTGTGACGCACTTCATATGGCGGCCCCGGGTCAACTGGGCTATCGTCAGTGCGTCCGTCCATGGTCCCGCCAGGGGGAATGCGCGCCATGACCGACTTCACCGACTTCAACGCGTCCTTCGAGCGTCTGATGGCGCTGTTCCGCTATCGCGGCCTCGACAGCGGCGCGATGGTCCCGGGACAGGGGCCGACCATGCAGGCGCTGATCGAGGCCGGGCAGCGGGTGGCCCGCGACCTGGAAGACTTGGTGCGCCGGCAGACCGAGGTGATCGAATCCTCGACCCGGCAATTGATGGGAAGCGCCCAGGCGCTGGCGCGGCCCGACCAATTCAAGGAGGCGAGCGAGGCGAACCTGAAAACGCTCGCCACCGCCGCCGAGACGACGATGACCCATATCGGCGAGCTGGCCGAGCTGCTGATGAAATACAACGCGGAGATCATGCAGGTCATGAACCGTTCGGTCCTGGCCGGCATGGCCGGCGGCGCCACACCCCCGCCGGCCCCGGCCGAGCCGGCGCCGTCCGCCGCAACAGCGCCCAAGCTGAAAACCGCGACGTCCAAGCCCGCGCCGGCGGCGAAGGCGGCAGCCCCGCGAAAGGCCGCGCGCAAGCCTCGCCGCAAGTAGAAATAAGCGCGGCATACCCGCGCTTGACATCGCAGCCGACGCGAAGGACGGTGCGCGCGCCACCGATCCTGGATGCGCGATGAAGGTCGTCGAAACCCATCTGCCCGAGGTCAAGATCGCCGTGCCGCAACGCCATGGCGACGCGCGCGGGTTCTTTGCCGAAACCTACCAGCGTGAGCGCTATGCGGCGGCCGGAATCGACGCCGTGTTCGTGCAGGACAACCATGCCTACAACCGCGACAAGGGCGTGGTGCGCGGGCTTCACTTCCAGTCGCCGCCGCGCTGGCAGGCGAAGCTGGTGCGGGTGGCGCGCGGAAGGATCTTCGCGGTCGGGGTCGATCTGCGAACCACAAGCCCGCGCTTCGGGCGGCATGCCAGCGCGACGTTGACGGCCACCGGCGGCGAGCAGATTTTCCTGCCGGCCGGTTTCGCCTTCGGGTACTGCACGCTCGAGCCGGACTGCGACGTCCTCTACAAGGTGAGCGACTACTACGCGCCCGCGCTCGACCGTGGCTTGGCCTGGGACGACCCCGATCTTGCCATTCCCTGGCCGGTGCTTGCCGGCGTGGCCATCCTGTCGGACAAGGATCGCCGCCACCCGAGGCTAAAGGACCTGCCTCGCGCCTGGCTGACCGCCGAAGCACCGAGGGGCGGCGGCAGGTGACGGCGGCCAGGCGCGTGCTGGTGGCCGGCGCCGGGGGGCAGGTCGGGCGCGAACTGATGGCATTGCCCGCGCCGCCCGGCATCGAGCTGGTCGGGCTCTACCGCGCCGCACTCGACATCACCCAGGTTGACGCCGTCACCGCCGCGTTCGAGCACGCGAAGCCGGACATCGTCGTGAACCTTGCTGCCTATACCGCCGTCGACAAGGCGGAAGACGAACAGCTTGCCGCGTTCGCCGTCAATCGCGACGGGGCGGGGCTCCTGGCCCAGACCTGCCGGCGGCGCGGCATTGCGTTGGTTCATGTCTCGACCGACTACGTGTTCGACGGCACCCGCAGCGGCCCCTGGAGAGAGGACGATCCGATCGGCCCGATCGGCGTCTATGCGCGCAGCAAGGCCGAGGGCGAGCAGCTGGTGCGCGACGCGCTGCCGGCGCATGTCATCCTGCGCACGTCCTGGGTGTTCGGCGCGCATGGCCGCAATTTCGTGCGCACGATGCTCGACCGCATCGGCCGCGCAGCCGTGCTGCGCGTGGTCGACGACCAGCGCGGCTGCCCCACCGCCGCCGCCGACCTGGCGCGGGCCCTGTTGGCGGTCGCCCAGCGCATGCTCGAAGCGCCAGCCGGCGCCGCCGGCACCTATCACTACTGCAATTCCGGCGTAACCACCTGGTTCCGGTTCGCGCAGGCGATCTTCGCGCGCGCTCGGGCGCACGGGCTGGAAGGACCGCGCGTCATCCCGATCCCGACCAGCGAGTACCAGACCGCCGCAGAGCGGCCCGCCAATTCCGAGTTGGACTGCAGCAAAGCCGTCGCCACGTTCGGCCTTGCGCGACCGCCCTGGCGCGACAGCCTGCCGCCGGTGGTCGATGCGATCCTGGCCGAGCGCCGAAAAGAAGGCCGGCCGGACGCTGGTGCGCCCGGTCGGACCTAGGCTTGCGAAGGACGTGCGTCCGGCCTTAGGCCGCGCGCACCGTCTTGATGAACCTGTCGACTTCGGCGCGCAGGCGCTGC
>CAYMTM010000041.1:0-25182 GCA_964393375.1 uncultured Rhodospirillaceae bacterium
CTTCACCGTCGCCTCGAAGCCGTCGGCCAGGGCCTGCATCTCCGCCTTGCGCTGCGCCTCCGCCTCGGCCTTCAGCCGCTCCTGCTCGGCCCGGTGCTTTTCGTCTGCCTCGCGTGTAGCCTTCTCCGCCGCGGCGGCTGCGATCGTGCGTTGTTCCATCGATTTGCGAGCGGTGTTGATGACCATCGCCCCGCGGCGATAATCGCCCGGCATGCCGCGCGTTAGGAAAGCGCGGAAGAACTTGCCCTGGCTGGCGTATTCGAGCGATGCGCCGGATTCGCGCACATAGGCGTCGGCCAGGTCCAGCATCTTGTTGATGGCGATCGGGAGCTTGGCGAGCTCGCCGAAAACGTCCGTTTCGGCGATGCGCGCCTGCAAGTCGCCGCGCGCGGCCTGTTCGCAGACCGTTTGGGACTGCATGAACACTTTTTCATACCGCGCAATCTTGGCTTCCAATTCCCGAAGCTGACTTTTCGTTGCGCCAATCCCAAACATAGCTGCAAATCCTTTCCGATCGCGCGTCAATCGAAGCTTCGTCGTTTCCCGAAGGTCAAGCCGCCTCGGCGATGGTCGTGAAAATGAAGCGGTCGTATTCCAGGCGCTGCTCGCTTAGAAACGTTGCCAGCATGTCATGCGACGCCCGCATGCCCTGCCGGCGATCGGCATGACGGTTCTCCTCGGCCAGCAGTTTGCGGTAGAGGGGCTCGATCGTCGACACCGCGGAGCGGTCGGGCACGCGGCGGTTGGAGTGGTAGCCGACGATGGCGCCGCGCGCATCGAAGCTCGGCGTGACGTGCGCCAACACCCAGTAGTGATCGCCGTTTTTCGCCATGTTTTTCACGTAGGCGAAGATTTCCTTGCCGGATTCCAACGTGTCCCACAGCAGCTTGAATACGCAGCGCGGCATATCGGGATGGCGCACGATGCTGTGCGGTTGTCCGATCAGCTCGCTTTCCGTGTACAGCCCTACCTTGCAGAATACGTCGTTGACGTAGGTAAGGCGTCCTTTGGTATCCGTCTTGCTGACGATGATCTCGTCTTCCGCGAACGTGCGTTCCTTGCCCGTCGGCTCGACTGCGTACTTGGTCATGAGATGGCGCTCCCCAGAAACTCTCGGACCGGCCGCCGCCGGCCCCGAATGAGTGCCGCTTTGCCGCTGCCCGAGTCGGTTCATAGCGCCAATTGTCTAAGTCTTCATTAATATCGGTAATCTCTTATGATGCGTATTGCAACTAACTGTGACGAACAGTAGGCGCCACCACACGCGGCCGGCGCCGGTGATTGGCTAATCTGCAACCGGCTTAAGTGGACGGCGATCCGACTTGGCGTAATTCGAATCCAGCCACCCCGACGAATCCTTCCCGCCCCACCGCGGATTCAGCGTATCCATTTCTAGTTTCACACCGGGTTCCCAATCTTTGTCGTCCGCGACGCGCTGGCGATCCAAGGAAGCGCGCACGCCGTTAGTGGCGGACGGTATCAAAGGCGATCACCGCAAGGATGCCCATCGCCCCGGCCAGTGCGATTTGGTCGCGCAGGCTGATCGACTACAGGAGACAGTTGATGTCCTGCAATCCCTTGCATTGCTTGCGTCCGTGCGACGGCAGCCCCCGGACGCCGTGCGCGCTTGTTGACGAAGGGAGACGGATGCTTTGCTCGGTCGGTGTTTCAATAGCGGTATTCCGAACATGATACGCTCTTGCTAGTAGCAATCCGACCACGCATCCGCGGAAATCGGCCCTCCAAGAAATTGTGCGGGGGGCCGGCATGACCGGCCCCCCGATTGTCGCGGGCATGAGAACACAGGGGGGGATCGCCCTCAGGCCGCGCGAACCTCGTCGTCGTAGCAAGCGATCGAAGCGCGCCGGCGCGCGATGCAATTGCAGCGATGCGACCGCGCGCGGAACCGCGCCGCATCGACCAACGCCATCAGCAGGGACGGCTGGATCGCCGGTCCCGCCCGATGGCGGGCGCCAAGCGCAATCGACGATACCGTGCCGAACATGGATCGGCGCTCCGTGGTCGAGCCAAAATTCGAAGCCGCATCTTGCGGGGGCTTCGGCTCGCATCCTACGGAGCCGGGTCCTTGCGCCGCGTCGATCCGCGCAAGGCGGATCGCGATCGGGCGCCGGAACGATGTGATCGTCGCAGAAACTGGTTAAGGTAGTCTTAGCTGCCGCAACGTCCTCGCCGGTTCGACGCCACATGACTTCGGCCCAAACGCTGATCGCCCTGGACTGGGGCACCACCAGCCTGCGCGCCTATTCGGTCGCGACCGACGAAACCGTTCTCGAGCGCGTCGAACTGCCGCAGGGCATCCTGCAGATGCCGGACCGGGATTTCGCCCGCGCCTTCAGCGATGCCACCGGCGCATGGCTGGCCCGCGACCCCGGCGTCCCCGTTTTGGCCAGCGGCATGATCGGCAGCCGCCAGGGCTGGCGCGAGGTGCCCTATGTCCGGTGCCCGGCCGGGCTGGAGGCGTTGGCGCGCGCGCTTGCGCCCGTGACAACGCGCGGCGGGGAAACGCTCAACATCGTTCCGGGCGTGTCGCTGGTCGACGCCGACGGCGTGCCGGACGTGATGCGCGGCGAGGAAACGCAGATCCTGGGCCAGTTCGCCGCGCACGAGACCGGCGTGGCCGTGCTGCCCGGCACCCATAGCAAATGGGTGATGGTCGAAGACGGTTTTATCGCGCGCTTCGCCACCTTCATGACCGGCGAGGCGTTCGCGGCGCTGCACGCCCATACGATCCTCGGCCGGCTGATGGCGGCAACGACGCTCGACGCCGACGCCTTTACCCGCGGCGTCGACCATGCTGCGCGACCCTCGGCAGGGCGCGGCGGGCTGCTGCACCGCATTTTCAGCGCCCGAACCCTCGGCCTGTTCGACAAAATCGGGGGCGAGGCGTTGCATTCCTATCTGAGCGGCCTGATGATCGGCACCGAGATCGAAGAAGCGCTTCAGTGGCTGGGCGACCGGCCGGTGCGCGCGACCGTGATCGGCGCGCCCGAGCTGTCCGCGCTTTATCTGTCAGCCTTGTCGCGGCGCGGGATCGCTGCGAGCCTGGGGCTGCCCGAGGCCGCCGCGCGGGGGCTGTTGCGTATCGCCAGGGCTGCAGGGCTGGTGCAACAGCAATGATGCGGCGCCTTGCCCTTGCGCTGGCGGCATTGATCGTCGCCTGGCCCGCGCTGGCGGCCGACGACGCCACGCTGCGCGCCTTCGCCAGGCGCATGGGGCTGCGCGACCTCGATGGGTTCGTCGCCACGGTGCAGACGATCGACGGTACCGGGCGGCTGCCGATGAAGTACTTGCGCAAGGACGAGGCGGCGAAGCTGGGCTGGCGGCCGGGCGTCGATCTGTGCCGGCTGGCGCCCGGCCGCGCGATCGGTGGCGACGAATTCGCCAACCGCGAACGCAAGCTGCCGCAGAAGCCGGGCCGGCGCTACTACGAGGCCGATCTCGACTTCGCCTGCGGCAAGCGCAACGCTGACCGGCTGATCTGGTCGAACGACGGGCTGCGCTACGTGACCACCGACCACTACCGGAGCTTTCACGAGGTGCCGAAATGAACGCCGCGCGGCGCTGCATCCTCGACTTCGGCACGCTGGCGACGCTCGACGCGCTGCACGACGCGCTGGCGCGCGACCTTGGCCTGCCCGCCCATTACGGCCGCAACCTGGACGCGCTGTGGGACTGCCTGACGGCCGACGTGAAGGGCCCGGTGGAGATCGTGCTGCGGCACGCCGACCGGGCCGCACCCGACCTTGCGCCCTATGTCGCCCTGCTGCGCGAGGCGGCGGAGAAGCGCGCCGACCTGCGGATTCGCGTCGCATAGCGCGCCCGCGCTATAACCCCTGCCGATGAAAACCTTTCTCGCCATCGTTCTCGTCCTTGCCATGCTGTCGGTGGTGGCGGTGCTGGCGGCAGGCGTGATCGGGCTGGTCAGGGGCGGCGGCGATCCGCGCACCTCCAACAAATTGATGCGCGCGCGCGTGGTGTTGCAGGGAGTGGCGCTGGCGATCTTCGCGCTGCTGCTGCTGCTGTGGAAGAGCACCTGACGATGGACCTGCCCGCATGGTGAGCCTCACCCGCATCTACACGCGCGGCGGCGACAAGGGCGAAACGTCGCTGGGCGACGGAAGGCGCGTCGCCAAGCACGACCTGCGCGTCCAAGCCTACGGCACGGTCGACGAGGCCAACGCGGCGATCGGTCTCGTCCGCCTGCACACCAGGCGCGACGGGAAGACCGACGCGATCCTGGCGCGCATCCAGAACGAGCTGTTCGACCTGGGCGCCGACCTGTGCACGCCGGAAACGGGCCGCAAGGCCGCCGGCGCGCTGCGCATCACCGAGGCCCAGGTCACGCGGCTGGAGCGCGAGATCGACCAGCTCAACGCCAAGCTCAAGCCGCTGAAGTCCTTTGTACTGCCGGGCGGCACGCCGGCCGCATCCCACCTCCACCTGGCGCGCACCGTCGCCCGCCGGGCCGAGCGCGACATCACACGGCTGATGGCATGCGAGCCGGTCAACCCCGCCGCCGTCAAATATGCCAACCGGCTGAGCGACTTGCTGTTTGTTTTGGCACGCCACTGCAATCGGCGCGGAAAGCGCGACGTGCTGTGGGTTCCAGGCGCCCACCGCTGACCGCGCAATAAGATTTCCCGCCCGCGAAATGGGCAATTCCGTCCTGCGCGGCGTTGACACGCTACGGTCACATGCCTATGGTGCGCTGCACCATAACCCGGCCGGAAGAATGGTCTTCGGCTGACGGGGTAAGCGGTTAACGCGATGGCGCGGCGCAAAGCCGCGGGTTTCTGGCGGGGTTTTTGAACGGATGAAGGTCCTGGTCGCGGTCAAGCGGGTCATCGACTACAACGTCAAGATCCGCGTGAAACCCGATGGCACGGGCGTCGAGACGGCCAACGTCAAGATGTCGATGAACCCGTTCGACGAGATCGGGGTCGAAGAGGCGCTCCGGCTGAAGGAGAAGGGCGCGGCGAGCGAGGTGATCGCGGTATCCCTTGGGCCGCAGGCCTGCCAGGAGACGATCCGCACCGCGCTGGCGATGGGCGCCGATCGCGGCGTCCATGTCGTGACCGACGCCGAGCTGCAGCCGCTGGCCGTGGCCAAGCTCCTGGCCGCCGTGGTGAAGAAGGAAGGTCCCGGCCTGGTGATCGTCGGCAAGCAGGCGATCGACGACGACTGCAACCAGACCGGCCAGATGCTGTCGGCCCTGCTCGGCTGGTCGCAGGGCACCTTCGCCTCGAAGGTCGTGGTCGACTCCGGCAACCTGAACGTGACGCGCGAGGTCGATGGCGGGCTCGAGACCGTGACCCTGAAACTGCCTGCGGTCGTGACGACCGATCTGCGGCTCAACGAGCCGCGCTACGCCTCGCTGCCCAACATCATGAAGGCGAAAAAGAAGCCGATCGAGGCGCTGACCCCCGAGGCCCTGGGTGTCGATCCGGCCCCGCGGCTGAAAGTGCTGAAAGTCGAAGAGCCGCCGAAGCGCCAGGCGGGCGTGAAGGTCAAGTCGGTCGCCGAGCTTGTGGACAAGCTGCGCAACGAAGCGAAGGTCATCTGACGATGGGCATCCTGGTCGTCGCCGATCACGACAACAAGGCGCTGAAAGCCGCGACGCTCAATGCCATTGCCGCCGCCAAAGCGATCGGCCCGGACGTCGTCGTGCTGGTCGCGGGCCAGGACTGCGCCGGCGCGGCCGATGCCGCCGCCAAGGTGGCGGGCGTCGCCAAGGTGCTGGTGGCCGATGATGCGGCCTATGGCAACCTGTTGGCCGAGAACGTGGCGCCGCTGGTGGCGCGCGAAGCCGCCAACCACAGCCACGTGCTGGCGCCCGCGACCTCGAACGGCAAGAACCTGATGCCCAGGGTGGCCGCGCTGCTCGACGTGCAGCAGATCTCCGACATCCAGGAAGTGAAGTCGCCCGACACCTTCGTGCGGCCGATCTACGCCGGCAACGCGCTGGCGACGGTGCAGTCCGCCGACAAGATCAAGGTCATCACTGTGCGCGGCACGGCCTTCGAGGCCGCGGCCGCCACCGGCGGGTCGGCGGCGATCGAAAAGGTCGCCCCGGCCGGCGACAAGGGCCTGTCCAAGTTCGTCGGCCAGGAACTCAGCCGCTCGGAGCGCCCGGAGCTTACCTCGGCCCGCATCGTCGTCTCGGGCGGCCGCGGCATGCAGGCGGGCGAGAATTTCAAGAAATACATCGAGCCGGTGGCGGACAGGCTGGGCGCGGCCGTGGGCGCCTCGCGCGCGGCGGTGGATGCCGGCTTCGTACCCAATGACTACCAGGTCGGCCAGACCGGCAAGATCGTCGCCCCCGACCTCTACGTCGCGGTCGGCATCTCGGGCGCGATCCAGCATCTGGCCGGCATGAAGGACAGCAAAGTGATCGTCGCCATCAACAAGGACGAGGAAGCGCCGATTTTCCAGGTCGCGGACTACGGGCTGGTGGGAGACCTGTTCCAGATCCTGCCCGAACTCGCCCAGGAACTCGCCAAGCCGCGTTGAGCCCTCAGGGGTCCGCGCGCAGGAGGTTAGGTATCATGGCCGTCGCGAGAGCAGTCACCTCAGAGAAATCGACGCGCCCCACGCCCGGGAACGGCGAGGTCGCGCAATTCCCCCAGGCCAGCGCCATCAAGACCGTCGGCGTCATCGGCGCCGGCCAGATGGGCAACGGAATCGCCCATGTCTCGGCGCTGGCGGGTCTGAATGTCCGCCTGCTGGACGTCAGCGAGGAGCGGCTGAAGGCGGGGGTCGACACGATCAAGAAGAACATGGGCCGCCAGACCGAGCGCGGCAAGATCACCGCCGACGACATGACCCAGGCCTTGAAGCGCATCAAGACCGGCATCGACTACAAGTTGTTCCAGGATTGCGACGTGGTCATCGAGGCCGCCACCGAGAACGAGCAGATCAAGCGCGAGATCCTGAAGACGCTGATCCCCTCGCTCAAGCCCGACGCGATCATCTGCACCAACACCTCGTCGATCTCGATCACCAGGCTTGCCGCCGTTACCGATCGGCCGGGCCGGTTCATGGGCATGCATTTCATGAACCCGGTGCCGGTGATGGAACTGGTCGAACTGATCCGCGGCATCGCGACCGAGGAGCAGACCTTCCAGACCGTCAAGGAGTTGACCCTGCGCCTGGGCAAGAAGCCCGCGGTGGCGGAGGATTTCCCGGCCTTCATCGTCAACCGCATCCTGCTGCCGATGATCAACGAGGCGGTCTACACGCTCTACGAGGGCGTGGGATCGGTCACGGCGATCGACACGGCCATGAAGCTGGGCGCGCATCACCCGATGGGGCCGCTGCAGCTCGCCGACTTCATCGGGCTCGACACCTGCCTTGCCATCATGCACGTGCTGCACGACGGACTGGCGGACACCAAATACCGCCCCTGCCCGCTATTGGTGAAGTACGTCGAGGCCGGCTGGCTGGGCCGCAAGTCGGGCCGCGGCTTCTATGACTACAGCGGCGGGACGCCGGTCCCGACGCGGTAGGCCTTGCGCGCGGCCGCGCCTCATCCTTCGACAAGCTCAGGATGAGGCGATAGATAGTAGCCTCATGGTGAGTCCGTCGAACCATGAGGCCTGAGCTATGCCCTACGTCACCACCGACGACCAGGTGCGCCTTCACTACGAGGAGACGGGCAGCGGCTTCCCCTTGCTGTTCATCCATGAGTTTGCGGGCGATCACAGAAGCTGGGAACCGCAGGTAAGATACTTTTCCCGCCACTACCGCTGCATCGTCTACGCCGCCCGCGGCTATCCACCCTCGGACGTACCGAAGAAGCTCGAGCAGTATTCCCAGGCGCGCGCGGTCGCCGACGCGCTCGCCGTCCTGACAGGGCTTGGCGTCGACCGCACACATGTCGTCGGCCTGTCGATGGGAGGATATTGCGCGCTCCATCTCGCGCTCCATCACCCGGCCCTGGTGCGCTCGGTCGTGATCGCGGGCTGCGGGTACGGCTCCGAGCCGGACAAGCAGGCTGAGTTCCGCGCGAATTGCGCGGCGGCCGCCGAGCGTTTCGAGCGCCTGCCGATCGCCGAGGCCGCCAAAATCTACGCCGACGTCCCGGCCCGCTGGCCCTTGCGCGACAAGGACCCGCTGGGCTGGGCCGAGTTCTGCGCGCGGCTGGCCGAGCACGATCCGCAGGGCTCGGCCCTCACCCTGCGCGGCGTGCAGATGCGCCGGCCCTCGATCTGGGACCTGGCAGCGCAGATGCGCCAGGCGCGCATGCCGGCACTGATCGTCACCGGCGATCGCGACGAACACTGCATTGCCCCCGGCGTGAAGATGCGCGCGGAGATGCCGAATGCGGGCCTCCTGGTGCTGCCGCATGGCGGCCATGCGATCAACCTGGAGGAACCGGACTGGTTCAACCGCGCGCTGGCCGAGTTCTTCCTGGCCGCCGAGCAGGGCCGCTGGGGCGGCGCGCAGCCGGGCGCCTGACTATTGCGCCCAGTCCGGACGGGTGCGCGGCGCGCCGTAGCGGTTGCCCTGGAAATAGCCGATGCCGTGGCGGCGCAGGAAGGCTTCGTCCGCCTCGCTCGCCGGGCCCTCGGCGACGCTGGAAAGGCCCAGCCCGTGGGCAACCGAGGCCAGTGACTGGATGAAGAGCTGGCTGTCGGTGTTGTCCGCCACGCCGGCGACGAAGGAGCTGTCGATCTTCACCACGTCCACGGCCAGCGCCTTCAGGTGGCGGAACGAGGTGAAGCCGGCGCCGAAATCGTCCAGCGCCACGCGCACGCCGAGCTCGCGTATCTGGGCGATGAAGCGCGAGGATTCCTCGATGTCGCGCATCGCCGCCGTCTCGGTGATCTCGACCACCAGCCGCCGCGCCAGTTCGGGCTCGAGCCGCAGCCGCGCGTTGAGGGTCCTGAGCCAGGCGCGGTTGTTGACCGTCAGGCCCGACAGGTTGACCGACAGCGCGATGGCGGGATGGCGCTCGAGCGTCGCGATCGCCATTTCCAGCGTCTTGCGGTCGATCGCCGGGATGTCGCCCAGCCGCTCGACCGCCGCGATGATGGCGGGCGCGCTCGCCGGCGCGCCGTCGCCGTGGTCGAGCCGGAGCAGGCATTCGTGGTAGGCGGGCTCCAGCGTGTCGGCGCGCACGATCGGCTGGTAGGCGAAGAGCAGCCCCCCGTCGCGCAGCGCCCGGTGCAGCCGGTCGGCGATCGCGATGGCGCGTCGTTCCTCGGCGCGCTCATTCTCGGTCGGCTGGAACACGACGATGCCGACATGGCGGCGGCGCGCCTCGGCCAGCGCCTCCTCGGCCCGCGCCAGCGCGTCGGCGGCGCTGCGGGCGTCGCCGGGAAAGGCGACCGCGCCGATCGAGACCGACACGCGCAGGCCGGGTGCACCGGGCATGTCCGCGGTCAGGCCGGCAACCGCGGCGCGGATGCGCGCGGCGGTCGGCGCCAGCTGCTGCGGATCGCATACGCTGAGCAGCACGCCGAACGCGTCGCCGCCGATGCGCGCGATCATGTCGGTCGCGCGCAGGCAGGAATCGAGCCGCCGGCCGACCTCCATCACCAGCCGGTCGGCCGCCTCCTCGCCGCGGGCATCTTCGACCGCGGCGAGACCGTCGATGCCGACGGCCATCAGCCCGCCGCGCCGGTCGTGCCGCTTGGCATGGGCGATCGCGAATTCCAGTGCCTCGGCCAGGCGCGTGCGGCTGAAATGCCCGGTCAGCTCGTCATAGCCGAAGCCCCGCGCGCGCCGCACCGCATCCTCCTTGCGCTCGGTGACGGCCCGCAGCACACCGACCAGGCGGAGCGCATGCCCCTGCTCGTCGCGCAGGCAGGCGCCGCGGTCATGCACCCAATGCACGCGCCCCAGCGAATCGCGCAGGCGGTATTCGCAGTCGTACGGGCCCCGGCCGGCCAAGTGGTCGCTCATCGCCCTCAGGCGCCCCGGCAAGTCCTCCGGATTGATCCGGGCGGCGAAGGCTTCGCCCGTGGGCGCGTCGCCTTCCGGGCCGAGAAACGCCGCGACCGGCCCGCTCAGGCGAAGCCGGTCGGTCGCAAGGTCCAGGTCATAGGCCAAGTCGCCAGCCGCCCCGAGAGCGCCGGCAAGCCAGGGAGGCGTTTCGCCAGGTAGGGTCATCGGGTCGCCGAGGCGGTCCTGCGCTATATCTTCCATGGTCCGCCCAGCTTTCGCCAAGCGCTGGTGGAAAGAGACATACCCCAACCGTCTGACAACTGCGACCTGGCAAATTTCCGGCGAATTTTACGCAATCTTAAGGCGTTTCCGCGTCAACTCCGCAATCCGGCAGCGGTCTCCGCCGAAGGCGGGGGCCGCGAACGCCTTTAGGAGCGCGAAGCGCAGGGCGACATGGCCATGGCTGCCCCCGTCACCTGGACCGCCCGGACCGTCATCGACGCCGACGGCTACCCGGCCGCGCGTCCGCGCCGCGCAGACCAGCAGGGGCATGCCAACTCTTTCGAGCCGTCGAGTCCCGAAGCGGCGCGCCCGCTTGAGCGCCAGGAGCGGCCGGTCGCGGTCCTGGCGTTTCCCAGGCGCCCAGCCGACCGCTTTGCCGACGACGCCGAAACGGCCGGCGGCCGGGCCTATCGCAGCGCGTGGCGCGATGCCGGGGGCGCTCCGCTGCCGACCAGCGCCTTCCTGGCGCAGCATATCGCCCAGGAGCGACTCACCGGGGGCCTGACCCTAGACCCCCATGCGGCCGCAACCGGCGCCTATGCGCGCTCCGGCAAGCTGGTCGCACCCAATCCGGGCCCGCTGGTCAGCCTGACCATCTGATTCGCTATCTGGTTGAGTTAAACTCGCAATTGACCCGGCCGCCGGGCACCGAATCGTGACCTTTTTGATCCATCCCCGCTAATCACCGGCAAGTTGGTCAATTTCCACGTGTGCGCGGGCAGAAAATTCGGTAAACTTTGGACAAATCGCGCGGCGCGCTGAGGAGGCCGCTTAAACGAATTGGATAGACCGCGCGAAAGCACCTTCTGCTAAGGGGCGAGAACATGGGAAGTCGCACGCATGAACTCGACAGGTTCGTCGGGGCCCGAATCCGCGAACGCCGAACCATGTTGGGCTACACCCAGCAGCAGCTGGCGGACATGATCGGCGTCACCTACCAACAAGCGCATAAATACGAGCGCGGCATCAACCGGGTTTCCGCGGGACGGTTGTATGAAATCGCCGAGGTGCTGGACGTTCCGGTGGGCTATTTTTACGACGGGCTTGGCTCGAAGGCGGAGAAGGAAGCGCCGACGCGCCAGCGCATGTGCCTGGAACTGGCCCGCAACTTCTCGATGATCAAGAACGACCGGCACCAGGAAGCGCTGAGCCAGCTGGCGCGCGCGCTCGCGGCCGGGGAGACGGGCGAGCAGGCCGCCAAACCGGAGCGCCAGGAATAGGGCTTCGCGCGCGTCGCTGCGCGGCGGTCCCGCGGACGTCCGGCACGACCGGGAAGGGTCGCGCCAATAGGATCTTGTCCCGCATGAGCCGCCGACGATTCGCGGCCGCGACGCTGGCCGTGGGCTGCATTGCTCTCTGGCTTTCGGGCGACGCGCCGTCTTCTTGGGCCGGCGCGTTCGAAGAGGCGCAGGCGCGCGGGCGGCTGCTGGTCGGCGTTCGCGCCGACTACCCGCCCTTCGCGTTCATCGACGGCGAGAGCCGCAACGCCGGCTTCGAGATCGACATCGCCAGGTTCCTGGCGCTGCGCCTCATGGGCTCGGAGAACCGGCTGCGCCTGGTGCCGCTGGCAGGTACGCAGCGGATCGACGCCCTGATGGAACGCCGGGTCGATTTCGTGCTCGCAAGCCTGGCCACGACCGAGGCAAGGCGCGCCCAGGTGCTGTTCAGCGAGCCCTACTACGCCTCGGGCGTGGGCCTGCTCGCGCGCAAGGAGGCGCCGCTCAAGGCCTGGAGCGACCTGCGCCAGCGCAAGGTCTGCGCGATCGAAGGCGCGGGCTATGACGAGCAGTTGGCGGGATTGGGGATCGACCAGCTGCGGTTCCCGACCACGCCGGCCGCCTTCAAGGCCTTGCGCGACGGCGCCTGCGAGGGGCTGGCCTACGACGATTCGGCGCTGGCGGCGCGGCTGGCGGATCCGGAATGGGGCGCGGACTATCACCTGCCGCTGCCGCCGCTGGCCGTGGTGCCCTGGGCCATCGGGCTGCGCCGCGACGACCTGCCGCTGAAGCAACTGATCGACCCGATCCTGCAGGAGATGGAGGCGAGCGGCTTCATCGTCGCCCTGGAGGCGAAATGGCGCCTGCCCTTCTCGGCCTTCGCGCGCGATCGCATGGCCAAGGGCCGCAAGCCGCCCGGCCGTTGAATCGCGGGCGCCGTCGCGGGATTCGCAGAACTGCGCCCTAGCGGGAGTGGACACCGCGGCGAGGACAGGCGAGTCTAGGCGTACTCCATCCATTGTCGGAACCTGCGACGGTCAGCGCCATGGCGCCAACGCCCACCCGTATCGGCCGATCCGGCCCGCGCCCCGCGCCTGCCGGCCAATCCGCCGGCGGCGAGGCGCAGGCGGTCGCCGCGCTGCGCGAGGCGGCGGCGCTGATGCGGCACGGCCGCGCCGCCGAGGCCGTCGCCGCCTATCGCCGGATCGTCAAGGCCCATCCGCAGCATCCCGAGGCGCAGCACAACCTGGGCGTGGCGCTGCGCGCCGCCGGGCGCGACGAGGAGGCGATCCAGGCCTACCGCCGCGCCATCGAATTGCGTCCCACCTATGCCGGGGCGCATCACCATCTCGCCCAGGCGCTCGACGCCGCCGGCCAGCCGATGGAAGGGCTGAAGCACCACGTGCTGGCCTACCGGCTGGCGCGCGACCGCGTCGACTTCGCCCAGGCGCTGGCCGCTGCGCTCAGGCCCGTGCGGCTGAAAAGCGCCAGCCCGGCGGTGGTCGAGGCACTGGCCGGGCTGTTCGCCGAGCGCGACATCGACCACCAGGACCTGATGGCGGTGACGGCCGGGTTGCTGCTGGCGCGCGACGGCATGGAAGAAGATCGGCTGTTCCACGCGCTGCTGCGCCACACGGTCGTCGCCGACGAGCTGCTCGAACTCGCGATCGTGGGCTTGCGCCGGCGCACGCTCGACGCCTATGCCGCGAGCGGCGCGCTCGAAGATCGCGCGCTTCCCGCCTCGATCGCCTGCCAGGAATTCGCCAACGACTACGCCCAGCCGGAGAGCGGCGCGGAGCGCCGCACGGTCGATGCCTTGGCGGCACGCCTGGCCGCCAATGACGGGCTCCTGCAAAGCGCGGCGGTGGACCTGCTGCTGGTCTTGGCCATGTACCGGCCGCTCGCCAATCTGCCCGGTGCGGCGGCGCTCGCGGAGCGCCTGCGCGGCGGCGACGAGGCGCTGGACGCGGTGCTGGCGCGCCAGTTCGACGCGCCGGCGGCCGAAGCCGAGCTTGCGGGCGGCATCGTCTGCCTGACGCCGATCCTCGACGGCGTGTCGGCGAAGGTGCGCGCGCAGTACGAGGAGAACCCCTACCCGCGCTGGCAGTCGATCGCGCGCCGGCCGGCGCGCAAGCTGGCCGAGATCGTCGCCGGGCTGTTTCCCTTCGTGGCCGCGGCGTCGGTTCCCGCGCCGCCGCACCGCGTGCTGGTCGCCGGTTGCGGCACCGGCCGCCACGCCATCGCCGTCGCCTTCCGCTATGCCGACACCGACATCCTGGCCGTGGACCTCAGCCGCGCCTCGCTCGCCTACGGCATTCGCCGCGCGCGCGAGCTGGGCGTCGACAACATCCGCTTCCGCCAGGCCGACATCCTGGCGCTGGGCGCGATCGACGAGCGGTTCGAGTTGATCGAGGCCTCGGGCGTGCTGCACCACATGGAGGACCCCGAGGCGGGCTGGAGCGTCCTGACCGGCCTTCTGAAGCCCGGCGGCTTCATCAAGCTCGGGCTCTACAGCGCCCTGGGGCGCCGGACGATCGCGGCGGCGCGCGCGTTCGTCGCCCGGAACGGCTTCGCCGCCACGCCGGACGGCATCCGTGCCGCGCGCCAGGCGATCCGTGCGCTCGATGCCGAGGATCCGGTGCGCGAGGTCGCGGACGAGCTGGACTTCGGCTCGCTCAGCGGTTGCCGCGACCTGCTGTTCCATGTCCAGGAACGCAGCTACACGCTGCCGGAGGTCGCTCAGACGATCGCTCGGCAGGGCCTCGACTTCCTGGGCTTCGAGATCGTCGACGACGCGGCCAGGGCGCTCTATGCGCGGATGTTCCCGGAAGACCGCGAGCGGCGCGATCTCGAGCGCTGGCGGCAGGTCGAGGAGCAGCGGCCGCAAAGTTTCCGCACCATGTACCAGTTCTGGTGCCGCAAGCCATGATGCAGGCGATCCTGCACACGGCCGCGCGGCCGTTCGCCGGGCGCCGGCTGTTTCTCCTTCTGATCGCGGGCTATGCGATCGCGCAGGTCCTGCTGCGGATCGCGGTATCGCCCTCGCTCGGCCGCGACGACCTGATCGAGGCGATCGTCGCCCAGGGCTGGGCGCTGGGCTACAACCCCACCCAGCCGCCGCTTTACACGTGGCTGATCGTCGCTGCGCAGGAACTGGTGGAGCCCGGCGTGCCGGCGCATGCCCTCGTCAAATGGGCCTGCCTCTACCTGGCGTACGTGTTCTTCTTCCTGGCGGCGGAGCGCGCCATCAAGTCCAGCTACCTGGCGGCGCTGGCGACGGTCACGTGGATGCTGACCTACATGTTCGGCTACGACGTGACCCAGGGCAACTACACCCAGTCGGTCGCCCTGCTCGCGATCTGCTCGGCGCTGCTCTATGTGGCGCTGGGGATGCGCGAGGGCGCGGGCTGGGGGTCGTACCTGGCCCTCGGACTGCTGGTCGGCCTCGGCACGCTTGCCAAGTACGGCTTTCCGGTCTTCGCGCTGACGCTGCTGGCGGTCGGCCTGTTCGACCCGAAGCTGCGCCGCGCGGTGTTGGACTGGCGGATGATCGTCGCGGCGCTGATCGCGCTTGCGCTGGTGGCGCCGCACATCCTGTGGCTGAAGTTCGGCCCGCTGATGCTGCGCGGCGCCTTCACCGGCGCGCTGCAGGTCGGCTGGAAGGGCGGCTACTGGCAGGGCGTCGGCGCCGGGCTTCTCAGCGTGCTGCGCTCCAGCTTCGATTTCCTGGCGCCTTGCATCGTGCTGTGGGCGGCGCTGTTCTGGCGCGCCGTGCTAACCCGCGTGCCGGCGAGCGCGGAAAGCCTGGCGACGCGCCGGCTGTTCGACCGCTGGCTGCTGCTGTCCTATGCCGTGGTGATCGCAGGCGTGCTGTTCTCCGGCGCCACCGCGATCAAGTACCACTACATGGTCGTGGTGCTGCTGCCCGCGCCGATCTGGCTGTTCCTGCGGCTGCACGACATGCGGATCGAGCCGTGGCGGACCCAGGCATTTGCGCTGGCGGCGCTTGCGGGCGTGGCCGCGGTGTTCGTGGTGGTCGCCTATCGCGGGATGGTGCCGCACAAGTGCGGGCGCTGCTATCTGCAATGGGACTACGCCGGCGTCAGCCAGAAACTGCGCCAAGCCGGATTCGACGGCGGCACGATCCTGGCCGACGACCATCATGTCGGCGGCAACCTGCGCAGCTACTTCCGCGATTCGCGCCTGTTCACGCTCAAGTTCGAGGATTTCGTGCCTCCCCGCGCCCGCGCCGTCAACGGCGGCGATGCCGGAGGCCAGTGCTTGGTTATCTGGGATGCCACGCAGGAGGGCGCGGAGTTGCCGGAGGACATGCTGGGCTTCGCGCGCATCCGGCTGGGCGTACACCTGGAGGAGGCCAGGCCCGCGGCGCTGATCGAGCAGCCCTTCCGCATCGCCACCGACCGCGCGCTGAAGCTCGGCTACGTGCTGTTTCCCAAGGGCAGCGGCAGCTGCCGCTAGGTCGCCGCGCCGTTCTCACGCCGGATGAAATAGAGATTGCGCAGGTAGATCAACAGGCCGCCGGCCTGGCCGGCGATGAACACCGGGTCGCGGCGCCAGAGCGCATACGACAGCAGCACGATCCCGCCGGCCAGCGAGAACCACCAGAAGGCGACGGGGATCACGCTCTTCTTGTGCTTCTCGCTGTAGATCCACTGGACGAGGAATCGCGCCGAGAACAGCGCCTGGCCCAGAAACCCGATCGTCACCCAGATCTGTTCGGCGGTCATGAACGCTCCTGGTCGATTTGTTCGGGGCCGGCGACGTGCTCGACCTCGGCAAGGCTGGCACGATGCATCAGCCACATCACGCCGAACAGGTCGACGATGCCAACCCACAGGCGGTCGAACAATCCGTAGTTGGATTTCCCGCTCAGGCGCGGGCGGTGGCCCACGTCGACCGACACCACTTGCCCGCCCTGGCGCAGCATCAGCGCGGGCAGAAAGCGGTGCATGTGGTCGAACCAGGGCATGGCGAGGAAATCGTCGCGCCGGAACAGCTTGAGCGAGCAGCCCGTATCGGCCGTGCGGTCGCCCAGCGCCGCCGCGCGCACGGCGTTGGCGATGCGCGAGGTGACGCGGCGCAGCGCCGTATCGCGCCGCTTGGCGCGCCGCCCGCAGACCATCACCGCCGGGTTCGAGGGATCGCGCCGCAGCGCCGCGTCGCGCACCGCGACCAGGTTGACGATATCGGCCGGATCGTTTTGACCGTCGCCATCCAGCGTCACGATCCATGCGGCGCGGGCGGCGCGGATGCCGGTCATCAACGCCGCCGACTGGCCGCAGGACCGGCGATGGCCGAGAACCCGCAAGGCCGGCGTCCGGGCGGCGGCACGACGCAGCTCGTCGCGCGTGCCGTCGGTGCTGCCGTCGTCGACATAGACGATCTCGCAGGGACCCAGCGCCGACAGCGCGCCCGCCAGCTCCGCGATCAGCGGGGCGATGTTGCCGGCCTCGTCGCGCACCGGCACGACGGCGGATATCAGGGGGCGATCTTCCATGGGCAGAAGCGCCGCTTGGTCGCGCGAAACCGGGGCCTGGTCAAGCGGATTTGGACCGGCCTGGCATACCCCGGCGGGGCCACGCATTTAGCGGTTATCCGGCAGGGCCTTGCCGGTCGCGGCGATCGCGACGGCCGGCTCGGCCGGGCGCGGTTCAGCGATAGATCGGGAAGCGCCGGCACAGCGCGGCGACCTCGCCGCGCACCTCGTGCTCGGCGGCGCCGTTGTCGTTCGGCCGCCGCGCCAGGCCATCCAAGACGCGGCCGATCCAGCGGCCGATCTGTGCGAACTCGGCCGTCCCCAGCCCGCGCGCGGTGCCGGCATTGCTGGAAAGCCGCAGACCGGAGGGATCCTCGGCCGGGCGCGGATCGAAGGGGATCGTGTTCTTGTTCACATTGAGCCCGGCGGCCTCGAGGCTCTCCGAGGCGCGCTGGCCATAAACGCCCTTGGCGGTCAGGTCGACCAGCATCAGCCCGGTGTCGGTCCCGCCCGAGACCAGCCGCAGTCCTTCCTTCTCGACCGCCCCGGCAAGCGCCCGGGCGTTGTCGACGACCGCCCGGCAGTACTCGCGGAAGGCGGGCTTCAGCGCCTCGCCCAGGCAGACGGTCTTGCCGGCGACGGCGTGCAGCAGGACCGAGCCCTGCACGCCCGGAAATACGGCGTTGTCGATCCTCTTCGCCAGCGCCGCGTCGTTGCACAGCACCACCCCGCCGCGCGCCCCGCGCAGGCTCTTGTAGGTCGTGGTGGTGACGATATGCGCGTGCGGGAACGGATTGGGGTGCAGGCCGGTCGCAACCAGCCCGGCGAAATGCGCCATGTCGACCATCAACAGCGCGCCCACCCTGTCGGCGATTGCGCGCAGACGCGCGAAGTCGATCTGCCGCGGATAGGCCGAGCCGCCGGCGATGACGAGCTTTGGCCTGCGCTCAAGAGCCAGCGCCTCGGCCTCGGCGAAGTCCAGGCGCTCGTCCGCCTTCGACACGCCGTAGGAGACGATCGTGTAGTGCTTGCCCGTCTGGTTGGCGGGATGGCCGTGGCTGATATGCCCGCCGGCGTTCGTGCGCATCGACAGGATCGTGTCGCCGGGCTTGAGCAGGGCCAGGAACACCGCCTGGTTGGCCTGGCTGCCGGAATGCGGCTGGATGTTGGCAAAGCCGCAGCCGAAGAGCTGCTTGGCGCGCGCGATGCCGAGCGCCTCGATGCGGTCGGCGAATTCCGCCCCGCCGTAGTAGCGCCTGCCCGGGTAGCCCTCCACGGTCTTGTTGGTCATGACCGAGCCTTGCGCCTCGAGCACCGCGCGGCTGACCAGGTTTTCCGAGGCGATCAGCTCGATCTGGTCGCGCTGGCGGCCGAGCTCGCCCCGGATCGCGTCGGCGACCTCGGGATCGCTGTCGGCGAGCGGCGCCTCGAAATGGGTCTTAAGGGCGGCGGCGTCCAATCAGCTAATCCTTCGCGCGCTCGCGGTATGAACCGTCCTCGGTCGACACCACGACGCGGACACCGGCCTCGATGTGCACCGGCACCATGATCTTCTCGCCGTTCTCCAGTATCGCCGACTTGTACGACGACGAGGCGGTCTGGCCCTTCACGGCCGGCTCGGCCTCGACGATCTTGAGCGTCACGGTCTGCGGCAGCTCAACCACCAGGGGCTGGCCCTCGAAGGTGCGGATGTTGCAGACCATGTTTTCCTGCAGCCAGCGCGCCGGCTCGCCGATCACGTCCTTGGGCACGGTGATCTGCTCGAAATTCTTCTGGTCCATGAAGGTAAAGCTATCGCCGTCGCGGTATAGGAACTGGTACTCGCTGTCGTCGAGCTGGGCGCGCTCGACCGTCTCGCCGGTGCGGTAGCGCAGGTCCTTCTTGACGCCGTCGCGGATACCCTTCATTTCGACCTGCACGAAAGCGCCGCCCTTGCCGGGGGTGATGATCTGGGACTTGATGACCACGTGCAGCTTGCCGTCGATGTCGACGACGTTGCCGGCACGCAGCGTATTGGCCTGGACCTTCATTTCCTGATCCCGTCGGGTGGGCGCGATTTTCGAGCGCGTCTGCTTATCAGAGCAACGAAAGGACCACAATGGCCGGCAAGCGACCCGAATGGTGGCGGCCCGATGTTTACCGGCGCCGGCGGCCGAACCTGGTCCGCCGGGCCGAGGTCGTGGCGGCGATCCGGGCCTATTTCGCCGCCGAGGACTTCATGGAGGTCGAGACGCCCGCCCTGCAGGTGTCGCCGGGCATCGAGCCCTACCTCAACGCCTTCGTGACCCACATCGACGGCGCACGCGGCGGCCGCGGTACGCTGCACCTGCATACCTCGCCCGAATACGCCATGAAGAAGTTGCTGGTGGCTGGCGAGCCGCGCATCTACCAGCTTGCGCGCTGCTACCGCAACGCCGAGCGGGGGCCGACCCACCATCCGGAGTTCACCATGCTGGAATGGTACCGGGACGGCGCGGGCTACCGCGACATCATGCGGGATTGCGAAGGCATCCTGCGTGCGGCGGCCGGCGCGGCCGGCATCTTTCGATGGGCCGGGCGGGAATCCGACCCCCATCGCGGCTGGCAGTATCTGAGCGTGGCCGAGGCCTTCCAGACCTATGCGGCGGTCGACCTCCTGGCCACGGCGCCCGACCCGCATCGCCCCGATGCCGCAGCGCTGGCGGCCGAGGCGCGACGCATCGGCGTGCGCGTGGGCGAGGCCGATGGCTGGGATGACGTGTTCTTCCGCGTGTTCCTGGAACGGATCGAACCTAGGCTAGGCCATCCGGTGCCGACCATCCTCTACGACTACCCGGTCAGCATGGCGGCGCTGTCGCGCGTCAAAGCCGACGATCCGCGCCTGGCCGAGCGGTTCGAGCTTTATGTCTGTGGCCTGGAACTCGCCAACGCCTTCGGCGAGCTGACCGATGCCCAGGAACAGCGCCGGCGCTTCCTGGCCGACCAGCAAGCCCGCCGTGCGCGCGTCGGCCATGCCTACCCGATCGACGAGGACTTCCTCGCCGCCCTGGAACACGGGATGCCGGAGGCCGCCGGAATTGCGCTGGGCGTCGATCGGCTGGTCATGCTGGCGACCGGTGCCGCCGATATAGTCGAGGTTCTGTGGGCGCCGGTCGCCGATGCGGCGGGGGACGAGGCGTAGCGCCGCGCCATTGCGACGGATTCTCACATGGGCGTCATTTGCCAGGCCTCGCTTGATTTTTTGTCTTGCGAGTCGTTCTCAATTGCGGTAAGGCTCGACGCGTTGAGAATGACTCGCAATGTTACGGTTGCGGGCAGCCGATTTTAACAAGGGAGCAGCAGAAGATGGACCGGGTGAGAAGGATTTTCGGATGGACGATCCTGGCGGGCGGAGCCGCCAGCGCTGCGATCGCCCTGGCGACCGGCCAGGCTTGGTCGGGCGAGCCGCCGCGGGCGCAACTGGCGCAGGGTGCGGGCGAGGTCAATCTCTACTCGTCGCGGCATTACAACACCGACGAGCGGCTCTACAGCAATTTCACCAAGGCGACCGGCATCAAGATCAACCGCATCGAGGCCGATGCCGACCCGCTGATCCAGCGCATGAAGGCGGAGGGCGACAAGAGCCCGGCCGACGTCTTCATCTCGGTCGACGCCGGACGCATCGAGGCGGCGCGCCAGCAGGGTCTGCTGCAGCCGATCAAGTCGGACGTGCTGGAGAAGGCCATTCCCGCGCATCTGCGCGATCCCGAGGGATACTGGTTCGGCTTCTCGAAGCGCGCGCGCGTGATCGTCTATTCGGGGGACCGCGTGAAGCCCGAACAACTCAGCACCTACGAGGCGCTGGCGGATCCCAAGTGGAAGGGCAAGATCGCGATCCGGTCCTCGACCAACATCTACAACCAGTCGCTCACCGGCTCGATCCTGGCGGCCCTGGGGCCGGAGAAGACCGAAGCCTGGGCCAGGGGCATGGTCGCCAATTTCGCGCGCCAGCCC
Source organism: uncultured Rhodospirillaceae bacterium (assembly GCA_964393375.1). Classification (GTDB taxonomy): domain Bacteria; phylum Pseudomonadota; class Alphaproteobacteria; order JAEULC01; family JAEULC01; genus JAEULC01. Next base: position 20,878 of record CAYMTM010000041.1, read on the forward strand.
AAGGGCGGCGACCGCGACCAGATTTCGGCCGTTGCGGCGGGCGAGGCCGATATCGGCATCACCAATACCTACTACGTCGCGCACATGCTGACCTCGAAGAACCCGGCGGAACGCGAGGCGGCGGAGAAGGTCGTCGTGTTCTTCCCCAACCAGAACGACCGCGGCGCACACGTGAACATCAGCGGTGGCGGCGTGGCCAAGAACGCGCCGAACAAGGCCAATGCGATCAAGTTCCTGGAGTATCTCGCCTCGCCCGAGGCGCAGGCCTATTTCGCCGAGGGCAATTACGAGTACCCCGTCGTGGCCGACGCCAAGGTGTCGCCGATCCTGGCGGCCTGGGGCAAGTTCAAGGACGACAAGCTGAACGCCCAGGTCTTCGCCAGGAACAATGCCGAGGCGCTGAAGATCATGGACCGCGCGGGCTGGAAATAGCGCCGGCGCCTCCGAGGACCCGTTCGACCGCTTCGCGATCCCGGTTCTTCTCTCTCACCCATCCGTGATCGCGCAACTTGGGCCCCGCCTCCTCCCAGGCGGGGCCCATTTTCCGTTTCTGGTCCGATCTGCTTTTCTAAGGGCGTGAGCCTCGCGCCCGAATTCCTGGTCGTCGCGATCTCCGGTCGCGCCATCGCAGCGGCCGCGGCGCGCGCCGGGCGCCGCGTCGCGGTCATCGACCTGTTCGCCGACGACGATACCCGCCGCCTTGCCACGTCGGTCCTGCGTGTGGCGGGCGACCCGCTTGCGGGATTTGACCCGGCGGCGCTGGCGCGCGCCGTGGCGCGATTTCCGGGCCTGCCGCTGGTGCCCGGAACCGGGTTCGAGGGGAACCCCGCGCTGCTCGGCCGGATCGCACGTGGCCGGCGCCTGCTGGGCACGCCGCCCGCGGCGCTGCGCGCCCTGAAGGACCCGTTGGGTTTTGCGCGTTTGCTCGCGCGGCTGGGCGTTCCCCACCCCGAAACGCGGCCCGCCGCCCCTCGCGACACTGACGGCTGGCTGATGCGTCGATCGGGCGGCTGGGGCGGCCTGCACGTCCGGCACGCCGCGCGGGCCGCGCCTGCGGCAGGTGTCTATTATCAGCGCTTCCATCCGGGCCGCGCGGTCGGCGTGGCCTTCGTCGCGGACGGAAGCCATGCGCGCGTGATCGACCTCAGCGAACAGTGGGCAGCGCCCGCGCGAGGCGCACCGTTTCGTTATGGCGGCGCGGTGGCGCCCGCCAGGCTCGCGCCCGCGACGGCGCGTAGGCTGACCGATGCAGCCGAGACCGCGGCAGGCGCCGGTGGTGCGGTCGGGCTCGGCAGCGCCGATTTTCTGGTGGCGGAGGACGAAAGCTTCGTGCTGTTGGAGATCAACCCGCGCCCCGGCGCGACCCTGGACCTGCTGGATCGCCGCGATCCGCCCCGCGCCGGAACCGCCCTGGCGCTTCATCTGGCGGCCTGCAACGGAAACCTGCCGGCCGCGCGACGCGGCTCTGGCGGACCGGCGATGGCGGCGGCTGTGGTCTACGTCGATCGCCGCGCCCGGATACCGCCCAAAATCCGATGGCCGGCCGGCGCCGCGGACCTTTCGCCAGCAGGGACAAGGCTCGTCCGCGGCGCGCCGGTCTGCACCGTCACGGCACAAGGAGCCACCCCGGCGCACGCCCGGGCCGCGGTCGGCCGCAAGGCCCTCGCGGTTCTGGCGCGGCTGGACTATGCATAGCGCGCGATGAACGAAGCAGTGGAACGCCGGACCGATTGGCCGAGCGTCGCGGCGCTGGCGGCACCGCTGGTCGAGCGGCTGGTTGCCGACGCTCCATCCCTGCGCCTGGGCGTGCGCCGCGGCCCGCTGGGGGCGCGGATCGTCGATGCGGGGATCAAGGCCGCGGGCGGCATCGAGGCGGGCCGGCGCGTGGCGGAAATCTGCATGGGCGGGTTGGGCAGCGTGGCGATAGAGGCCGCGAGCGGCATCATACGCTGGCCGATGGCGGTGAGCGCACGCAGCAGCCATCCCGTGCTGGCCTGCCTCGGCAGCCAGTACGCAGGCTGGAACCTGTCGGTCGAGGCGTATCACGCGATGGGGTCGGGGCCGGGCCGCGCGCTCGCCGGCCGCGAGAAGCTGTTCGCAGAACTCGCCTATCGCGACCAAGCGGAGGCGGCCGTCCTGGTCCTGGAAACCGACAAGGAGCCTCCGCAGGCGCTGGTCGAGAAGGTCGCGCGCGATTGCGCCGTCGCGCCGGAGTGCATCACCCTGATTCTGACGCCGACCAGAAGCCTCGCCGGCGCGGTGCAAATCGTCGCCCGCAGCCTGGAGGTCGCACTGCACAAGGCGCATGCCCTTGGATTCCCCCTCGACCATATCGCCGACGGCTGGGGCTCGGCGCCCGTTCCGCCGCCGGCCAAGGATTTCGTGACGGCAATGGGCCGGACCAACGACGCGATTCTCTATGGCGGCCGGGTGCATCTTTTCGTCCGCGGCGAGGAGAGCGCCGCCGAGGGCCTGGCGCTGCGGCTGCCGAGCGGCACGTCGCGCGACCACGGCATGGCCTTTGCGCGGGTCTTCCAGGCCTACAAGGGCGACTTCTTCGCCATCGACCCGATGCTGTTCAGCCCAGCCGCCGTGACCGTGACGGCGCTCGGAAGCGGCCGGAGCTTCCATGCCGGCGCGGTCGACCCGGCGATGATCGACGAAAGCTTCGGCGGCTGAACCCGTGCCGCCGCGCGTGGTCGTCTTCGTCGACCGGCCGGACTGGCATACCAGGCGCCTGCTGCGCGCCTTCGCCGCGCGCGGTGTCGCAGCGCTGCCGGTGGCGCTGTCCTCATGCGGCTTTGCGACGGAGGGCCAGGGGATCGTCATCCCCGGCCTCGACGGCGCCTTGCCCGACCTCGCCTTCGTTCGCACGGTGGCCAGCGGCAGCTTCGAGCAGGTCACGCACCGCCTGGGCGTCCTGCACGCGCTGTCGGCCCTTGGCGTGGCGGTGGTGAACGAGGCGCGGGCGATCGAACGCTGCGTGGACAAGTCCACCACCACCGCGATCCTGCACCGCGCCGGCCTGCCCACGCCGCCGACATGGTCGGCCGAAAGCCCTGCGGCAGCGGCGGCCATCCTCAGCCGCGAAACCGCGGCCGGGCATTCGCTCGTGCTCAAACCGTTGTTCGGCTCGCAGGGCCGCGGCCTGAAGCGGCTCGACGCGGGCGACGATCTGCCGGCGGCCGATGCGGTGGCGGGCGTCTATTATCTTCAGCGCCTGGTCCCGCGCGCGGACGGCGCCTGGCGGGACTGGCGCGTATTCATCGTCGGCGGGCGGGCGATCGCCGCCATGATCCGCCACGGCAAGGGCTGGATCACCAATGTACGCCAGGGCGCGCGCTGCGAAGCGGCGCCGGTCGATGGCGAACCGGCGCGCCTGGCCGTTGCCGCCGCCGCCGCCGTCGGCGCGCGCTATGCCGGGGTCGATCTGATCGCCGCCGACGGCGGATTCCAGGTGCTGGAGGTGAACTCGATGCCCGCCTGGCACGGGCTGCAGGGCGTCAGCGCCATTGATATCGCCCAGGCGCTGGCGGACGACGCGCTCGGTCTGGTCGGGCGATGACGCCACGCGACGTCGAACGCGCCTTCATCTGGGCTTGCGATACGGAGCTCCTGGCGCTGAAGCCGGGCAACGTTCATGTCCACGCCCCCGGCCGTGCCGGCACGGTCGCGCAGTTCCGCCGGAGCGCCCGCGCCGCCGCGCCGTGGATCGGTCGGCCGCGCCTGACGATCGGCGCGCGCATCTTCGGCGCGGTCGAGGCCACGCGCCGGGCGGTCGGGGCGAACACCAACCTGGGCATCGTGCTGTTGGCCGCGCCGCTCGGCCGCGCGGCGCTCGCCGCGCGCGGCCGGCGGCCCTTGCGCGAGTCGCTACGGGAAAGCCTGGCGGCACTCACCATCGGAGATGCGCGGCTGGCCTTCCGGGCGATCGCCCTGGCAAGCCCCGCGGGGCTGGGGCGGCGGCGGAAAGAGGACGTACGCGCGGTGCCGGAAGTCACGCTGCTGGACGCCATGCGCCTTGCCGCGCACCGCGATCGAGTCGCGCGGCAGTACGCCAGCGACTATGCCGATGTTTTCCGGATCGGGCTGCCGGTACTGGAACAGGCCAACGCCCGCGGCCGGACGGATGCGGAGGCTGCGGCGCGCCTGCATATGGAATTCCTGCGGCGCTTTCCGGACAGCCACATCGCCCGCAAGTATGGCCGGAAGGTTGCGGCGGCCTTGTGCCGTGAGGCGGCGATGACGCCGGAAACGCGTCCCGCGCTGCTGCGGTTTGACAAATCACTGAAGCGGCGCGGGCTC
>CAYMTM010000042.1:0-3884 GCA_964393375.1 uncultured Rhodospirillaceae bacterium
CGACAAGGACGCCGAACGCATGGCGCGCTTCACCCTCCGGCAGTCCTTCAACCTGATCGATCCTGCCTGGGGCGGCGTCTATCAATACTCCGACAAGGATGACTGGCGCTCGCCGCACTACGAAAAGATCATGAGCATCCAGGCCTCGCACCTCACGCTCTATTCGCTCGCCCATGCGCAATGGGGCTTGGCGGAACACCGCGAAGCGGCGGACGAGGTCTATCGCTACCTGGTCGATTTCCTGACCGCGCCCGAGGGCGCGTTCTATGTCAGCCAGGACGCCGACTCGGTACCGGGCGACCATGGTCACGACTTCTTCGCGCTCGACGCCGAGGGCCGCAAGGCCAAGCCGATGCCGCGCATCGACAAGAACCTCTACGCGCGGGAGAACGGATGGGCGATCGCGGCCATGGCCGCCTATCACGACGCAACCGGCGCGAAGCAGGCGCTCGACCGCGCGGTCAGGGCCGCGCGCTGGGTCGTGGCGCACCGCGCATTGCCGGGCGGCGGCTTTTCCCACGGCGCCCAGGACAAGGGCGGGCCGTTCCTGGGCGACAACCTGGCGATGGGCCAAGCATTCCTTGCGCTCTACCGCTCCACGGGCGACTCGGAATGGCTGGAGCGAGCCCAGAAAGTTGCGGGCTTCATCGCCGACCGCCTGGTCGATCCCGCCACCGGCGGTTTCTTCGCGGGCGCGCCCGAATCGCATTCCGGCGTCCTCGGCAAGCCGGTCAAGTCGCGCGACGAGAACGTGGCGGCGGTCCGTTTCTTCAATCTGCTCCACCAGTACACCGGGGCGCCGCGCTGGCGCGACCTGGCGGAACACGGCTTCGGCTATCTGTCTTCCCCGGCGGTGATCGAGGCGATCGACTTCCTGCCCGGCGTCCTGCTGGCGGAGCGCGAGTTGCAGCGCGAGCCGGTGCATGTCACCGTCGTCGGCCCGCACGCAGACGCGGCCGCCGCCGGGCTTTACGCGGCCGCGCTTGCTTACCCCGCCACTTACAAGCGCGCGGAGTGGTGGGACCCGGCCAAGGGCAAGCTGCCCAACCACGACGTCGAGTATCCCGATTTGGGCGAGCCTGCCGCCTTCGCCTGCTCCAACCGTATCTGCTCGGTCCCGGTCTTCGATCCCAAGGACCTCGCCGCCGCGGTCGACCGCGTGATGCGGTAGCCGTTCGCCGATGCCCGGTGTATCCATCGGGCATGGTGGAGACGGAACGACCGGAGGCCCGTGTCGCGCGCCTGTCCTGCTGGCGGGGCCGGGTCGAGCCTGCGCCGCTCGCGGGCGGCTTGAGCAACAAGAACTTCCTGGTCGATGACGCCGGCGACAAATTCGTCGTGCGCCTCGGCGAGGACGTACCGGAGCACAACCTCCTGCGCCGGAACGAGGTTGCCTGCTCGCGCGCGGCGGCGGAGGCCGGGCTGTCGCCGGGACTGTTTCACGTGGAACCGGGCGTGCTGGTATTCCGCTTCGTCGAGGGCCGGACGCTTTCGCCGGAGGATGTGCGGCAAGACGCCATGCTCGCGCGCATCCTGGACCTGGTGCGGCAGGTTCACGACAGAATGCCGGGTTTTATCGCGGGTCCGCCACCGCTGTTCTGGGTGTTCCACGCCCTGCGCGACTACGCGCGCAGCCTGCGGGCGGGCGGCAGCCGCATGGCGGGCGAACTGCCGCGCCTGATGGCCGCGGCCGAGCGCCTGGAGGCGGCAGTCGGGCCGATCATGCTCAAGTTCGGGCACAACGACCTGCTTGCCGCCAACCTCATCGACGACGGCCGGCGCTTGTGGCTGATCGACTGGGAATACGGCGGCTTCAACTCGCCGCTGTTCGACCTGGGCAACCTAGCGTCGAACAACGCCCTGTCCGCCCGGCAGGTCGAATGGCTGCTCGCAACCTATGACGGGCGCGCACCGGATGCGGCGCGATTGCGCGCCTTCGTCGCCATGACCGCAGCCTCGCTGCTGCGCGAGGTGATGTGGAGCATGGTGCAGGAAATCCACTCTGTTTTGCCGATCGACTACGTGGCCTATACCGCGGAGAACATGGCGCGGTTCGAGTCGGCGTGGTCCGCTTTCGCCGGGGAGACCGCCGCATGAACCTTCCGCGTCATGCCCGCGCCGTGGTGATCGGCGGCGGGATCGTCGGCTGCTCGACCGCCTACCACCTGGGCAAGCTGGGCTGGACGGACGTGGTGCTGCTGGAGCGCAAGAAGCTCACCAGCGGCACGACCTTTCATGCCGCGGGCCTGGTGGGCCAGCTCCGCAGCTCGGCCAACATCACGCGCCTGTTGACCCACAGCGTGGAGCTATACGAGCGGCTGGAATCCGAGACCGGCCTGAGCTCGGGCTTCAGGCGCACCGGCGGCCTGCGCCTTGCGTGCTCGGCCGACCGGTTTCTCGAGCTCAGGCGCAACGCCACCATGGCCACCAGCTTCGGCCTGGAGGTGCAGGTGCTGACGCCGCGCGAGGCGCTGGACCTGTGGCCGGCCATGACCGTAGACGACGTGGTGGGGGCAGTGTTCCTGCCCAGCGACGGCCAGGCCAATCCGTCGGATATCGCCATGGCCCTGGCCAAGGGCGCGCGCCAGCACGGCGTACGCATCGTCGAGGACTGCAAGGTCACGGGGATCGACGTGAAGAACGGGCGCGTGACGGGCGTGCGCACCGCCGCAGGCCCGATCGCCTGCGAGGTCGTCGTGAACTGCGCCGGGCAATGGGCCAAGACGGTAGGCCGCTTGGCCGGCGTCAGCGTGCCGCTGCAATCCGTGCAGCACCAGTACCTGATCACCGAGCCGATTGCGGACCTGCCCCGCAACCTCGCGACCATGCGCGATCCGGACAACCTGATCTATTTCAAGGAGGAGGTCGGCGGCCTGGCGATGGGGGGCTACGAGCCAAACCCGATCCCCTGGGCCCTCGACGGCATTCCCGAAGGCTTCCATTTCACCCTGCTCGATTCCAACTGGGACCATTTCGAGCCGATGATGGCGCCGGCGATCCGCCGCGTGCCGGCGCTGGCGTCGGCCGGCGTCAAGCAGCTCGTCAACGGGCCGGAGTCCTTTACGCCCGACGGCAATTTCATCCTGGGCGAGGCGCCGGGGTTGCGCGGCTTCTTCGTGGCCTGCGGCTTCAACGCCTTCGGCATCGCGGGCGGCGGCGGGGCGGGCAAGGCGATCGCGGAATGGGTGGCGGGCGGCGAGGCGCCGATGGATTTGTGGCCCGTCGATATCCGCCGGTTCGGCGCGGTGCACAGCGACGACGCCTGGGTGCGCGAGCGCACGCTCGAAGCCTATGCCAAGCACTACACCATCGCCTGGCCGAACGAGGAGTACAGGACCGCGCGCGGCCCGCACCGCTCCCCGCTTTACGAGCGCCTGCGACAGCGGGGCGCGTGCTTCGGGACAAAATTCGGCTGGGAGCGGCCGAACTGGTTCGCGACGCAGGGCGCCGTGCCCGAAGACCAACCGTCATTCGGCCGCGCCAACTGGTTCGATGCGGTGGCGCAGGAGCATCGCGCCTGCCGCGAGGCGGTGGCGCTGTTCGACCAGACCAGCTTCGCCAAGGCCGAGGTGACGGGGCGCGACGCGGAGAAGGCGCTGCAATGGATCGCCGCCAACGACGTGGCCAGGCCCGTAGGCAGCCTGATCTACACCCAGCTCCTCAACGCCAGGGGCGGCATCGAGGCCGACCTGACCTTCTGGCGCCGCGCGCCCGACGCCTACTACGTCACCACGGGCACTGCCTTCGCCGCGCGCGATTTCGACTGGATCGCGCGCAACATCCCCCGGGGGCTGGACGCGCGGCTCAGGGAAGTGACGCACGACAACGCGGTGCTCTCGCTGATGGGTCCGCGGGCGCGCGACGTGCTCGCCGCCGTCACCAAC
>CAYMTM010000042.1:3894-16424 GCA_964393375.1 uncultured Rhodospirillaceae bacterium
AGGAGGAGCTGAAGCGCCTCAACCGGCTCATCAACGACGTGTCGAACGCGGCGCTGCCTTACCTGCACGGCAAGATGCTGGCGATCGCCGGCCACAAGGTCGCGGCGCTGCGCGTCTCCTATGTCGGCGAACTGGGCTACGAGCTGCACCTGCCGATGGCCGGCGCCGTCGCGGTCTACGACGCCCTCAAAGCGGCCGGCGCGGCTTTCGCCCTGCGCGACGCGGGTTATCGCGCAATCGAATCGCTTCGCCTGGAGAAAGGCTATCGCGCCTGGGGCGCGGATATCGGCCCGGATTACACGCCGCTCGAAGCCGGCCTCGGTTTCGCGGTCAAGCTCGGCACGGCGATCCCGTTCCAGGGTCGCGAAGCCCTGGAGAAGCAGAAGGCGGGAAAACTCACGCGGCGCCTCGCCGGCTTCACCGCTTCGGCCGACGTATTCCTGCACGGGCGCGAGACGATCTATCGCGACGGGGTGCGCGTGGGTTGGCTCAGCAGCGGCGGCTTCGGCCACACGGTCGGCCGCGCCATCGGCTACGGCTATGTGCGCAATGAAGAGGGAGTCGATGCCGCCTACCTTCAGTCCGGCCGTTGGGAGCTGGAAGTGGCGCGCGAGCGCGTGCCCTGTGATTTGCACCTGAAGCCGCTTTACGATCCGGCGGCTCAGCGCATCAAGGCTTGATCGTCAGGTCCGTGCCGACCGCCAGGCCGAGCCGGCGGTCGGCGCGGCCCTGGTTGACCGCGATCTCGGCCAGACCGTTGGCGTTCTCGTACCAGAAGGCCTCGCCCGGATGCACGTCGGCGAATGTGCGCGCGCGCTTCAGCGGCCGGCCGTGCACGGCGATGCTGGCCTGGGCGCTCAGCTGCGCCGCGCGCCAGCCGGTCATGGCGTTGCCGAAGCGGTCGATATAGATCACGCGCGCGAGGTCGGCCGGCCAGTGCCCGCCGGGGCGCGAGCGTTCCAGCGCCAGTTCGGTGGCCGCCACCTCCTTGCCGGTCGCGAGCATGGCGGCGACCGGCGCAAAGAGATCGCGGCCGTGGAAGCTCGCGGACAGACGTTCCGGCCGCCAGTCGATCCGCCGCATGGCGCGCGTCACGGCGTGACGCAGGACGATTTCGAACAGCCCGTTATGCGGGCCGACATAGCTCCGCCCGTCGGCTTCGACGATCACCGCGTCGCGCGCTCCGCCCACGCCGGGATCGACCACGCCCACGACGATGCAGCCGGGCGGCAGCTCCTTCGCCAGCGCGGCGAGCAGATAGGCCGCAAGCTGCGGCTCGTGCGCCGGGGCATCGGCGATCAGGTCGATCACCGGCACGCCGGGCGCGTGCGCCAGCAGCACGGCCTTTACCTGGCCGATATAGGGCCCTTCCAGTCCGAAATCGGTGAACAGCGCGATCATTGCGGCAGTCTAGCCGATCCGGGGCCGCGTCGCGTCCTCGCTTGGCCGCGCTTCGGACGACGTGGAATAGATCGCCAGCGCCAGCGCGACGGTCACGGCAAGAAAGCCATAAAGCCAGCGGTAGCCCTGTTCGGGGATGTGCCCGTCGGCAAGCTGGAATCCGCGCACGATCCAGCCGCTCGCGGCCTGCACCGTCGCAGTGCCCAGGAACACCGCCATATTGAGCGTGGTCACGGCGCGGCCCACCAGGCGGTCGACGAAATTTGCCCGCCCGTGCGCCAGGATCATCACATAGGTCTGGCCGCAAGCGCCGATCGCGACGAAGCAGGCCACCACCAGCCAGAGCGGCGGTTGCGGCCATAGCGCAAGGGTGGCGAAGGCGGCGGCAAGGATCGCGCCGCCGGCCAGCGCGATGTCGCGGCGGCGGTCGAGCGGCTGTTCCAACAGCCCATAGCCGATGGCGCCGGCGATCACGCCCAGCGACATGGCCAGAAGGATATTGCCCGCCGCGACCGCGTCGAGCGTATGGACGTCGAAAAGGTAAGGCCCGCCCCACAGGCCGCGGACCGCCATCACGCTGGCGAAGCCGACGAAGGCCAGCGCCATCAGCCGCCACACCTCGGCCGTGCGCAGCACCTGCCCGAGGCCCGCGAGGATCTGGCCGAGGGTCTCGGCCTTGCGCGTGTGGACGGCATGGCCCGGGGGCGCGTCGCGCACGACGGCGAGCACGATCAGCGCGGTGGCTGCCAGCACCGCCGCCAGCGCCAGGGTCGTGGCGCGCCAGCCCCAGGACTCGAGCGCCAGGGCCAGCGGCGTCGCCGCCAGGATGCCGCCCAGATTGCCCAGGCCCAGCATCAACCCCGTCATGGTCGCGGCGCGTCGGGCCGAATACCAGCGCGCGCAGATGACGATTCCGCCGGTGAAACCGGCCGCGGTGCCCGCACCCAGCAGCGCCTGGCCCAGGATCAGCAGCGGGTAGGCCGGCGCGAGCGCGAAGACCAGCGCGCCAAGGACGGCGAACGCCATCAGCCCCGCGGCGGTGCGGCGCGGGCCGAAGCGGTCGAGCAGCATGCCCGTCGGCAGCTGCATCACGGCGAAGGACAGGAAATAGGTCGCGGCCAGGATGCCGAGACGGTCGGCCGTCAGCCTCAGCTCGTCGGCGAGCGCCGGCGCCATCAGCGCCATCGCCGTGCGGTAATACTGGTTGATCAGCAGCGCCGCGGTGAAGGCGGCGAAGGCGGTGGCGGCGTGGCGTGCGGTGGCGGGCATGGCGGCTTGCGCCAAGGTGCACGACAAACGGCGGCCGCGGCAATGCCGCGCGCGGCAGACCAAGGGTGACGAAGGTGGGGTAGACTGGAGCGGGAGACGGGATTTGAACCCGCGACCCTCACGTTGGCAACGTGATGCTCTACCCCTGAGCTACTCCCGCGGACCATCGCCCGGCGTTGACGCGGCCGGACGCGGCGAGCGGCGGATCATATAGAAAAGCCGCGGTATTGCAAGCCTCCGCACGCCCGGCGGCGCGCCCGAGAACGCCTTGGAAAACCGTCGCCGGTGGACCCTGAATGCCTGCCGGCAGGCATTCAGGCTTGCGCACAATACTCACAGGCTCGCGGGTTGAGCCGCGGGGCGAAGCTGTGTTAAGCGGGACGCCTCCCAACAACCTGCCGAGGGGTCAGCCCATGCGCGCGCCGCGTCCCGTATTGTCGACCGTGATCCGCCTGTCCTGCGCCGCCGGTACGCTGGCTTTGATCGGGGCGATGGTCGGCCCGCGGCCGGCCGCGGCCCGCGAGATCCAGCTGCAATGCAAGCACGAGCTGGCGACCAAGCCCACGCTCTGGGTGTTCGATACCGACAACCGCAACTTCTACTTCGACGACGGCAAGCGCAAGGAAGGCACCGTCACGATCAACGAGAGCCAGATCACCTTCAAGCAGGTGGAGACCCAGCCGGTCTGCCACGTGAGCCAGATCGCCGGCAAGTCGGGCTGCAACAACGGCAAGCAGATCACCGAGTTCACCACGGTGATCAACCGCAAGGCCGGCACCTACCTGGTCTATTGCAAGAACATCCAGGACGACTCGAACAACTGGAAGCCGGGCCAGAACTGCTTCCCGCAGGGTCCGAACAAGGGCACCTGCGACAAGTACTGAGCGGACGGGCCGCCTAACCGCGTTTCATCAGCGCGTGATAGCGCCTGACCTGCAGCGCGCCGCTGTCGAGCGCGCGCAGCCGGCGCACCCATAGCTCGGCATCCTCGAGCAGCTGCAGCAGCATCGCCCGCGGCGGGCGCTGGCCCGCCAGGCGGTCCAGGCACTCTTTCCAGCCGAGCAGACCCAGGCGGCGGTAGCGCGCCGTCATGTCCTCGTCGATCCGCGTGTCAAAGCCCCGCGCGTCGAGCTCGGCCGAGATCTCCTCGCCGCTCCAGAGATGCGACGTGAAAGTCTCGGCCTCGAGCCAGCGGGCAATCTCGTCCGTGATCGTGCCCGGCTTGCGCAGCACGAAGTCGGTGAACAGGATCTGGCCGTTGTCGCTGAGGCCGTTGGCGACCGCGGCGAGCAGCCCGCGCTTGTTCCTGGCGCGATGGAAGGTTTCCATCGCGTAGATGCAGTTGCAGCGGTGCTTTTCCAGCGACAGCCGCTCGATGTCGTAGTGGATCACCGGCGCGCGCGATTTCATGCCGGCCTTGACCGAAAGCTGCATGGCCGCCGCCGCGAATTCCGGGTCGGGCTCCATGCCCTTGATCCAGACCTTGTAGCGCTCGGCGACCGCGCGCGTTCCGCCGCCCAGCCCCGCCCCGAGGTCGATCACCGTCATCTTCTCGTTGAGGGCGAACGGCTTGACGAGGTCGGGGACGTAGTTCTTGTCGAGCGGTTCGCGGAAACCGTCGCCCCACAGCTTGCCCAGGGACTCGAGCTTCTCGGGCGGCAGCCGCAATTTCGCTCCTGCCGGTGCGGCCGAAGCCTGGGGGTTGGGTTGCTGCGCGGGCTGCGGCGCAGCGGCGTCGGGCTGCGGCGGCTCCGGCTCGGCGATCGGATCGGTGCCGTCCCACCATGCCTTCAGCCGTGCGCGAACCGAGACCTCCGCGCGGTCGGGACCCGCCGCCGCTCGCTCGGCCATGGCCGCGATCTCGTCGACCAGCTCGGCCGCGTCGGCGCCGTCCCACCAGGCGCGCAGGCGCACCGCCGCGCGCCGGATCGCGGGACGCGTCCGGTTGCCGGTCGTTGCCAGGGTCTGCGCTACCGCCATCTGCCGCCATCGCATCGGTTCGTCGGGCGCGCGCCGCCGGTCCCGGGCGCGGGTCCGGCCTTCGTGCAATCGTTCGTTGGTACGGGAGGATTGTTGAGAAAGGGTTAGGAGGCGCGCACCGGCAAGCGACGGCCGGCGCGCGGATTTCCGGCCGACCTGCATTTGAATCGAATTGCGGATAGGTCGGCCGGGCGGCGCGCGAGCGGGTTGTCACTCATCGCGCACGCGGCCGGTCGGGTGCTGTTCAAGGGGCGGCTGGAAGCGCTGCGCGGCAAGTAGGCCGTGACGAGACAATGGTGGGCGCGGCAAGGATTGAACTTGCGACCCCTACGATGTCAACGTAGTGCTCTCCCGCTGAGCTACGCGCCCTTAACCAGGGTAGTGCCGCGCCCGCCGGGCCGGCCTCGGGACGCGGGCACATAGCACCAAAGGCGCGGCCGGCGCAACCCTGCCCCGGGCTGCGGCCGGGCGCCCGCCGGGCGTGGCGCGGGGTGATGACAGCGCCGCGCGCTTGCCGTAAATCAAGCGCATGGACACCGTTGCCGTCGTGGGCGTCAGACCGCCCCCCTTCGAGGTGCTGGCGCCCGACAGCCAGGAATTGCCCCTGGTCGTGGCCTCGCCCCATAGCGGGGCCCACTATCCGCCCGAGTTCGTTGCCTCCTCGCGGCTCGATGCGGTCGCCCTGCGGCGGTCCGAGGACAGCTTCATCGACGAGATCTTCGGCCAGGCGCCCAGCCTGGGCGCCCCGTTGCTGCGCGCCCTGTTCCCGCGCGCCTATGTCGACCCGAACCGCGAGCCCTACGAGCTGGACCCGGCGATGTTCGCGGACTCGCTGCCGGGCTTCGCCAACACCCGCTCGCCGCGCGTCGCCGCGGGGCTTGGCACGATCGCGCGCGTGGTCGCCACCGGCCGCGACATCTACCGCGACAAGCTGCGCCTGGCCGATGCGCTGGAGCGCATCCAGGCGCTCTACCAGCCTTATCATGGTGCGCTGCGCCGGCTGATCTCCGAGACGCGCGAGTCGTTCGGCTGCTGCATCCTGGTCGACGCGCATTCCATGCCGTCGGTCGGCGGGCCGATGGATGCCGACGCCGGGCGACAGCGCGTCGACGTGATCCTGGGCGACGTGCATGGCGCGTCCTGCGCGTCGGTCGTCACCGAGACGGCCGAGCAGACTCTGCGCGACCTTGGCTACGTGGTGACGCGCAACAACCCGTATTCCGGCGGCTTCACGACCCAGAACTACGGCAGGCCGCGGCGCGGCATCCACGCGCTACAGATCGAGATCAATCGCGGGCTCTACATGGACGAGGAAACGATCACCCGCAAATCCGCCATCGCCGCCCTGACGCGCGACATTACCCGCGTGCTGACGGCGCTCGGCGGCATCGACCGGCGTGCGCTTGCCGCAGCCTGATGCGATGGACGCGGCTGCGCGAACGCCCGGTGCGGGCAAGGCCGCGGTCGCGGTACGCGAGGCCGGCCCGGGCGACATGGCAATGGTCCAGGCGATCTACGCCCATCACGTGCTGGCCGGCCTGGGCTCGTTCGAGGAACAGCCGCCCGACGTGGAGGAGATTGCCCGGCGGTTCCAAGCGGTCGCCGCGGCGGGGCTGCCCTACCTGGTGGCCGTGCTGGACGGGCGGGTCGTCGGCTATGCCTATGCCGGCCCGTTCCGCCCGCGGCCGGCCTATCGCCATACCGTCGAGAATTCGGTCTACGTGGCCCCCGGCATGGACGGCCGGGGAATCGGCCGGGCGCTGTTGACGGCGCTGGTGGATCGCTGCACGGCCCTGGGATACCGGCAGATGGTGGCGGTGATCGGCGGGGGCTACGACAATGCCGCGTCCGCCCGCATCCATGCCGCGCTGGGGTTCAGGGAAGCGGCCCTGCTCAAGGCCGTCGGTTGGAAGTTCGGCCGCTGGCTGGACGTGCTGATGATGCAGCGCCCGCTGGGCCCCGGCGGCGACGCGCCGCCAAGCCGCGCTGCCAGCCGCTAAGTCGTTAGTACACCAACAGAAAAAGGGGCCGTGTCTAGCGACACGGCCCGAGTTTAGGGAGGAAACGCCCAAGAAGAGCACGACAGGAACTGCCGTGCAGCCTTCATTTGGCGTTGCACAATATGGCACTGGTGCAGACATATTGCAATTGGAATCCAGAAAAAATTCTTTGATTCATGCTGTTATCAAATTTCTGCCAGATTTCGTTCCGCTTTGCCCGCGAACGGATTGTGCGTTGCACAAGACCAGGGCAGGGGGTGCTTGGTCCCCGGGCAATCTGCCGGCATTAGCGGCGCCAACCCGAATTGCTATTCAATTGGGCAAGCCCCTGGCATGGCGGTTGCGACCCTGTGTGGGCAAGGAGATTTGCATGGCCGGAATTGCCCAGCGTCCGGCGCGGCCGCGAAGCCGGCGGCGCGCCTTCGGTTTGGCTCTCGTGGCGGGGCTCATGGCGGCGCTCTCGGCCGCCCCGCCCGCGAAAGGCGAGGTTTTCGGCCGCCTGACGCGCGGCGCCGCCGACGCCTGCCGCCTCGCCATCGACAGGATCGAGCGTGAATCCAACATTCCCGCCCAGTTGCTGACCGCCGTTTCGCTGGTCGAATCGGGCCGGGCCGACCCGGACACGGGGGAAAAAATTGCCTGGCCCTGGACCGTCAACAATGCCGGCGATGGGCGCTTCTTCGAAACCAAGGCCCAGGCGATCGCCCATGTGCGGGCGCTGGTGGGCCGCGGCCAGTACAACATCGATGTCGGCTGCATGCAGGTTAATCTGTTCTACCACCCCGAGGCCTTCGTCGATCTCGAGGAAGCATTCGATCCGCTGGCGAACGTCGCCTATGCCGCGCGCTATCTTAAAGAACTGCGCGACGCCAGGCATTCCTGGTCGCTGGCGGTGGCGAACTACCATTCCGCCGCGCCCGAGCGGGGCATGGTCTATCGCAAGAAGGTCTTCGACGCCTGGGCGCAGGCGCGGCAGAGCTACGACCGCCGGCAGCGCGAGGCGATCATCGCCGACTTCCAGGCCCAGCGCGCCAGGCGCACCCAGCTCGACGCCTATCGCGGCACGCCCTCGCCCAACGTCACCGTGCTGCGGCCGCGCGACGCTCAGGACCGGTTCGCCTGGATCAATCCCATGACGGCCGCCGGATCGGCAGCCCAGCGCGCCCAGTCGCTGGCGCCCAGTCCCCAGCGGTTGGCATGGTTGCGGTCGGCGCCGCGCGCCAGCAGCAACTCGACCACGCCGGAGTGACCGCGCGCGGCGGCGTGCATCAGCGCCGTGTTGCCGGTTTCGCCGGCCGAATCCGCCCGGGCCCCGCGGTCCAGCAGCAAGGCGACGATTTCCGCCTCGCCGGCCATCGCTGCGATCACCAGCGCCGGCTCCCCGCCGGGGCCGCGCGCTTCGGCTCCGACGCCGCCATCGAGCGCGGCCCGCGCCGCGGCGACGTCGCCGCGGCCGATTGCCGCCAGAAGTTCGTGATCGCCCGCCACCGCCGCCTCCGCGCGCCCTTTCCAATTCCGCGATTATAGCCACAATGCGGCCCTCGTTTCGCGGAGGTTGCTTTCATGCCGTTCGATCTTGCCCGCGCCCGCACGGACACGCCGGGCGCAGCCGAGGTGCTGCATTTCAACAATGCCGGCATGGGCCTGACGCCGACGCCGGTGCTGGCGGCCGTGAAGGCGCATCTCGACCTCGAAGCCCAGATCGGCGGCTACGAGGCGGCCGATCGCGCCGAAGCGGCGGTCGAGCGCGTGTACGACGCTATCGCCGCGCTGATCGGCGCCAAGCGCGACGAGATCGCGATCGTCGAGAATGCAACCCGCGCCTGGGACATGGCGTTCTACGGCCTGCGCTTCAAACCGGGCGACCGGATCCTGACGGCGGTCGCGGAGTATGCCAGCAACTACATCGCCTTTCTGCAGGTGGCGAAGCGCGACGGCGCGGTCGTGAAGGCGGTACCGAACGACGAAACCGGCCAGCTCGACGTCAAGGCGCTCGAACGCATGATCGATCCGCGCGTCAAGCTGATCGCCATCACCCATGTGCCGACCAATGGCGGTTTGGTCAATCCGGCCGAGGCGGTCGGGCGCATCGCAGGCGCGGCCGGCATTCCCTACCTGCTTGACGCGTGCCAGTCGGTCGGCCAATTGCCGGTCGACGTGGGTCGCATCGGTTGCGACATGCTGTCGGCCACGGGGCGCAAGTATCTGCGCGGGCCGCGCGGCACCGGTTTCCTTTACGTAAAGCAGAGCTTCCTCGACCGGCTCGAGCCGCCGCTGCTCGACCTCCACGCGGCCAAGTGGGTGGCGCCCGACAAGTACGAGATCCGCCCCGACGCGCGGCGGTTCGAGAACTGGGAGGGCAACGTGGCCGCCAAGATCGGGCTCGGTGTCGCCATCGACTATGCGCTCGGCTGGGGCATGGAAGCGATCTGGGACAGGGTGCGGACACTGGCCGACGCGCTGCGCCGGCGCCTTGCCGCCATCCCCGGCGTTGCGCTGCGCGATCTCGGCCGGACGAAATGCGGGATCGTCACCTTCACCCTGGAAGGCGTCGCGCCGGCGGCGATCAAGCAGGCGCTCGCGCGCCAACGGATCAACGTCACCACGTCAAGCCGGTTCTCCACCATGCTCGACATGACCGAGCGCGGGCTCGACATGGTCGTACGCGCCTCGGTTCACTATTACAACAGCGAAGAGGAGATCGACCGCTTCGCGCGCGCAATAGCGGCATTGCGTTGACCGCGCGCGCCGCCCGCGCTTGACGCCGGTGCCGCGCGGCTCCTAGCGTTCGCCCGGGGTCAGACCTCCCCACGGCAGCGCAATGTCCGCGGGACAACTCGATACGGGGGAGTACGCCGCATGAGCATACGATTGGTTCGCGCCGCGCTCGCCGCGGTCGCCGTCCTGGCGATCGCGATGACGGGCGGCGCTTCGGCTCAGCAGAAGCAGGATTCGACCTGGGAGCAGATCAAGAAGACCGGCAAGGTCCGCATGGGCGTGTTCGACTACCCGCCTTACTACGTGCGCGACAAGGCGTCGGGCGAATGGAAGGGCGCGCTCGTCGAGATGGGCAAGGACATCGCCAAGGAGCTCGACGTGAAGTTCGAGCCGGTCGAGGTCGGCGGCTGGGGCGAGGTCGTGCTTGCGCTCCAGGCCAACAAGATCGACTTCCATCCCGGCCTGCAGGCGACGCCCAAGCGCGCCGCCTCGATCGACTTCGCCGGGCCGATCTACTGGATCGAATGGGTGACGGTCAACAACCCGAAATTCAAGGGCAGGACCTGGGCCGACTACAACAAGCCGGACGTCAAGGTCGCGGTGATGACAGGCTCGGCCGACGAAGTGATCCTGCGCAAGATGGCGCCCAAGGCGACGCGCGTGGAGATGAAGGAGCTGTCCCAGATCATCCTGGCCGTTTCCTCGGGTCGCGCCGACGCGTTCACCACAACCGTGCTCTCCAGCATGATCGCCAAGAGCAAGAACCCGGATCTCGGCGAATTCGTCAATCCCGAGCCCCGCGTGGCGCTGCCCGGCTATATCGGCCTCAGGATGGAGGACGACAGTCGCTGGCAGAAGTTCCTCGACCGCTGGGCGGAATGGAACATCCTGCTGGGGCACAACGAGCGGCGGATGCTCGATTCGCTCGAAACCGCCGGCATCACCCAGATACCGCCGACGGTTTCCTTCTCCCCGCGCTAGGGCGCGGGGCGTCCCCGCCGTCGCTCGGCCGGCGGGGACGCCGCATGCTTCGCACCTCAATCATCGCCGCGCGGCGTGCGCGGCGTCCCTCGGGATTTCGCTCGGATGGCTGTTCCTGACCGCGACGTGACCGTGATCGGCGCCGGCATCGTCGGTACGTGCTGCGCGCTCTATCTCCAGCGCGAGGGATTCAAGGTCCGGCTGGTCGACCGCGCCGGCCCGGGCGAGGGAGCCTCCTTCGGCAACGCCGGCAACCTGGGTTTCGCGTCCTGCGTACCTTTGGGCCTGCCCGGCGTGATGAAGAAGGTGCCGCGTATGCTGTTCGACGCGGACTCGCCGCTGAGGCTGCGCATCAACCACTTGCCGAAGGCGCTGCCCTGGCTGCTGCGGTTCCTGGCGGCGTCCCGACCCGCCGCGGTCGAGGCGATCGCCGACGCGCGGCACAGCCTTCTGAGCCGCCTGCACGAGGGCTACGATCCGCTGGTCGCCGATGCCGGCGCAAAGGACCTGATCAACCCCAGCGGACTGATCATGACCTGGGAGAGCGAGGAGGCGTTCGCCGGCGCCGCTTATGCGCTAGACCTTAGGCGGCGGCGCGGAATCCATTTCGAGACGCTCGACGGCAACGAGGCGCGCCAGATCGAGCCGGCGCTGACGCCCGCCGTCGTGCGCGCGATCCACATCCCACGCCTGGCGCATGTACTCGATCCGCTGCGGTTGACCCAGGCGCTGGCGCGGAGCTTCGCCGAGAAAGGCGGCGAGGTCGTGCGCGCTGCGGTCCGGGGATTCGAGATCGGACCGGAAGGCCCCACCGGGATCGTGACCGAGCGGGGCGGCATGCCCGCCCGGCGGGTCGTGATCGCGGCCGGCGCGTGGTCGCGCCCGCTGGCGGCGCAGCTTGGCAGCGCCGTGCCGCTCGAGGCCGAGTGCGGCTACCACGTGATGTTTCCGGAACAGGAGTTGACACTGCGCGTGGCGGTGATGTCGGCTGACCGCTACATCGCCGTGACGCATATGAAGGAAGGCATCCGCGCCGCCGGCATCGCCGAGTTCGCGGGCATAGACGCGCCGGTCGACATGGCGATCGCGCGCCGGGTGGGGCGGCAGGCGCAGGCGCTGCTGCCGCGCCTCAAGGGCGAACCGGGGCGCGAATGGATGGGGCCGCGCCCCTCGCACCCCGATTCCAAACCCGTGATCGGCCGCTCGCCACGCTTCGCCAATGTCTGGTTCGCTTTCGGCCACGACCATATCGGCCTGGCGCTCGCGGGCATCACCGGCAAGCTGATCGGCGAGCTGGTGGCGGGGCGCCGACCGAGCGTCGACCTGGCGCCGTTCCGCCCCGACCGTTTCTGACGCACCGGGAAGGAGGGCGTCGATGGGGTATCGCTGGGATTTCGGCGTCGTCTATTCCTATTCGTGGTTCTGGTTCAAGGGCGCCGGCGTGACCATGGCCTATGCGCTCGGCACCGTGCTCGGCGGCCTCCTGATCGGCGCGGTCTGCGGCATGGCGCTGCTCTACCGACGGCGCTGGGCAACCTTTCCCATCCGCGCCTATGTCGAGGTGTTCCGCTGCACGCCGCTGCTGGTGCAGATCGTCTGGTTCTACTTCGCACTGCCGATCGTGCTCCGGGTCGAGATGCCGGCCTGGCTCGCCGCCGGCCTCGGCCTCACGCTCTACATGGGCGCATTCGCCACCGAGATCGTGCGCGGCGGCATCATCTCGATCGACCGCGGCCAGTGGCAGGCCGCGCGCGCGCTGGGCATGACCAATTTCGAGATGATGCGCAACATCATCATGCCTCAGGCCGTGCGCCGCATGATCCCGCCCTTCGTCAACCAGTCGGTGATCCAGCTCAAGAACACGGCGCTGCTTTACGTCGTGGCCGTGCCGGACCTGATGTATACGGGCTCGATCGTGGTGGCCGACACGTTCCGCCCGCTCGAGGTCTACACCAGCGTGGCGGCGATGTATTTCGTGATCCTCTACCCGCTGACGCACTGGGCGCAGCGCCTGGAGACCAAGTTCAATGCCTAGCGACACGAACGGCGGGCCGATGATCCGCCTCGAGGGCCTGCGCAAGAGCTACGGCCAGGTCGAGGCGGTGCGCGGCGTGTCGCTGGAGGTCAGGCGCGGCCAGGTGGTGGTGATCATCGGGCCGTCGGGCTGCGGCAAGTCGACGC